>NZ_JADOGI010000100.1 GCF_015645445.1 Nonomuraea cypriaca | reverse complement strand
CCCCTCTACCACGTACGCTTCCTGCGCGACCATCCCACGCCACCGGCCTCCTATGGCGGCTTGGATTGGCGAGACCTCGACGACACGATCCCACCCTCCATCACCGCCGTCACTCTCCGCCTCACAACCCCACCGGGGGCCCCCGCCTCGGCGGGCTCGGCCGGCGACGCCTCCCCTCGCCCGGACCGCGACGTCGGCGCTCGCCCGGAGCGCGACAGCTCCGCGGACGCGGTCGCGCGGGTGAGCGGCGGCGTTTCCGTCTCGCTGGACTATGCCGCCGATCTGTTCGATGCGGGTACCGCCGGGCGGATGCTCGACCACCTCAGGACCCTGGCTGAGGCGGCTGCGGCTGAGCCCTTCATGACGCTGTCGGCGCTGCCCATGCTCACCCCTGCCGAGCAGGCGCGGCTCATTCGGGACTGGTCCGCGGGGCCGGAGGCGGCCGGGGAGGCGCGCCTGGTGCACCGGATGATCGAGGAGCGGGCGGCGAAGAATCCCGACACCGTGGCGGTGGTGGCCGGCGAGGCCAAGCTGACGTACGGCGCGCTCAACATCCGGGCCAACCGGCTCGCCCATCGCCTGCGCGAGCTGGGCGCGGGCCCGGAGAAGCGCGTGGGCGTGATCGCCGAGCGCACGACGCACACGGTCACCGCACTGCTGGCCGTGCTCAAGGCCGGCGCGGCGTACGTACCCCTGGACCCGGATCACCCGGCGGAGCGGCAGCAGTTCATCCTGGCCGACGCCGGCATCGAGGTGTTGCTAGCCCACACCCACCACCAGCGGGCCGCGCAGGACGGCACCACCGTCATCGACGTGGACGTGTTCGACGGCGGCGAGGACGACACCGACCCCGACGTCCCGGTGCACGCGGACAACCTCGCCTACGTCATCTACACCTCGGGCTCCACAGGAACACCCAAGGGCGTGCTGGTCAGTCACGGCAACCTGGCCCACGCCACCGAGGCCAGGTGGTCGTGCGGCCGGATCTCCCCCGGCATCTACTGCCTGCCGGTCCCGTTCACGTTCGACGGCGCGGCGGCGGGCCTGTACTGGACGCTGGCCTCGGGCGGCCGGCTCGTCCTGCCTGATGCGATGACCGTGCACGACCCGCGCCGGCTGGGGCGGCTCATCAACCTGGAATGCGCCACGCACTTCGACGCGGTGCCCTCGCAGTACGAGATGCTGCTGTCGCTCTGCCCGCGTGACCTGCGCAGCCTGCGGGACATCTCGGTCGGCGGCGAGGTGCTGCCCCCGCACGTCGTGGCCCAGCACGCGACCATGCTGCCGTCGGCGACCCTCTACAACGACTACGGCCCCACCGAGGCGACCGTCTGGAGCACGTTCCACCCGTGCCCGCCCGACTTCGCCGGCGCGAGCGTCCCCATCGGCAGGCCCATCCCGGGCGCCCGCGTGCACATCCTGGACGACGACCTCAACCCCCTGCCCCAAGGCATCCCCGGGCAGATCCACATCGGCGGGCCCGGCATCACCCGCGGCTATCTCAACCGCCCCGCTCTCACCGCCGAACACTTCACCCCGGACCGCCTCCACCCGGGCGAACGCCTCTACCACACCGGCGACCGGGGACGCTGGCTGCCTGACGGCACCATCGAGTTCCTCGGCCGTACCGACACCCAGACCAAGATCCGCGGTTACCGCATCGAACTCGGCGAAATCGAAACCACCCTCCACAACCACCCCGCCATCGTCGGCGCCGCCGTCACGACCCAGCACGACGCGGCCACCGGCGACCCGCGCCTCACGGCGTACGTCGTGTCCAGGGCGGGGGCGGTCTCCAGGGAGGAGCTCAACGCCCACCTCCTCGCCACCCTCCCGCACTACATGCTCCCCGCCACCTACGTCTTCCTCGACCAGCTCCCCCTCACCCCGCACGGCAAAGTCGACCGCCAAGCCCTCCCCTCACCGGACACGGTCCTGGACAACGGCCCGGCCAGGCGCGAACGCCGGCCCACCGGTCCCAGCCAGGCCGTCGCCGGCATGGGAGACGACGAAGTGGACGCCCTACTGAACAGCCTCATGAAAGGACCGCAGGAATGAGCACGCAGGACGAGTACACCGTCGTGATCAACGACGAGGAGCAGTATTCGATCTGGCGTCCGGGCCGGCCGCTTCCCGAGGGATGGCACCCGGGCGGGTTCGCCGGGTCGAAGGACGACTGCCTCGCGCACATCGCCTCGGTCTGGACGGACATGCGGCCCGCGAGCCTGCGGCGGCAGATGGACGGCTGACGTGAACACGACCGTGACGTACTCCTTGACATCGGCGGAGAAGGGCCACATCGACGGGCTCCTCGACCGTCTCCGCCACGCCTACGGAACGGCGGAGGCTCCCCGCTTCCTGTGGGCGGCCAGAGGCGAGGCCTACCGCCATCTTCCGCAGGGGCTCCTGGACTTCTTCATGGCCTTCCACCACCAGGAGACCTCTCCCTGGGTCATGGTGCGCGGGCTCGGGGTCGACGACGAGAGGATCGGGCCCACCCCGCCCCACTGGCGCCGGCAGGCGGATCCGGCGGCCACCGCGCGCGAGGAACTGTTCCTGGTGCTGCTCGGCTGCCTGCTCGGCGACGTGTTCGGCTGGTCGACGCTCCAGAACGGCCACCTCGTGCACAACGTGCTGCCCATCCGCGACCAGGAGCGGGAGCAGAGCGGTCACGGCAGCCTGGACGACCTCGCGTGGCACACCGAGGACGGGTTCCACCCGTTCCGTTGCGACTACCTGGGGCTCATGGCGATGCGCAACGACAAGCTCACCCCGACGACCGTGTCCGCGGTCGACGAGGTACGGCTGTCGCCCGAGCAGGCCGCGATCCTCCGCCAGCCGTACTTCCTGATTTATCCGGACAACGAGCATCTGCAGCAGCGGATGCGTGAGAACGGCTACACCCGCGTGCCGCCACCCGGCCCAGAACGGTGGTCCGACGCGGCCCCGAGCGCGGTGCTGTTCGGCGACCCGCGCCGGCCGTACCTGCGCATCGACCCGTACTACATGACCCCGCTGCCCGGCAATGACAAGGCCGCGAGCAGCCTCAAGGCGCTGACCGACCAGCTCGAGTCGGGCCTGCGCGACCTCGTGCTCACCCCCGGCGACCTCGCCTTCGTCGACAACTACCGGGCGGTGCACGGGCGGCGGGCGTTCCCGCCGCGCTACGACGGCAGGGATCGCTGGCTGAAGAAGGTCACCGTCACCAGGGACCTGCGCAAGTCGCGCCGCGTCCGTCAGGGCGTGGACGGCCGGGTGCTGCATCCCGCCGAGGTGGCCCAGCTGGAGCTCGAAGCGGAGATGACGGGAGCGAGACCGTGACCGAGGAGACCAGGCTGTCCGGCCCGAAGGCGGAGCTGCTGCGGCGCTGGCTGGGCGGGGAGACACCCCCGGAACAGCCCCCCGAGACGATCCCGCGGCGCGAGCGGGCCTCCGGACCCGTGCCGCTGTCGCTGGCCCAGCAGCGCCTGTGGTTCATCGAGCAGCTGCAGCCCGGCGGTACCGCGTACAACCTGTCCTTCTGCGCCCGTGTGGACGCGGACCTGGAGCCCTCGGTGCTGGCCGCGTGCGTGGACGAGCTCGTGGACCGGCACGAGACGCTGCGGACGGTCGTGCGGAAGGACGCGGGAAAGGCCCACGCCGTCGTGGACGGCGGCGCGCGGCCCGCGCTCGACGTGATCGACCTGCGCGCGCTGCCGCCGGGCGAAGGGTTCGCGGCGGCGGTCGAACGCCTGCAAGCTGCCGCTGACCAGCCCTTCGACCTCGAGAAGGGGCCGGTGGCGAGGATCATCCTCTGCCGGGTTAACGGGCATGACGTGCTCGGCATCGTCGTACACCATCTGTTCGGCGACGGCTGGTCCCTCGGCGTGGCGATGAGTGAGCTCTCGGCGGCCTACACGGCGCGCGCGTCCGGCGTCCCGTTCGAGCCGCCCGAGCTGCCCATCCAGTACGGCGACTTCGCCGCGTGGCAGGCCGGGGCGCCCGAGGAGAAGGAGTGGACGCGAGACCTGGACTACTGGCGGGACCGGCTGGCCGACGCGCCCCCGCTGGAGCTGCCCGCGGACCGGCCGCGCCCTCCGCTGGTCAGCGCGGCCGGTGGATGGTGCGAGCTGCGCCTGCCTGAGGAGCTGTCGGAGTCCGTACGCGCGCTCGCCCGCCGGGCCGGGGCCACGCCGTTCATGGTCGTGCTCGCCGCCTGGCAGACGCTGCTCGCCAAGCTGACCGGGCAGCGCGACATCACGGTCGGGACGAACGTCGCCGGCCGGACGCGCCCCGAGACCTACGGGCTCATCGGCAACTTCGTCAACATGCTGGCCCTGCGGACCGGCCTGCACGGCGATCCCACGTTCCAGGAGGCGCTGGATCGGGTCAAAGCGACCTGCGCCCGGGCGTTCGCGCACCAGTCGCTGCCGTTCGAGCGCATGGTGCGGGAGGTCCAGCCGAGCGTGCGGTCCCTGTTCATCATGCAGCCGCCGCTCGGGCAGCAGGACTTCGCTGGGGCCTCGTTCGAGGCCGTCCCGGTCACCGCGCGCAGCGCGCGGGCCGACCTGGAGCTGCACCTGAGGGAAGGGCGGGCGCTGGAGGGGCACGTGTCGTTCAGCTCCGACCTGTTCGACGCCACGACCGCGGAACGCGTCACGGCGCGGTTCGCCGCGCTCCTGGAACAGGCCCTCGGCGACCCAGGCCGGCGGTTGTCGGACCTGTCGCCGCTCGACCCGGCCGAGCGGGACCTGGTCAGGGAGTGGGGACGCGGCCCGGCCGTCGCCGTCCCGTCCGAGCCCGCGCACGAGCTCATCCACCGGCAGGCGCTGCGGGATCCGCGGCGCATCGCGGTGGTGTGCGGGTCGCAGCGGCTGGACTACAGGACGCTCGACGGGCGCGCCGCCCAACTCGCCCGCCACCTGCGCGAGCTCGGCGCCGGGCACGAGTCGCGGGTCGCGATCTGCCTCGGCAGGTCCCCGGAGATGATCGTCGCGATGCTCGGCGTACTCAAGGCCGGCGCCGCGTACGTCCCCCTGGACCCGCGTCATCCCCCGGAGCGGCTCGCCGCCCTGGCCGCCGACGCCGGGGCCCGCCTGGTCGTCACCGAGGAGTCGTTGGCCCCCGCCTTCACCGCCCGATCCTTCGAGAAGGTGTGCGTCGATCGGGACGCGGCCGCGATCTCGGGCCGGTCCAGCGAGGACCCCGGCGTCGCCGTGCCCGCCGACGGCCTGGCGTACATCGTCTACACCTCGGGCTCCACCGGGACTCCCAAGGGAGTCGCCATCGGCCACGTCGCGCTCTCGAACCTGATCGCCCACGTGCGGCACGGGCAGGACATCGGTCCAGACGACGTCATGGCCACGGTGTCGAGCCTGGCCTTCGACGCCTCCGTGGCCGAGATCTACCCCGTGCTGGCCGCCGGCGGCGCCGTGGTGATCGCCACCATGGAGGAGATCCTGGACGCCACTCGCCTGCGCAGGCTGATCCTCACACACCGGGTGTCCACCCTGCTCGCGACACCCACCATGTGGCGGACGATCGTCGCCGCCGGCGGACTCGGCCAGCGCAGGGTCAAGGCGCTGTCCGGCGCCGAGGCGCTGCCGGCCGACCTGGCCCAGGTGCTCGCCTCGACCCACGACCGGGCGTGGAACCTGTACGGCCCGACCGAGACGACGGTGTGGACCACGGCCGATCCCCTGGTCGCCGGCCGCCCCGTCGCTCTGGGGCCGCCGGTCGCCAACTCGGTGATCCGGCTGCTGGACCCCGACCTGCGGGAGACGCCGGTGGGCGTGCCAGGCGAGATCTGCGTCGGCGGACCCGGGCTGGCCCGCGGCTACCACGACCGGCCCGCGCTGACGGCCGAGCGCTTCGTCCCCGACCCGTACGCGCCCGGCGCGCGGTTGTACCGGACCGGCGACCTGGCCAGGTACCGGAGCGACGGCTCGCTGGAGTACCTCGGGCGCGCCGACGACCAGGTCAAGCTGCGCGGGCAGCGCATCGAGCCCGGCGAGGTCGAGGCGGCGCTGCGCGCCCATCCGACCGTGGAGGAGGCCGTCGTGGTGCTGGACGAGCGCGGCCACGCGGGTTCGCGCCTCGTGGCGTACGTGACCCGTACCGGGCTGTCCACCTCCGCGGAGTTGCGCGATCCCGCCCTGCTCCTCCGGCACCTGCGCGAGCGGCTGCCCGAGTACATGGTGCCGACGGCGTACGTGGTGCTCGACCGGTTCCCGGTGAACTCCAGCGGCAAGCTGGACCGGCGGCGGCTGCCCGCCCCCGACTCGGCCAGGCTGTCCGCCGCCTCGCGGGTCGAGCCGCGTACGCCGCTGGAGGAGGAGATCGCGCAGGTCGCGTGCGAGCTGCTTGGCGTGCCGGAGATCGGCGTCCACGACGACTTCTTCGACCTCGGCGGGCACTCGCTGCTCGTGGCCCAGCTCGTGGATCGGCTGCGGCAGCGGTACGGGATAGAGCTGCTGCTCCAGGACCTGTTCTCGCGGGAGCCGAACGTCGAGCAGCTCGCCCTCATCGTCGACGATCAGGTACGACGCAAACGGCAGCTCGACAGCGCGACCGCGCGGATGGGCCGCAGGGTCGGCGAGCTGCCGGACCAGACCGTGGACGCCCTGCTGGCGCAGTTGCTGGCGGAGGGAGGCTGACATGCGGTTCGGCATGTTCTTCGAGCTCCAGCTGCCCCGCCCCTGGGCCGACGGCGACGAGCGGCGGCTGATCGGCAACGCCCTGGAATGGGCGGAGATCGGCGACCGGATCGGCATCGGCTACGGGTGGGCGCAGGAACACCACTTCCTGGAGGAGTACTCGCACTCGACGGCTCCCGAGGTGTTCCTCGCGGCCGTCGGCCAGCGGACCACGCGCATGCGGGTGGGGCACGGCATCACGCTGATGCCCGCCCCGTACAACCATCCCGCCCGGGTCGCGGAGCGGATCTCCATGCTCGACCTGGTGAGCGGCGGCCGGGTGGAGTGGGGCACCGGCGAGTCGAGCTCCCGGCTGGAGCTGGAGGCGTTCGGGGTCGACTACATCGACAAGCGGGCCATGTGGGCGGAGTCCGTGCGCGAGGCGGCGAAGATGATGTGCTCGGAGCCGTACCCGGGGTACGAGGGCCGGCACTTCTCGATGCCGTCACGCAACGTGATCCCCAAACCCGTCCAGAGGCCGCATCCGCCTCTCTGGGTGGCGTGCACGAACCGCGACACGCTCAAGCTCGCCGCCAGGCTCGGCATCGGGGCGCTGACGTTCTCCTTCATGGACGCGGACGAGGCGCGCTTCTGGGTGAACGAGTACTACGAGACGTTCCGCAAGGAGTGCCGGCCTCTCGGCCAGGCCGTGAACCCGAACGTGGCCATGCTGGCGGGCGTGCTCTGCCACCGCGACGCCTCGACGGCGGCCGCCCGCGGGGTGCGGGGGCAGCAGTTCTTCAAATGGGCATTGGCCCACTATTACCGGTTCGGCGCGCACGTGCCTGGGCGGACGAACCTGTGGGAGGAGTTCCAGCGGGCGGAGCCAGAGCCGATGGCCGGGCTCGGGGGCGTGGGGCCGCCTGAGCAGGTGGCGGCCCACTTCCGCGAGCTGGAGAACGCCGGAGTCGATCAGCTCATCCTGCTGCAGCAGGGCGGGGACTACCCGCACGAGCATGTGTGCGAGTCGCTGGAGCTGCTCGGCCAGGCGGTGCTGCCGGAGTTCGCGGAGCGGGACGAGGAGCGGACCAGGCGCAAGGCACAGGAGCTGGAGCCGTACGTGGAGCTTGCGATGGCGCGGGTGCCGGAGATCGCCGAGCCGCCCCTCGCGGTCGTGGAGTCGTACCCGCGTCTCTGGGAAGGGGGCGGGGTCACGGACGACCAGGTGGGAACGCGCCGCGCCCTCGACGCCACCTCCCTGTGGCGCATGCACGTCGGGGGGCACAGCGGTGGTTGAACGGACGCTCGTCGAGCTCCTCGGCCGGCGTGCCGCCGAGGCGCCCGGCGAGCTCGCGTTCGGCTTCCTCGCGGACGGGGAGGCGGACCTGCGCGTTCTCACCCGGGCGGAGCTGGACGCGGGGGCGCGCCAGGTGGCCTGCGCCCTGGCCGACCGGGTGGCCGAAGGCGGACGTGTCATCCTCCTGTACGAACCCGGCCTGGCGTTCGTCACCGCCTTCTTCGGCTGCCTGTACGCGGGCGTCATCGCGGTTCCCGCCTACCCGCCACTCCAGCCCGACGGCCGGGACCGGGTCGCCGGGGTGGCCGCCGACTGCGGCGCGGAGGCCGTACTGACCAGCGGGCTGCTGCGGGAGACGGTCGCCGGCGTGCTGCCCGCGCTTCCCCTCATGGTCACGGACGCACTGGCCGGCGGCGGCTCCTGGCGTGACCCGGGGGTGGGCCCGGAGACGGTCGCGTTCCTCCAGTACACGTCGGGCTCCACCGCCGCCCCGAGAGGGGTGGTGCTCACCCACGCGAACCTCCTCGCCAACCAGCGGGCCATCGGCCGGGCCCTGCAGGTGCCCGAGGACGCGGTGGTGGCGAGCTGGCTGCCCATGTACCACGACATGGGCCTGATCGGCACGATCATGTACCCGCTCCACCACGGCGCCTCCTGCTACCTCATGTCCCCTTTGCACTTCCTCCAGCGCCCGGCCCGATGGCTGGAGCTGATCTCGAACTTCGGCGTCTCGGTCAGCGGCGGGCCCAACTTCGCGTACGACCTGTGCGCCCGCCGCGTCACGGACGACGAGCTCGCGTCGCTGGACCTCACCACCTGGCAGGTCGCCTTCAGCGGCGCGGAACCGATCCGCGCGGCCACGGTACGGCGGTTCACGCGACGCTTCGCGCCGTGCGGGCTCCGCCCTGAGGCCCTGGTCGGCTGCTACGGCCTGGCGGAGGCCACCCTGCTGGTGACGGGAGCCGGACCCAAGGACCGCGAGGTCCTGACCGCTGACCGAGCAACCCTCGAACACGGCCACCTCACCGCCCCCGCTCGGGACGCCGCCCCCGCTCGGGACGCCGCCCCCGCTCGGGACGCCGCCCCCGCTCGGGACGCCGCCCCCGCTCGGGACGCGGTCCCTGTCCGGGACGCGGCCCTTGCCCGCGATGCGGTCCTCGTCCGGGAGGCCGCGCCGGTCCAGGACACCGAGCCGGTCCAGGGGGTCGTCCGGGAGGCCGCGCCGGTCCAGGGGGTCGCGCCGGTCCGGGAGGCCGGTCAGGGAGGTGAGTTCGCCGTGGCCTCGCGGGATACGACTGAGTTGGTGCCGTCGGGTCGGGTCGCGCCGGGACATGAGCTGCTGATCGTCGACCCGGAGACCCTCACCCCGCGTCCGGACGGCCACGTCGGCGAGATCTGGGTACGCGGCCCCAGCGTGGCGGCCGGCTACTGGAAGCGGCCAAGTGACGATTTCCAGGCGCGCCTGGCCGGCGGCGACGGCCCGTACCTCCGCACAGGCGACCTCGGACTGCTCTGGGACCAGCGCCTGTACGTGACCGGCCGGATCAAGGACCTCCTGATCATCAGGGGCCGCAACATCCACCCGCACGACGTGGAGGACGTCGCCTGCGTCTCCGGCGGGCACGTCCGGCGCGGGGCTGGCGCGGCGTTCGCCCTGAACGAGGGCGTGGCGCTGGTGCAGGAGACGACCGCGGACGAGGCCGCCCTCGCCCCGCTGGCAGGCGAGATCCGTACCACCGTCCTGCGTGACCTGGGCGTCCGCCTCGACGCCATCTATCTGGTGCCCAAGGGGACGGTCCCCAAGACGTCGAGCGGCAAGGTACGCCGCACCGCGGCCAGGGACGCCGTGCTCGCCGGGACCGTCCCCGTGCGCTTCGAGAGCCGGGAGGGCCGATGGACGTAGAGAGGATCGAGGACTGGCTCGTCCACCGGGTCGCGGCAGAGGCGGGCTTGCCGCCGGCGGACGTCGACACCGACGCGCCGTTCGCCGCCTTCGGCCTCGACTCCCCCCGGATCACCGCGATGGCAGGCGACCTGCAACGCCTCCTCAGCCAGCCGGTGAGCCCCACCCTCCCCTTCGAGTTCCCCACGGTATCCACCCTCGCCAACCACCTATCCCGCAAGCACGCGCCGCCCCCCGAGCACGTCCGGGCCCTCGAGCCGCCGCCTAGCGAGCGCGTCCCGGCCCCCGACGACACGCCGGCGCCCGGTCGTCCTGCCCAGCGCGGAACACCGGCGGCGCTCGGTCGCCCTGCCCACCAGGCGGCCATGGCGGGGAAGAGGCCGAGCGGGCGCGAGGGGGAACCGATCGCGGTTACGGGGCTGGCGTGCCGGATGCCGGGGGCCGGTGACCTGGGCGCGTTCTGGCGCCTCCTCGAATCCGGGACCGACGCGATCGGCGACATCCCGGCCGATCGCTGGGAGGGGTCGCCCCGTGGCCGCGCCGGGCTCCTGGACGACGTCTCCGGCTTCGACGCGCCGTTCTTCCGCATCGGCGGCGACGAGGCGCTGCGCATGGACCCCCAGCAGCGCATACTCCTTGAAACCACCTGGGACGCCCTGGAGGACGCCGGCGAGGTCCCGGCGCGGCTGCGCGGCTCCCGTACCGGCGTGTACCTCGGCATCTCCGCCAACGACTACGCCTACCGCCAGCTCGACCCCGCGGCGATCGACCGCTACACGCCTTCGGGCAACGCGCTCTCCGTGGCGGCAGGGCGCCTGTCGTACGTGTTCGGCCTGCGCGGCCCCGCGCTCGCCGTCGACACGGCGTGCTCGTCGTCCCTGGTCGCCGTCCATCTCGCCTGCCGGGCGATCCGCTCGGACGAGTGCGAAGCGGCCGTCGTCGCCGGGGTCAACCTGCTCCTCGACCCCGCCCCCTCGACCGGCCTGGGGCTGGCCGGCATGCTCGCCCAGGACGGCCGGTGCAAGGCGTTCGACGCGAGCGCCGACGGCTACGTCCGGGGCGAGGGCTGCGGTGTGGCCGTACTCAAACCGCTCTCCAAGGCGCTGGCTCAAGGCGACCGCGTCTACGCGTTGATCCTCGGTACGGCGACCAACCAGGACGGAGCCACCAACGGCCTGACCGCCCCCAACCCGGCGGCCCAGCGCGAGGTGGTGGAGGCGGCCCTGCGCGACGCGGCGACCGGCCAGGAAACGGTCAGGTACGTCGAATGCCACGGCACCGGCACCGCCCTGGGCGACCCGGTCGAGGCCCACGCCCTGGGCACGGTCCTGAAGGGCGACCGGGAACTGCTGATCGGCTCTGTGAAGACCAACATCGGCCATCTGGAGGCGGCTGCCGGCATCGCCGGGCTCATCAAGGTCGCCCTGTCGCTCCACCACGGGCGGATCCCGCCGAGCCTGCATTTCACCACCCCCAACCCGCACATCCCCTTCACCGACCTCGGACTCCGCGTGGTGACCCGCCCCGAGTCCTGGCCCGGCGGCGTGGCGGGGCTGAGCAGCTTCGGCTTCAGCGGCACCAACGCCCACATCGTCATGTCCCCACCGCCACCACCACCCGCGCAGCCCACGGCCAGGCCCCGCTCACTGCTCCTGCCGATCAGCGCCCGCACGGAGAGCGGCCTCGCCCGAGCCGCCGCCGCCTGGGCCGACCACCTCACAGCCATCGCCGCCGCAGAAACCACCTCAGCGCCCCCGGCGATCGGGGCGGATCTGGTGTTCACTGCGGCGACCCGCCGTACTCATCACCGGCCCTATCGCGCCGCCGTCATCGGCGCCGATGCGGCCGAGTTGGCCGCCCGCCTTCGCGCCATCCGCGGCACGTCCATCCGGGTGTCGGCCGGGGACCCGCGTGTCACCTTCGTGTTCTCGGGACAGGGCGTGTTCGCCGACCAGGCCGAAGCCCGCCAAGACGGGCAGGACGTATCGCCCGGTCCACTGGCGGCGGTGCGTGAGCTACTGGACTCCGACCCCCTCTTCCGATCGTCGATCCGGCGATGCGACGAGCGGCTCGACGGCGTACTCGGCTGGTCCATCGAACGCGTACTCAGCGGTGAGACCGAAGCCGACCTCCAGGACACCGCGGTCGCCCAGCCCCTGATCGTCGCCGTGCAGCTGGCACTGGTTCGCGTGTGGCGTTCACTCGGCATCGAGCCGGCCGCCGTCGTGGGGCACAGCGTCGGTGAGATCAGCGCCGCCGTGACGGCGGGCCTGCTCGATGCCGGCACCGGGCTGCGGCTCGCCGCCGACCGTGGACGCCTGATGAGCCCGGCCAGGGGCGGTCGCATGCTGGCCGTCGGCCTCTCCAGGGAGGCGGCCGAGCGCAGGGCGGGGAGTGACGTGACCGTGGCGGCGATCAACGCGCCCGGCCTGACCGTCCTTTCCGGCGCGCCCGCCGCGCTGGAGGAGGTGCGGCGGGGGTTGGCGGACGCGGGGACGTTCGTACGGTGGCTGCCGGTCGAGTACGCCTTCCACGGCCCCGCCATGGACCCCGCGGCCCGCGCGCTGGCAGAGCTGTACCGGGACCTCGAACCGGGGAAGGCGAAGATCCCGTTCTACTCGTCCGTCCTGGGCGAGCGCGCGGACGACCGCGACGTGGACGGGGCGTACTGGGCCCGTAACGTACGCGAACCCGTCGACCTCGCGGGCGCCGTCTCCGCCCTGCTGCCGGAGTCCGACGCGCTCGTCGAGGTCGGAGCCAAGCCAGTCCTGCAGGCTGCCCTCCGCGAGACGTCAGGCGGAGTGCTGGTGACCGCCACACTGGGCGGAGACGGGCTGCTGGGGGCCCTCGGTGCCCTCTACACGCTCGGCTGCGCGCCGCGCTGGGAACACCTGCATCCCAGCGGCGGCCGGGTCGTGTCCACGCCCGGCTACCCGTGGGAACATCGGATGTACTGGCTGGACCGGCCCGAGCCCCGGCGGGCGTTCGAGCGCGAGGTGGCGCTCGACCCCGCGGACCTCGCCGAGCATCGGGTGAACGGCCTGCCCGTGTTCCCGGCGGCCGGGTACATCCGGCTCGCCGTGTCGGCCGCCCGCGCACACGGCCTGCCCGAGCCGATCACGCTCGACCACCTCGACCTGCCGGCCCCGCTCATCGCGACCGACGACGCCCCAGCGCCGTACGCGCTCGTCACCCTCACGCCAGAAGCCGACGACCTCGCATTCTCGATCACGACCGGAACCGGCCCAGACGAGACCCCCCACGCCACCGGCCGCCTCCTCCCAACCAGCCCGACGTACTCCACCGGCTCGGCCGCCCCCACGGCGGATCCCACGGGCTCGGCGGATCGCAAGGGCTTGGCGGAAGCTACCGGCCCGGAGCGACTGGCTGCTGTGGAAGACCGCTGCAGCGAGCCGGTTCCCGTGGACCTGCTGTACTCCCTGCTCGATGGTGCCGGCCTGGCGTATGGTCCGCGCTTCCGTGGTGTGCGGTGGGTGCGGCGGGGCGACGGTGAGGCGGTGGCGGACATAAGCGGCGATGCGGTCCCGCTGCTGGACGCGGCCCTGCACCCGGTGTTCGCGGCGGCCCCGGCCGACCTTCGTAAGGGCGGTGCGGCCGTGCCCGTCGGCGTGGAGACGGTCCGATGGTGGGCAGATCCCGGCCGCGAAGCGCGGTGCCACGCCCGCGTGACCGGGAGCGGCGACGGGGAGATCCGGGCAGACGTAACGATCTACGACTCCTCATCCCGCCCCTGCGTCGAGCTGACCGGGCTGCGGATGCGGCACGCGCCCGCGTCCCGGGAGAAGGCGGAGTTCCAGCTGTACGAGACGGTGTGGCGGGAATCGCCCGCCGAGGGCTCGGCACCGAAGGGACGGTGGCTGTTGGTGCCCGAGCGCCCGGGCTCGGATTGTTCCGGTCTGGCCGAGGCAATGGCCGCCGAACTGGCCCGAAGAGGCGCCACCGCCCTAGTCCGAACAGACGACACCGAACTGGCCGGAAGAGACGACACCGTACCGGTCGGGAGAGACGACGCCGCACCGGTCGGGAGAGACGACACCGCACCGGTCGGGAGAGACGACGCCGCACCGGTCGGGAGAGACGACGCCGCACCGGTCGGGAGAGACGGCACCGTACCGGTCGGAAGGGGTGCAGAAAGCCGCCCGGACGGGGACGCCCGGCAGGTCGAGGGCGTCGCCGGGGTTGTCTACCTGCCCTCTATGGACGGCGGGTACGAGGACGCCGTCGTGGACGTGGCCCGGCTCGTTCGCGCCCTGTCGTTCGCCGGCCCAGGCACCGCCCGCAGGCTGATCGTCGTCACGCGTGGCGCCCGCGCGGAGAATGTCACGGACCCGCGAGCCGCCGCCCCCTGGGGCCTGCTCAGGACGGCGGCCATCGAGAACCCCGTCCTGCGCCCCCGCTGCGTGGACCTCGACCCGCAGGCCCCCACCGGCTCGACCGGCTCGATCGGCTCGACGAGCTCAACCGTGTCCGCGCTGTGCGACGAACTGGCAGACGACGCGGGCGAGACCGAGGTCGCCTACCGTGACGGGCGACGTCTGGTGGCCAGGCTCAACGAGCTGCGCATGACACCTCGCCGCACACTGACCCTGCGCCCCGACGCCACCTACGTGATCACAGGTGGGACAGGCACCCTCGGACTGCTGGCCGCCGACCGGCTGGCCCAGCGGGGAGCCAGGCATCTCGCCCTGCTCAGTCGCCGCCCGCCCGCCCCGGACGCCGAGGACACGCTGGCGCGGTTGCGCGAAGCGGGCGTCGAGGTGCGGCTGCTGCGCGCAGACGTCGCCGACCGCGACGCGCTCGCGCGGGCCCTGGCGACGGCGCGGGCGAGCGGCCCGCCGATCCGGGGCGTGCTGCACGCGGCGGGCGTGCTCAGGGACGGCGCCCTGCTGGACATGCCGGAGGAGGCGCTGCGCGAGGTCCTGGCGCCCAAGCTGCGCGGCGCCTGGAACCTGCACGAGCTGACCCTCGCCGACCCGATCGAGTGGTTCGTCCTGTACGCCAGCGCCGCCGGCGTCCTCGGCTCCCCCGGCCAGGCGAACTACTCCGCCGCGAACGCCGTCCTCGACGCCCTCGCCCACCACCGCCGCGGGCGCGGGCTGCCCGCCACCGCCATCGACTGGGGCCCGTGGGGAGAGGCCGGGATGGCAGCCGACGCCGTACGGCTGCGCACGGCCGGCAGCGTCTTCGAGCCAGGCGACGCCCTGGACCTCCTGGAAAACCTGATGACCGAGGACCGGCCGCAGACCATGGCGCTGCCTTTCGACCTGCGTAGCCTGCTGCAGTTCTACCCGGCCCAGGTGGGCGTGACGTTCTTCGACGAGGTGGCCACACACGAGGACCGCTCGCTGAATTCCATCGGCGTGCGGGACTCGGCCCGCCCCGACCTGGCGGCGCCGTACGTGGCTCCGCGTAACGGTCTGGAGCGGCGGATCGCGGCGATCTGGCAGAAAGCGCTGGCCATCGACCCCATCGGCGTGCAGGACGGCTTTTTCGAGCTGGGCGGCGACTCCGTCTTCGGCCACCGGATCCTGGGCGAGATCAACCGCGCGCTGGAGATCCGCATCGACCCGGCGAGCGCGTTCGCCGACTTCACTGTCGCCCACCTCGCCGAGCTGGCCGCGCGCGCGATGCGCGACCGGCTGGAACGCATGACGGACGAGGAGGCGGCCCGGCTGCTGACCCCAGCCGCCGACCAAGGAATGACCCTGGCCGCAGACCAGGGAGTGACCTCGGCCGCTGACCAAGGAGAGATGCGATGAAGCCGGCCGCCGACCAAGGAGCGAGTCGATGAAGCCGATCACGCTACCCGGCATCGACGAGTACGCCGAAGCCCACTCCACACCCGACCCCGCCTTCATGCGACTGGTCGGCGAGAACACGTGGCAGTCGCTGACCGACCCGCAGATGATCTCGGGTCCGCTGCAGGCCAGGTTCCTGCAGATGCTCGTGTACGCGCTGCGCCCCCGCCAGGTCCTCGAGATCGGGACGTTCAGCGGCTACTCGGCACTGGCCATGGCCGCCGCCCTGCCTCCGGACGGCCACGTACTCACCTGCGAGATCGACGACCGGCACGCCGCGATGGCCCGCGACCACATCGCGTCGAGCCCGTACGCCGGGAGGATCACGGTCGAGACCGGCCCCGCGCTGGACACCCTCGACCGGCTGCCCGGCCCGTTCGACTTCGTGTTCATGGACGCCGCGAAGCAGGAGTACCTCGCCTGCCTGGAGGCCGTCCTGCCGAAGCTGTCGGACCACGCCATGATCGCAGCGGACAACACCCTGTGGAACGGCGAGGTCCTGTACGAGGACGACGACGCCGACGTGGTGGCGCTGCGGGCCTTCAACGACGCCGTGGTGGCGGATCCCCGGCTCGAATGCGTCCTCGTCACGCTGCGGGACGGCCTCACGCTGATCAGGAGGGCCGGCCGGTGACCCCCGGAGGCAGCGCCACCGCGCAGGGCGCCTGGTGGGGCGTGGGCGTCCATGACTGGGCGACCATCCAGGAGGGCCAGGTACGTGAGCTGTACGACGACGTACTCGACCGGATCGGCGCATCCGTGACCACCCCCCGGCACCTCGGCGACGCACGACAGCCGACGGCGAGGGATCGCGGACAGCCGACGGCGGCGGATCCCGGCCCGCCACCGGCGTGGGATCCAGGACAGGCGGCGGGGCGGGCATCAGGTCTGGCTGGGATGCGGGTGCTGGATGTCGGCTGCGGCTCGGGGATGTTCTGCCTGCTGGCCGCCGGCCGGGGAGCCGAGGTCTCCGGGCTGGACGCGGCCGAGCCCCTCCTCGACCTGGCCCGCGAACGCGTCCCAGAAGGGTCGTTCACGCTCGGCGACATGGAACGCCTGCCGTACGCCGACGCCTCGTTCGACCTGGTGACCGGCATGAACTCGGTTCACTACGCCGACGATCATCGGCAGGCGCTGCGCGAGGCCCGCCGCGTGACCGCCCGGGGCGGGCGACTCGTGGCGGCGACCTGGGGGCCGCCCGAGAGTTGCGAGGCGTCCGCGTACCTGACCGCCCTGGCCCGCCTCCTCCCGCCGCTCCCCGACCGCGGCGGCGGAGGCCCGTTCGAGTTGTCCGCGGACGGCAGGCTCGCCGCCCTGGCCGAGACGGCGGGCTGGACGCCGGAGGAGGCCCGCGACGTCACCTGCGTCTGGCGGTACGCGGACCTGGCCGAGGCGCAACACGGCCTGCTGGCCGGGGGCCCGTCCTCGACCCGGGCACTCGAGGAGATCGGCTGGGACCGGGCCGCGGCGATCGTCGCCGACGCGATCGCACCGTTCAGGACCGAGGAAGGCGGCTACCGCATGCGCAACGTCTTCCGGTACCTCGTCGCAACCGCATGAGGGATTGATGATCATGGCAGAGCAGAGCACACAGGATCGCACGGAACAGGGCCCCCGGCCTCGGGACCGCCGCTGGCTCGGCCTGTTCTTCCTGCTGCTGGCCGGTGCGATGGACCTGGTCGACGCCACCGTCGTCAACATCGCGCTGCCCGCGATCCGCCAAGACCTGAGCGCGTCGTACGCCGACATGCAGTGGATCTCCTCCGGCTACGCGCTGGCGTTCGCGCTCACGCTCGTGACCGGGGGCAGGCTGGGCGACATCGCCGGGCGACGGCGCCTGTTCCTCGTCGGGGCGGCCGGGTTCGTCGCGGCGTCGCTGCTGTGCGGCCTGGCCCCGGCCCCCGAGACACTGATCGCCGCCCGTCTGCTGCAGGGCATCATGGCCGGGGCCATGGTGCCCCAGATCCTGGCCATCATGACGGTCACGTTCGGGCCCGAGGAGCGCGGCAAGGCGTTCGCGCTCTTCGCCGGGATGGCGACGGTGGCCACGGTCGGCGGGCCGCCGCTCGGCGCCTTCCTCACCGAGGCCGACGTGCTGGGGCTCGGCTGGCGGGCCGTCTTCCTCGTCAACCTGCCGCTGGGCGTCGTGGCGGTCGCCGGCGCGGTCACCTGCGTACGCGAGTCCAGGTCGTCCGAGCGCCTCGGCCTGGACTGGATCGGCATGATCATCGCCACCGCGGCGGTGTTCCTGCTGATCTTCCCGCTGGTGCAGGGACGGGAGCTGGGCTGGCCGGCCTGGACGTTCGTGGCGCTCGCCGCCGCCGTGCCCGCGCTGATCGGCTTCGTCCTGTACGAGCGGCGCAGGACCGGCTCTGCCCTGGTGGAGATGAGCCTCTTCCACGTCAGGTCGTTCGTCGGCGGCACCCTGATCTACCTCATCTTCATGGCGGGGATCATCGCCTACTACTTCGTCTTCATGGTGTACCTGCAGGTCGGCCTGGGGTTCACGGTGCTGGCCGCGGGCCTGACGATCCTGCCGTTCGCCGTCGGCACACCCGTGGGCGCCGGCATCGCGCCCGGCCTCATCGCCAAGATCGGCCGGAACGCGATCCTGGCTGGCGCGACCCTGGTGGCGCTGGCCATGGGCGGGCTGATCCTGGCGCTGAGCACGGCCGGCCCGGAAGTCGGCTTCTGGCACCTGGCGCCCGCGCTGCTCCTGGGCGGCGTCGGCATGGGGATGGTGGTGACGCCGCTGTTCGACTTCGTACTCTCCGAGGTGCCGGGCGAGCACGCGGGCTCGGCGTCAGGCGTGCTGAACGCGTTCCAGCAGATCGGCGCCGCCACGGGCGTGGCGGTGATCGGGGTGGTGTTCTTCAGCCTGGTCGGGCCGGCGGCGACGGCGGAGTCGTTCACGGACGCGATCCAGTTGACGCTCGGAATCCAGGCGGCGATCTTCCTGGTCGTCGCGGCCCTGGTCACGCTCCTCCCCCGAAGGCCCGTCTACCAGGAGCCCACTCCATGACGGACGTCCCTTCTCAGGAGGGCCGTGTCGCGCTGGTGACCGGCGCCAACAGCGGGCTCGGCCGCCACACCGCCATGGCACTGGCGGCCAGGGGAGCCAGGGTGCTGCTGGCCTGCCGCGACCCAGGCAAGGCCGAGGCGGCGGCGCGGGAGATCGCGAGCCTCACCGGCGGCGCCGCCGAGCCCGTACGGCTGGACCTGGCGGACCTCGGATCGGTACGGGCTGCGGCGGCGGAGGCCATGGACCGCGCAGGCGGCACACTGCACATCCTGGTCAACAACGCCGGCATCATGGCGAACCCGCACCGCGTGAGCGCCGACGGCCACGAGCTCCAACTGGCCACCAACCACCTCGGCCACGCCGCGCTCACCTGGCTGCTCATGCCGGCGCTACGGGCGTCCCCGGGGGCGCGGGTCGTCACCGTCTCCTCAGGAGCGCACCGCGGCCCCGGGCTGGACGTGGCGGACCTCGACTTCGAGCGCCGCCCCTACGACAAGTGGGCCGCCTACAACCAGTCCAAACTGGCCAACCTGCTGTTCGCGTTCGAGCTGGACCGGCGGGCCCGGGCGGCCGGGCTGGACCTCGTCAGCGCCGCCGCGCACCCCGGCATGGCGCGTACCGGCCTGTTCACCAGCTCCGCCAGAGCGCAGGGCGGCCGGGCGCTCGTGGCCCTCACGACGATCATCGCGAGGGTCGCGTGCCAGCCAGCCGCGAAGGGCGCCCTCCCGCAGTTGCACGCCGCGACGATGCCGGGCGTCCAGGGTGGCGAGTACTTCGGTCCAGGCGGGTTCGCGGAGACGCGCGGCCGGCCGGTCCTGGCCGAATGCGCTCCCGCCGCCAGGGACGAGCACCTGGCCGCCCGCCTGTGGAAGGAGACCGCCCGCCTGACGGGCGTCATCCCCGCCCCTGCCTAGCGGCTTCCGCCCGGCCGGCGTGTGCCCCGTCCTAGCGGCTCCTGTCCCGGCCGGTCGGCACGTCCTGGAACCCGTACTCCTTGGCCAGGTCCGCGACGGGCAGTGTGCGTCCGGCGTGCCGTGCCACTTCCGGGTCCTCGAGCAGGGCACGCACGGCCCGGCCAGGAAACTCCACGGAGTCGCCGCCCGGCACGTCCTCGCCGATCGCCGCCATGATCGCCTCCGTCCGGGTGAATCCGGGCGCGAGCGCGAGCGCGGTCACCCCGTGCGGGCGCAGGTCATGGGCGATGCTGTGGGCCAGACGGCTGACGCCGGTCATGGCGAGGTCGTAGAAGACGTGTCCGGCGATCACCTCGGCGTCCGGGTCGGTGAATCCCGTGAGTACGGCCAGACCACGCCGCTCGATCAGCAGCGGGGCGGCGTACCAGGCCGAGACGAGATGGCTGCGGACCCCGATGTCGATCATGTTGTGCCAGTGGACGAGCGGGAGGGTCCAGAACGGGCCGCCCCCGAAGGGCAGGGCGTTGCCGTCGCAGGCGTTCGCGACGAGGAGATCGAGGCCGCCGTGCTCGTCACGTACCCGCTGGAAGAGCGCTTCGACGGCGCGGTCGTCGGTGTGATCGACACGTACGGGAACGCCGTGACCGCCACGCTCCTCCACCTGCTCGGCGGTGTCCTCGACCGTGCCGGGGAGGTCGGAGTGGCGGTGGTCGCGGCTCTCGCGGTCGGTGACGTAGACGGTCGCCCCGGTCTCGCCGAGTACGAGGGCGATGCCGCGCCCGACGCCGCGCGCGGCTCCGGTCACGACGGCGACGGTGCCTTCCATCGGGACTCCCTGTCGAATGGGGAACGAGTTACGGCCGGCTGCCCGCGGAGGGGGCCTGCCCTCCTTTCCGCCACCCTTACAAGGCGCCGACGGGGGTGTCAACGTCGTCCTCGTACACATTGAACCCCTCATCACACTTCCGGCTCCCGGACTTCGCCGCCCGCCGCGTCGAGGGCTTGCCGATGGGTTCCAGGCGAGTTTCCCGGAATGGCTCGGCGTGATCGGCATCGTCGCGTTGACGGTACTGGCGATCGGCTACCTGTGGGCGCGCGCGACGATCACGAAGCGAGCGTGATCTCGGCCAGCTCGCGCCAGTCCTGCCGCTGTCCGTCGCGGGTCGCCTCGATGAACACGGTTTCACCGAGGCGATTCCGCGTTTCCGCGGTGATCCTGGAAAAGTCCGGCTGTGAACGGTCCGGCGTACCGCGCACGCCGTCGCTCGCCGCGAGCAATCGCGCGGCCTGCTCGTACTGTCCCTGGCGCAGCGCGAGATCCGCGATCCCGATCAACACCTCGGCGATCAGCGGCGGATACGTCACCTCCGCAGCCGCGCGGAGCGCCTCGCTCCGATGCGCGCGGGCCTTCTCGAGATCCTCGGTGAGGTAGCCGTACAGGTCCATAGTCCTGGCGCGGACCATGTCGCTCAGTTCCGCGTTGCCCGCCAGCGCCCGCACCGTGGCCAGGTGCTGGTGTGCCTTGTCCGGCTCGCCGCGCCAGCGCGCCAGCTGCGCCTTCGAAAGCGCCAGCTCGGCAAGCACGTCCGGCCAGGTGATCCCGCCCGCGCCCCGCTGCGCTTCTGCCATGGCGGACGTGCTGGATCGCTCATCGCCGAGCAGCCAGTACAGCTGACCCTGCCGCGCCCGCAAGCCGACCGCGTCCTCGGTCGCGCCTACCGCGGGCAACGCGGAGACCGCCTCTTCGTAGTGCTCACACGCGCGTGCGAACTCGCCGCGCATGGCGAGCCGATCGGCCAGGAAGGTCAGCGCCATCGAGATCCCCCACCGGTCACCCAGCGTGCGGAACTCGGCAAGGGCGATCTCGATGTCGATGTCCACGTCGGTCTCGTCGCGGCCGAGCGTGAGCCGCAGTCGGCCACGAGTGAGCCTGGCCTGCGCACGCACCCATGGATCGTCGTCGGCGATGAGCGGCTCGAACGCGGGCAGGAACTCCGTCGGCTCCCGCAGCATCCGCTCCAGCGGCCCGACGAACCCGAGCACCGGGTGGCGATACCCGCTGCGCTGGGTGAACCGGTGCGCCTCGAGGATCCACTCCCGCGCCTGATACTGATCGCGGCCGGGCCAGGAGGTCACGAGCACTGCCACGATGGTGTACGCCATCGCCCGCACCTCATCGGACGCCTCACCGTGCAGCGAGGCCGCCGCGATGCTCAACTCGGTGCCCTCAGCCTTGCGCCCACTGAGGAACCAGTACCAGCCCACCGCCCCGACCAGCCGCATCGCCTCCTGGGCCCATTCCTCGGCGATCGCCCCGCGTAGGGCCGCACTGATGTTGTCGTGCTCGGCCTCGAGCGTGGACAGCCACTCCAGCTGCTCGGCCCGGCGCAGGTGCGGCTCGGCGGTCTCGGCCAGCTCGGTGAAGTAGGCGAGGTGCGCCCGGCGCGCCGCCTCGGTCTCCCCGGCTTCGGCGAGCCGGTGCGCCGCGTACTCCCTGATGGTGTTGAGCATCCGGTAGCGCGGCGTGCCCTCGCCGTCGGCGAGCAGCAGCGACTTCTCGATCAACGCGGTCAGCACGTCGAGCACCTGCTCCCCGGCGAACGTCTCGTCCCCGCACACCCGTTCCGCCGCTTCCAGGCTCGCCCCGCCGGAGAACACCGAGAGCCGCCGCAGCACGCTGCGTTCGGCCTCGGTCAACAGGTCCCAGCTCCAGTCCACGACCGCGCGCAGCGTCTTGTGCCGGGGAAGCGCCGTACGGCTGCCGCTGGTCAGCAGGCGGAATCGGTCATCGAGGCGATGTGCCAGCTGATCGATGGACATGGTACGCAGCCGTGCCGCGGCCAGTTCGATCGCCAGCGGCATCCCGTCGAGCGCCCGGCAGATCCGCGCCATGGCCGGCAAGGCGTGCGCATCGGAGCCGATGTCCTTGCGCACCAAACCCGCGCGGTCCCGCAGCAGCCGCACCGCGGGCGAGGACCCGACGTCGGAGGGGTCCGCTCCCTTCGCGGGCAGCGCGAGTGGCTCGACCTGCCACAGCACCTCCCCGGTGATGCCGAGCGGTTCCCTGCTCGTGGCCAGAATCCGCAGCCTCCGGCACTCCCCCAGAAGCCGATCCGCGAAAGCCGCGGCCGCCTCGATCACGTGCTCGCAGTTGTCCAGAATCAGCAAGATCGCGCGCTCCCGGACCGCGGTGATGAGCCGATCCATCGGTTCCCCACCCCGCGCACCACCGAGCAATGGCTGGTCACGCAGGCCGATCGCGGTAAGAGCGGCCTGCGCCAGCTCACCGCCCGCCCGCACCGAGGCCAATTCGACCAGCCACGCCCCATCCGGCAGCTCGGCGAGCATCGTCCGCGCGGTCTCCGTGGCCAGCCTTGTCTTGCCGGAGCCACCGGCCCCCGTCAAGGTGACCAGCCGGTGCTTGACGGCCAGACCGGCGATCGCGGAGATGTCATCGTCCTTGCCGACGAAACTCGTCAGCTCGGCGCGCAGGTTCGTCCTGCGGTTCTCCGCCCGCTCGCCCAGCTCGCCACGCAGCAACGCGGTGTGCAACGCGGAGAGCTCGGCCGATGGATCGGTGCCCAGCTCCTCAGCGAGCCGCTCGCGCGTCCGCTGGTAGACGGTCAACGCCTCGGTCCCACGCCCCGCCTCAGCGAGCCCTCGCATCAAGGCCGCCACGAACCCCTCCCGCAGCGGATACGTGGCAACCAGTTCGGTCAGCTCGGAGACCAACTCCGAGCCACGGCCGAGGCGAACATCCGCATCCACCCGATCCCCGAGCGCGGCGACGTGGAGTTCGTCCAGACGGGTGACCGCGGCGTCGAACGCATCGCTGTCTCGCAGTGCGATGTCCGCCATGGCCGTACCGCGCCACAATGCCAGGGCCGAGCGCAGCAGATCCGCCCGCGCCGCAGGCTCGGCGGCACGGGCCTGACCGACCAGGCGCTCGAACCGGCACACGTCCACGGCATCAGGAGACACGGCCAGCCGGTACCCGCCGGAATCCGCCTCGATCAGACCGTCCGGCAACACCCTGCGCAGCCTGGACACCAACGCCTGCAAGGCATTCACTTCGTCCGCGGGCGGCCGTTGTCCCCAAATCCAGTCCACCAGCCTCGCACGCGTGACGATCCGGCCAGGTTCGATGGCGAGCGCAGCGAGCAGCGCGCGCAGCCGAATCCCAGGAACCTCCACCACGGTCCCATCACGGTTCCGGACCTCGAACGGTCCGAGCAATTCGACTCGCACATCCGTAATTGTGTCGTACATCCGTTCCAGGTAACCGAACACTACGGCCAGAGCCCGGCTTGCCGGGGTCCAGTTGGCGGTGGATCGTGGCGCGGCTGACGTCGAGCCGGTGCCGTGTCACTCCGGGGCGGCGGCGAGTCTGCGAGCGACTTCGATCACTGTCTGGCGGCGGCGGGCCAAGGCGGCCTGGTCGGTCTTCTCGTCCAGGACGATGCGGCACATCCTGGGCACCGCGAAGTTCCAGGCGATCAGCCCCATGACGGTGAACAACAGGTCCTGGGCGGCATGTACGCGGGCGTCCTCGGGAAGGTGATGCGCCACGCCTCCGTCCACGAGTTGGTGAACCTTCTCGCGGAAACCGTCACGGCGCTCCCGCTCGCTCTCGCCGGGTTCGTCGCACGCCTCCAGCGCCTCCCACAGCAGCAGCCTGATCAGCTCCGGGTGCTCCTGGTGCCAGTCGAAGATCTGCGCGGCCGACTCGGCCACCGCGTCGGCATCGATGTTGACGGAGACGTGGATCTCCTCCAGCTTCGCTCGCAGGATGGCGGTGAACAGCTTCTCCTTGCTCCCGTAATACAGGTAGATGGCCTGCTTGTTGGCCCTGGCGGCCGTCGCGATCCGGTCGACCCTGGCTCCCGCCAGACCGTGCTCGGCGAACTCGGCGGCGGCGGCGTCGAAGATCCGCCGTCTGGTGTCCTCCGCGTCATAGGCCATGAACGAAATTAAACCATCCGGTTGACTGTTCTCCGTCCAGGCGGCAGTATCTAGGACAGCAATAAAACAACCAGATGGTTTATTTCTCGAAAGGCTCTCCCATGAGCGCTGCGACTCCCATCCCCGTTCGTTCGCCCCTGCCCAGCGCACTCTCCGGCACGACCGCCGTCCTCATCGGCGGAAGCTCGGGCATCGGGCTGGCGGCGGGTGTCCTGCTGCGTTCGGTCGGCGCCCACGTCGTGCTGGTCGGCCGCGACTCCGACCGGCTGAAGGCCGCCGTCTCCCGGTTGCGAAGCGCGCGCCCGGCCGAGGATTCCGACGACGCCGTGCTGGACGTGTCCGGCGACGGGGGAGACGAGCGGACCCTCGCCGAGGCCTTCGACAGGGCGGGTCACGTCGACCATGTGTTCGTCACCGCGGGCGGCCTGAGCGGCGCCGGCCCCCTGACCGGGCTGTCGGCCGACGACATCCGCGCGGCCTTCGACTCCCGCCTGTTGGCGTCCTTCGCCGTCGCCCGCGCGGCGGCGACGCGGCTTCCCGCCGGCGGCTCACTCACGTTCAGCTCGGGGATCCTCGTGGTCCGACCCGCTCCAGGAATGACCGCCCCGCTGTCGGTCACCGGTGCCGTGGAGACCCTCACCAGGGCCCTCGCCGTGGAGCTCGCCCCCGCGCGGCTGCGCGTGAACGCCGTCCGCTACGGCCGGATCGACACCCCACTCCTGCGCTCGCTGCCGGGGCTGGACTCCGACGACGCGGTCGCCACCGCCGGGTCGACCGCTCCCCTCGGCCGCTTCGGCACCGCCGAGGAAGCCGCCGCCACGGCCCTCTTCCTCATGGCCAACCCCTACATGACCGGCCAGGTCATCACCGTCGACGGCGGCGAAACCCTCGCCTGACCCGCCGTACGGGTGGGCCGGGTTGTACGGTGCGATGGAGGGAGGCGGACGCTTTATGGAAGACGAGCAGATCACCACAATCGGCGGATGTCACCTGTGTAAGCGCACCTTCAGTTTCACCCCGGCGAGTGTCATGACGGTCATGATGGACCCCGAGACCAACCTTCCGCTGGGCATGACGGTGTCAGGTTCCTTCCGTGAGCCGACACCGGAAGCCACCGCCAGATCGGTCAAGGAACACGTCTGCCCGGACTGCGTGAACAGGATGAAGCAGCTCAGGGCATTCATGGACCAGCCCACCCGCCAGTTCGACACATGGCAGAGACCCAACCCTTGATCGCCTGCCACGTGCTGGGGACTCCGTGGCCGATGGTCAGGAGCGGATGGTGAGGATCGCGACGGCGGCGCCGACGGCGTACAGCGCGCCCATGCCGATCAGCAACGGCCCCGTCAGGGCGCGCCGGCCGCGCGCGCCGTCGTCGGTCCTGACCTCCCGCGGGTCCGCCGGGTCGTAGATCACCTCCACCAGCGCGCCGAGCTCGTGCGAAGGACGCGGGTCGATCAGCGGCCTGCACCGCGCGGCGTCACTTGAGGTCGGCGGGGGTCAGGGTGAGCCTGCGGGCCTTGGGGATCTCGATGTCCTCGCCGGCCGGCAGCAGCCACAGCGGATTTCCGGCCCCCAGGAGCGCACCGGAGGAGTCGTGGACCTCTACGCGCAGATACCGGCCGTTCTGCCGGTCGAGGGGGAATCGCATCGTTCCCTCCGCGAAGGCGGAGGCCGGATAGGGGTGCTTCTCGACCGCAGGCGTGGTGTCGCCCTTGCGGTCGCACACGCCGACCACGACCTGAACGGTGGCGTCCGCGGGCAGGTTGCCCACGAAGAGGTCGACGGGAACGCTGGTGGCATCGGTCCGGATGACCGCTCCCATGGCCCGCTTGTGGCCGACCGTCATGTCGATCTGCCCCGTTGGCCACAGCCTCTGGTGCTGGAACCACGCCTGCCCGGAGGCCATCGCCCGGAGCAGGTTGCCCGCGCTCTTCGAGTGCGCCCAGAGCGAGGTGGCGAAGAGATGGGGTTGGCCGATCCAGTTCTGCCCCGCGTGGTCGTCGATCTGGCTCGTCGCGGTGAGGAAGATCGCGTTGCGGGCGGCGACGTCGTACTGGGTGAGCCGGGTTGTGGTGACGGTGAGGTTGCCCGTGGCGTCGCAGACCTCCATCAGGTCGGTTCCCAGCGCGCGGGTCGCGACGAGTTCGGCGTGGTTGATGGGCGGGTGGTTGTACTGGACCAACGCGCCACGGTCGTGGTACCACTTCACGACCTTCTCGATGCCTTCGATGCTGTTGTCCAGAACGGGAGCCTTCCCCCGGTCCGGGTACGGGTAGAGCTCGAAGTCCTCCATGTAGACGTTCATGTGCCGGATCATCGACACCTCGCTGGACAGCAGTTGCGTCACCGTCGGATACCGCTTGGACAGGCGTCGCATGAGCTCACGCTGGTGCTTCACCGGCCACTTCAGCGGATCACCGGTGCGGTCGCGGGCACGGTCGATGCGGAGACGGTCGAACACGCCCTGGGCGGTCGCGTTGTCGCGGGCCCGCGCTCCGAAACGCAGCCGGGCCAGCCCGGAGTCCTCGGCGATCAGGTCTGGCCAGAACGCCTTGACGTCGTCGAGCAGGTTCATTCTCAGCGTCTGCCACTCGCCGGTCGACGTGGTGGTCACGACACCGGTCAGCGGTGTCTCCAACCGGCGGGACGTTTCTGTGCCGAGGCGATATTCCAGAACGTAGACGCCCTTGGGGCGGCCGGCGGTCTCCGGCCGGAAAGACGTCTCGACCTGGACGACGATTTCCGCGTCCGGGCCGATCTGCTCACCGAGCACGTCGATCTCGAGCGTGGTGTCGGAGAGGTTGGTGGAATAGAAGCTGTTGCCGGTGTTCGCCCACAGGTAAGAGACACCCCACTCGGCGGCGGGGCCCGTCGCGGCCACGCGCATCGCCTTGCCCGCTTCATCGGGGCTGTGAGGGTCGTCGACGAACGCGTGCTGGGCGTCGGTGACGGTGCCGCTGTTCTCCACGACCCACTGCAGGCCACCGTCTTCGTCGGTGCCGTCGAAGGCGATGTTGTCGTAATAGCCGTACGCCGACATCCGCCAGTCGTGATCGCTCCACCAGACCACGTCGATGCCGGCCTTCATGGCCTGATCCAACTGGGCCATCATGCTGGCCCCGCCCCCGCCTCCGGCCCAGCTGCCGCCCTCGCTGAAAGAGGAGTGGGTGTGCAATGACATGCTCACAGGAACGGCTCCGAGGCGTCGTGGCGCCGATGCCTCCGCGATCGCGCTCGCTGCCTTCAGCGGCCCGATGGCCGCCGCGATGCCGACTCCCAGCCCGGTGCCCAACACCCGTCGACGGGTGACCTCATTCGCCGCCATCTGGCGCTTCATCCTCCTAGATCGGCGTCCAAAACCAACGCAGACCATAGAGGCGGCCACGGAACGGCGGCCCGCATCGACGCGTGAATTGTCCAATTAGTGGGGTGATGTTCTCTAAACGGCCGCCGAGTCCATCCTCCGGACACCGCCAAGCCCGACCGCCGGTCGACAGCGTTGAGGGCTAGTAATTTACTAGACCAGTCTGTAGATTTTGGCCCATGAGGATTCGTCATCTGAACTGCGGGACCATGCGTCCCTTCGGCGGGCGGCTGGTCAGCGGCACCGGCAGCCCGCTGACCAGCGCGCGGAACGTGTGCCACTGCCTCCTTGTCGAGACCGGCGAAGGGCTCGTCCTGGTCGACACCGGGTTCGGGCTCGGCGACGTACGCAACCCGGAGCGGGTGAGCCCGATGTTCCGGCGGCTGTCCAGGCCCGTGCTGGCCGCCGAAGAGACCGCCGCCCACCAGGTGGTCCGACTCGGCTACGAGTTGGGCGACGTCAGGCACATCGTGCTGACCCACCTGGACGTCGATCACGCGGGCGGCCTGGGAGACTTCCCGCACGCCAAGGTCCACGTCTACGCCGCGGAACTGGAGGCCGCGCAGCGCCCTCTCAGCGCGCTGGAACGTTTCCGCTACCACGCCGCGCACTGGGCGCACGGCCCCGACTGGGTTCCGCACACCACGACCGGTGACGACTGGTTCGGATTCTCCGCGGTCCGTGATCTGCCGGGACTGCCCTCATCGATCCTGCTCGTGCCGCTGGCCGGGCACACACGTGGTCACGCCGGCGTCGCCGTCGACATCGGCCACACCGACGGCGGCTCGAAGCGCTGGCTGCTGCATGCCGGAGACGCCTACTTCTCCCACGCCCAGATGGAACGCGATCCCTCCTGCCCACCGGCCACCAAGGCGTTCCAGAGCTTCATGCAGGCTGACCGTTCCGCATGCATCCACAACCTGCGAAGGCTCAACGAACTCACGCTCACCGGTGACGTGGACGTCTTCTGCGCGCACGACGAGGTGGAGCTCGACCGCGCCCAATCCGCGTACACACCCACCCGGCCTGCGGCGGGGTGACCCATGGCACCACGAGGTCAGACCAGACAACGAATCCTGGACGCCGCCCAAGTCCTGTTCCAGCGGCAGGGCTACCACGCCACGGGGGTCAACCAGATCCTGTCGGAAGCGGGAGCGCCCAAGGGAACGCTCTACTTCCACTTCCCCGGCGGCAAGGAAGAACTCGCCGTCGAAACGGTCAGCCGGGCCGCCGACCAATGGGGTCAGGCCATCGACGCGGCTCTTGCCCAGGCCGACCCCGCCGCATCCGCGCACGCCGTCACCGACCTGCTCGGCACCATGCTGCGGCAGTCGGACTTCCGCGACGGCTGCCCGCTGGCCACCGTCGCCCTGGAGGTCGCCGCCGACAGCGACCAGGTCCAAGCCGCCTGCGCCAACGGCTACCAGCACTGGATCACCCTCATCGCGGCACGCCTGCGAGAACGCGGAATCCCCGGCGACGCGGCCGCGGACCTGGCGGAGTTCATCCTGTCCACCGTCGAGGGCGCGCTCCTGCTCGCGCGAGTCCAACGCGACACCACCCCCCTCCGAAGAGCCGCCACCCGGCTCGCGGCCATCATCGCCCAGGAAATCCCGCCGGCAACCGGCGAACCCGTTCATTGAGCTCCCAGGGGGACCACTACTCGCAGCAATCTTCCGGTGGGTCGCTCGCTGGTGGCGAGCGCCCCTTCGGAGGGCTACTGGTTGATGGGCGCGCTCAAGCCCCACGGAGTGCAGAGGAACCTGGAACGGGCCACGCTCCCAGGTTCAAGCTGATCGACTCCTGGAGCCCCTGACTTGCGAATGTCGACATCCTGGTGACAGGTGGTCAATTTTCGCTCATTCCCTGTTATGGTCCTTCTTTGTCCGAAAATTGGGACAGTCTTTACCATAGGAGGATCATGAGGAGCACACACAGGATCGTCGCCCTCAGCACGGCGTTGGCAGTGGCCACCGCCCCGCTGGCCTTCGCGTCCCCAGCGAGCGCCGCGCCCGCCAAGACCACCGGGACCGCCCAGAACCTGCCGCTGGAATGGCTCTCCCTGCCGGCGCTCGGCGGGACCGATCTGCTGCAGCGGGTCAAGGATCTGCTGGGCAAGGGCTACGTTCCCGAGGCGCTGAGCGTGACCAACGCCGCCAACCCGCAGTACCTGTCCGTGTGGGTCAAGGACACCACCAAAAAGGTGAACGTCCTGCAGGACCTGTCGGTCACCGAACTGCCGCAGCGCATCAACGAACAGCTCAAGGCGGGCTTCCAGCCCACCAAGATCACCGCTACCGGCACAGGCGCGGACGCCGTCTTCGCGGCGGTCTTCGAGAAGACCGCCGGCAAGGTGCTGTCCAAGCTCGGCATGACCAAGGAGATCTTCACAAAGGTCAACGCCCAGCAAGCCGCCGCCGGATACGGCATCGCCTCGCTGGACGTGTACGGCACCGTCGAGCAGCCGCTCTACGCGGCCGTCTGGGTCGCCGGAGCGGCCACGGGCACCGTCAAGGTCAGCCTGGGCCAGACCGTGGAGGAGCGCGGCAAGGAGCTCCTGGCGATGGCGCGGCAGGGCCTGCGTCCTGTGGTCATGGCCGTCGAGCCCGGCAAGCTCCTCACCACCGTGTGGGGCAAGGGCAGCTCGACCGGGCTGAAGGAGACCCTGAGCCTGTCCCGCGTGACGTACACGCTCAAGGCCACCCAGTTGAAGGCGCTGGGATACCGGCCCGAGATCCTGGACACCGAGGGCGGCCTGTTCGCGGCGATCTGGAGCAAGGGTTAGAGACGATCGCGGCCGGCCCTTGTGGGGCTGAGTCCGGCACAGGAACAGTGTGCCGGACTCAGCCCCACGATAATGCAGGCCGGCCAGGGCCGGCGTCCGGCTCGGTCCTGCGGGGTCGAGTTGAGATGGCGCGGTTTGGCTGGTAGCGTCTGCGGCCATGCTGATCAGTCGATTTTGGCGCTATGTGCCGGCTCCGGATGGGGCCCAAGGTCACATGCGCTGACCAACTGATCATCCGGAGCCAGAGAGCAGAGACGACCCGTCTCTGCTCTTCGTCGTTTAGGCGGTCGGCTCCGGGGACCCGGGCTTGGGCCGTACCGCCGTCTCAGCCCTAAGGACATCAGCGCATGACCACGACCAGCGACCTGCGCATCACCTCGTTCGAAGCCTTGCCCACGCCCGCGGAATCGCGCGCGGAACAGCCGCTCGGGGAGGAACGCGCCTCCCTGGTGGCCGCGAGCCGCCGCGCGGTGCGCGACGTTCTCGCCGGCGACGACGACCGGCTGCTGCTCATCATCGGACCGTGCTCGGTGCACGACCCGGACGCCGCGCTCGACTACGCCCGCCGCCTCGCCGAGGCCACCCGCGACCTGGACGACGCCCTGCTCGTGGTCATGCGCGTGTACTTCGAGAAGCCGCGTACGACCATCGGCTGGAAGGGCCTGATCAACGACCCCGGCATCGACGGCGGCCATGACGTACGGCGGGGCCTGCGCCTGGCCAGAACCGTGCTCCTCGACGTGCTCAGCACGGGCCTGCCGGTCGGCTGCGAGTTCCTCGAACCCACCAGCCCGCAGTACATCGCCGACGCCGTCACCTGGGGCGCGATCGGCGCGCGTACGCCGGAGAGCCAGGTGCATCGCCAGCTCACCTCCGGCCTGTCCATGCCCGTCGGGTTCAAGAACGCCACGGACGGGGACGTACAGGTCGCCATCGACGGCGTGCTCACCGCCTCCCACCCCCAGGTCTTCTTCGGCATCGACGACGAGGGCCGCGCCGCGGTGGTCAGCACCACGGGCAACCCCGACTGCCACGTGATCCTGCGCGGCGGCCGGCGCGGTCCCAACCACGACCCGGACTCGGTCCGTGACGCCCTCTCCCTGCTGGCCAAGGCCGAGCGTCCGCAGCGGCTGATCGTGGACGCCAGCCACGGCAACAGCGGCAAGGACCACGTACGGCAGGCGGCGGTCGTCCGTGAGGTGGCCGCCCGCATCGCCGGCGGCGAAACCGGGCTGGCCGGGCTGATGGTGGAGAGCTTCCTGGTGCCCGGCCGGCAGGAGCCAGGTCCGCGGGAGGGCCTGACGTACGGGCAGAGCATCACCGACGCGTGTGTCGGCTGGGACGAGACCGCCCGGCTGCTTGAGGTGCTGGCCGAGGCCGTACGTTCCCGGCGCCGCGACCACTAGCCAAGGCCGGGCCGGCTCGGCGCGTGCCGAGCCGGCCCGGGACGACCCGATCGAAGAGACAGTGATGAGCGTGCGATACGACGATGTGCTCGGGCCACTCCGCACGGCCTACGACGGCGGTGCGAAGCGTCGTGACGACACCCAGAAGGCGCCGTGGAAGCTCGCCGAGCGAGCGGCGTTCCTGAGCCGCCTGCGTGACCACGGCTGTGACCGGCTGCTGGAGATCGGCGCGGGGACGGGCCAGGACAGTGCGTACTTCCGGGACAACGGCCTGAGCGTCGTCGCGGTGGACCTGTCCCCCGCGATGGTCGCGCTCTGCCGGGCCAAAGAGCTCGACGCCCATGTGATGGACTTCCTTCACCTGGACTTCCCGCCCGGCTCCTTCGACGCGGTGTATGCCGCGAACAGCCTGCTCCACGTGCCCGACCGGGACCTCCCCGCCGTGCTGGAAGCAGTCCACACCCTCCTGCGCCCCGGTGGCCTGTTCTTCCTGGGCGTGTACGGCGGAGGCGTGCTGACGGGGGAAGGTCCCTTCGAGGGAGACGACCACCGGCCGCCCCGGTTCTTCTCCTTCCGCGGCGACGAACGACTCCAGGAGTTCGCGCGCCAGTGCTTCGAGGTCGTGGACTTTCACGTCGTCGGCACGGACGAACGGCGATTCCAGTCGCTGACGTCGCGGCGCCCTCAGTGACAATTGCCTCGAGCACGCCGGACGAGGGGAAACGATGCTGAACACCTGGCTGACCAGCCGATTCAATCTCGATCTGCCGTTGGTGGGCGCCCCGATGGCGGGTGTGGGCGATGGCCGGCTGGCCGGAGCCGTCTCCGCGGCCGGCGGTCTGGGCATGATCGGCATACCTCCTGGCGCCCCCGTCTCGTGGATCGTCGAGCAGGCGGCCATCGCGGCGGGCAGCGGCCGTCCGTACGGCATCGGGCTGCTGGCATGGGCGCTCGCGGACGACCCGGCCCACCTGGAAGCGGTCATCGCCGCCCGTCCCGACCTGGTTTCCGTGAGCTTCGGGCCCTACGCCGAGGTTGTCGAGCCGTTGCGGCGGGCCGGGATCACCGTGACCACCCAGGCGGGCACCACGGACGAGGCACGCGCGGCCGAGCAGGCCGGGGTGGACCTGGTGGTGGCCCGCGGCGGCGAGGGCGGCGGCCACGGGCGCGCCGACGTGGCCACCCTGCCCCTGCTCCAGAACGTGCTGGACGCGGTACGCATCCCCGTGCTGGCCGCCGGCGGCATCGCCACCGCGCGCGGCCTGGCCGCCGTACTCGCCGCCGGGGCGGAGGGCGCGTGGGTGGGCACGGCGTTCCTCGGCTGCGTGGAGTCGACACTCTCCGAGCCGGCCCGCGGGCGGGTCCTGGCGGCGGGCGAGGGCGACACCGTCCACGGGCGCGTCTTCGACCTCGCCCAGCGACTCCGCTGGCCCGCCGAATACGGTGGCCGCGCGTTGCGCAACGCCTTCTACGACCGGTGGGCGGGCCGGGAGCGGGAGCTCGCCGCCGACGAACAGGCACACGCCGAGTTGGCCCAGGCCCGCCGCTCGGGCGACTTCGACACCGCGTACGTCTACGCAGGCCAGGCCGTCGGCATGGTACGCGAACCCCGTACTGCCGCCGACGTGGTCGCCGGATTCACCGCCGCGGAAGACCTGCTGACCCGCGCCGGAAGCCGCTGACCCCCTGAGCGGAGATCTCACCCTTCGTGGTTACCCTGATCGCATGAGTAAGCAGGACGGCCCCGACCTCGACAAGGTGCGCGCCTGGGTCGAGCGGCTGGCGGCGTTCGTCTCCGAGGAGTGGGGGCTGCCTCCGATCACCGGCCGCGTCCTCGGCTGGCTCATGGTCTGCGACCCGCCCGAGCAGACGGCCGCCGACCTCGCCGCGGCCATCGGCGCCAGCCGCGCGTCCCTGACCAGCAACATGCACCTGCTGACATCCATCCGGCTGGTACGCAAGCTTCGCAAACCCGGCGACCGCAACGTCTACTACCAGATCGAGGACGACGCCTGGTCCAAGGTCATCAGGCAGAAGCTGGCCGCGTTCACCGCCTTCGACGACCTGGCGGCCGAGGGGCTGCGGCTGGGCTGGACCGATGAGGCGCAGACCAGGCGCATCCGCTCGGCCAGAACGTCCATCGCCGCCCTCGCCCTGGTGCTCGACCGGGCCGCGACCGAGGAAGGCCCATGAATCCACAGCCTGTGGATAACCCCGGTCTCCTGTGGACGAAATCACCTGATACAGCGTGGACAGCGCGTTCCAGCGGCGAAAACGCCTGTGGACGACCGTGCCGAAAGGTCATCCCGCTGTGGTGAGCCCCGCGATGGTCTTGGCCGTCTCGGACGGCGTGACGTGCGTCGTGTCGACGACCTCACCGGCGCGGCTGAGCCAGGGAAACGCCTCCTCGTACGCCGTCAGATGATCGAGCCGCCACTGCGAGATCCCGGACTCGGCCGCGTTGATCCGCCGGGTGAGCGTGTCCCGGTCGGTGTGGAGCACGAAGTGCCGTACGGGAATCCCCGCCTTCCCCAGCCCCTCATGAATCTCCCGCCAGTATTCGTCGACCAGCACGGTCTGCGGCATCACGAGCACGCCACCGACGTAGTCGAGCAGCTGCGCGGCGGTCTCCACGACCAGGTGACGCCAGGGGGTCCAGTGCTGGAAGTCCCCGACCGGCGGCAGGCCGGACACCGTCTGCAGCAGGTAGCCGACCTGCTCGGGATCGAAGTAACGCGCATCGGGAACGAGCGGGAGCAACTCGTTCGCGGTGCTCGTCTTGCCGGCGCCGAAGGTCCCGTTGAGCCAGATGATCATATCGGCGACCCTAACTCACCACCTCCGCAGCCGCCCCGGCGTCGCGGCTGACATCAAGAACCCTCGAGTCTTCGCGGCCCGATCCTCATCCGCCTGAGCTGCTGCGCCCTGGCGCCCGCGTCGCCCGGTAGGTCCCGCTCGGCCAGCCCGGCCCCGATCCGCTCGCGGAACTCGACCGGCCGTTGGTCGTCGTACTTGAACTTGGCCCGCACTCCCACCACCTCCAGCCGCAACCCCCGGATCGCCGAGAACATCTTGCGGTACGGTCCCGCGTCGGCCGCCACCTCGCCGTGCCCGCCGTCGGGCTGGTGGTGGGCGAGCTGGCGGCGCAGGATCTCCGCCCTGCCCTCCTCGTCGTCCACGATCCGCGCTCGGCAGGTGAGCTGCACGGACGCGTAATAGCTGGTCGGCACGCCGTCGCCGGGGGAGTCAGAGCGCCAGGCCGACGGGATGTAGGCGTAGTCGTCGTACACGCTCACCACCGCCACGGGGTTGGCCTCCAGCGCCGCCCAGACCGGGTTGGGCCTGGCCAGGTGCAACATGATCGCCTGGTCGCCGTCGTACAGGAAATGCGTGGGCACCAGCACCGGCGGGCCGCCGTCCACGCCGTTGACCGCTAGCTGCCCGAAGTCGCGCGTACGCAGCCAGTCGCGCCACTCTTCCTTGTCGCGGGCGGCGTCCCAGGGGTGAATAAGCATCATTTCGACCTTTGTATTGGTACATAATAGGTTTTGTGCAAGAAAAATACCGGATAGCTGGACGGACAGCCAGCGAGATAGCGGCCGGGGTGGAGGCCGCCGTGGCGGGCGGGCGGCTCGCGCCTGGCGCGGCGCTTCCCCCGGTGCGCGAGGTGGCCGCCCTGGCGCGGGTCAGCCCCAACACGGCGGCGGCCGCGTACCGCATGCTGCGCGAGCGCGGCATCGTGGAGACCGCGGGACGGCGCGGCACCAGGGTCAGGCCGCGGCCGGCCAGCACCACGAGGGAGGACATCCGCGTCGAGGTGCCCCCGGGCGTGCGTGACCTGTCCAAGGGCAACCCCGACCCCGCACTGCTGCCGCCCCTGGGCGCGGCGCTCGCCGCCGCGGCCCGCGCGCACGAGGAACGGCCCGCCATGTACGGCACGGGCGACGACGAGGAACTGCTCGACCTGGCCGGTGCCCGCCTGCGCGCGGACGGAATCCCGCCGGGCCCGCTGGCGGTGACCTCGGGCACCCTCGATGCGGTCGAGCGGGTGCTGGCCGCCTACCTGCGTCCTGGCGACGCGGTCGCGGTGGAGGATCCCGGCTGGTCCGCCCTGCTCGACCTGGTCGCCGCGATGGGCCTGCGTCCCGTGCCGGTGCGGCTGGACGACGACGGCCCGCTGCCTGACGATCTCGGGCGGGCGTTGCGGGCCGGCGCGCGGGCCGTGGTGGTCACCGCCCGCGCCCAGAACCCGACCGGCGCCGCCGTCTCCGCCCGGCGCGCAGAGGAGTTGAGTGAGGTGCTGGCGGCGTATCCGGGGGTGCTGCTGGTCGAGGACGACCACGCCGACGGGTTCGTCGACCTGCCCCTGAGCCCGCTGGCGGGGAGTACGGAACGGTGGATTCTCACCCGTTCCACGGCGAAGGCGTTCGGCCCCGATCTCCGGCTGGCCCTGATCACCGGTGACCCGGTCACGCTGGGCCGGTTGCGCGGGCGGCAACGGCTGGCCGCGGGGTGGGTCAGCCATCTGCTGCAGCGGGCGGTGGCCCACCTCTGGCGTACGGGGGCGGTGGACTCGGCGACGGTGGGGGCCTCGTACCGGGAGCGCAGGGACGGCCTGGTGGCGGAGCTGGCCGGGCACGGCATCACGGCGTACGGCCGCAGCGGCCTGAACGTGTGGGTCCCCGTCGCAGACGAGGCCACCGCGATCACGCGCCTGCTGGCCCACGGCTGGGCCGCCGCCCCCGGCGCCCGCAACCGCATCGGCACCC
>NZ_JADOGI010000010.1 GCF_015645445.1 Nonomuraea cypriaca | reverse complement strand
GGTGCCCGGTGTCCACCACCACCTGCGCCTTGGGGCCGAGTTTGACGCAGTGCGCGTACGCGGTGCCCCAGTCGGGCACGTCGGTGGCGTAGAAGGCGGGCTCGAACAGTTTGTACTCCAGCAGGAAGCGCTGGTCGTCGCCGAGCCGGTCGTAGACCTCGGCCAGCGACTCGGCGAGCCGGTCCTGGCGGGCCCGGATGTCGTCCTGGCCCGGGTAGTTGAGGCCGTCGGAGAACCAGAGCTTGAGGGTGTCGGAGCCGGTGGCGTCCATGATGTCTACGCACTCCAGCAGGTGGTCGGTGGCCTTGCGCCGGACCCCCGCCGCCGGGTTGGTGACGCTGCCGAGCATGTAGTCGTCGTCCTGGAAGACGTTGGAGTTGATGGCTCCGATGCCCACGCCCAGGTCACTGGCGTGCCTGGCCAGGTCGGCGTAGTCGGTCACCTTGTCCCACGGGATGTGCAGCGCGACCGTCGGCGCGACCCCGGTGTAGGCGTGCACCTGGGCGGCGTCGGCCAGCTTCTCGTACGGGTCCCTCGGCACCCCCTTCTGCGCGAACACCTTGAACCTGGTGCCGCTGTTGCCGAACGCCCACGACGGCGTCTCGATGTGCTGGGCTCGCAGCGCGGCCTTGATGTCTGTCATTGCTCCCCGATCAATCCAGGTGGAACACTTCGTCCAGCGTGTGCATGCCCTCGTCGGGGCGCCCGTCGAGGTCCTCGAAGAACGGCGCCATCTCGGCCTGCCAGCGAGCGTTGACCTCGGTCTCGGCCATGGCCTTCTTGGTGGCCTCGAAGTCGTCGGTCTCCAGGTAGCCCACGAGCAGGCCGTCGTCTCTAAGGAAGAGCGAGTAGTTGTGCCAGCCGGTGCGCGACAGCGCCTCTCGCATCTCCGGCCAGACCTCCTGGTGGCGTTCGCGGTACTCCGCCAGCCGCTCTGGGCGGACTTTCAGCAGGAAGCAGACGCGTTGCACTGACACTCCTCTCAAAACGTTTTAATGCTCGCCAGGAAACTATGATTCCAGGTGCGCTGTCAATGCGGGTTCCGGCCCCATGAGGCCCCTACCGTTCGATGACACGTTTTAACCAGGGACCACGACGACATCGCCCGCCCGCACGATGATCGTCTCCCCCGCGGGCGTGGTCACGGCGGCGTCCCCGGCCGTGTGGTTGATCGCGAAGAGGTACGCGCGGCCGTCGGCGTGGGAGCGGCGTACGACCTCCACGCCCGGAGGCGCCTCGGCCGCCGGCTCGACGCCGGCCTCCGCCCGGACGGCGGCGAGGACCCCGGCCAGGGCGTCGTCGTCGAGCCTGGTGGTCAGGTAGTGCGCGGCGCCCGCACCCCACGCGTTGCGGGTCCATGCGGGCTCGCCGGTCGCGTACGCGTCGAGGACCTCGGCGCCGTCGGCGTGCGCCACCTCGCTCCAGACGGTCCCCGTGGCGCCCGACACCAGCCGGATCGGGCCGTCCAGCGGGAAGAACTCCTCGACGCGCACCCCGAGCAGGTCGCGCCACGCGCCGGGGTAGCCGCCCAGCCGCACCCGGTCGTGCTCGTCCACGATCCCGCTGTACGGCCCCACCAGCGCGACCCCGCCCCGGCGGACGAACTCGGCCAGATTGGCCGCCCCCGCATCGCTCACCAGGTAGAGCGCGGGCACCAGCACCAGGCGGTAGCCGGTCAGGTCGCCCTCGGGATGGGCCAGGTCGCAGGTGACGCCCGCCCGCCAGAGCGCGGCGTGCCAGCGTTTGGCCTCCTCGACCGGGTCCAGATCCGAGCTGGGCTGGGCGGGATGGTCCTGCGCCCACACGCTGGAGTGGTCGACGAGAAGCGCGACGCCGGCCTCGACCGTGCTGCCCGCGACGTCCGCGAGCCCGGCCAGTTCGGCGCCGAGCGCCGTGACCTCGCGCCAGATCTTGGTGTCGGTGCCGGCGTGCGGCAGCATCGCCGAGTGCCACTTCTCGGCGCCCGCCCGCGAGGCCCGCCACTGGAAGAACATGATCCCGTCCGCTCCCCTGGCCAGGTGGGACAGGGAATTGCGGCGCAGTTCGCCGGGGGCCTTGGCGAGGTTGCGCGGCTGCCAGTTGACCGCGCTGGTCGAGTGCTCCATCAGCAGCCAGGGGCGCCCGCCGTTCAGCGAGCGCGCGTAGTCGGCGGCGAAGGCCAGGTCGATGTGCGGCTCCGGGCGGGCGCCGATCAGGTAGTGGTCGGTGGAGACCACGTCCACTTCGGCGGCGAAGGCCCAGCAGTCCATGTCCCAGTGGGCGCCCGCCATCAGGTTCGTGGTCGCGGGCACGTGCGGGGTGAGCTTCCTCAGCAGGTCGCGCTCGCCGATGTACAGCTCGAGCAGCGCGTCCGAGCTGAACCTGCGGAAGTCGAGTTGCAGGCCCGGGTTGGTGAAGCTGGGGGTCGCGCGGGGCGGCAGGATCTGCGCCCAGTCGGTGTAGCGCTGGGACCAGAACGCGGTGCCCCACGCGTCGTTGAGCTCGTCGAGCGAGGCGTAGTGGGAGCGCAGCCAGGCGCGGAAGGCGGCGGCGGAGGTGTCGCAGTAGCAGCGGGCGTTGTGGCAGCCGTACTCGTTGTGCACGTGCCACATCGCCGGCGCCGGGTGGTCCCGGTAGCGGAGGGCGACCTGCTCGGCGATCCGCAGGGCCTTGTCGCGGTAGATCGGCGAGCTGGGGCAGAATCCCTGCCTGCTGCCGTGGTACAGCCGCCGCCCGTCGGCGTCCACGGGGAGCGCCTCGGGGTAGGCGTCGCCGAACCACGGGGGCGGGGCGGCGGTCGGGGTGGCCAGGTTGGCCCTGATCCCGTTCGCCGCGAGCAGGTCCAGCACGCGGTCGAACCAGTCGAAGTCGAACACGCCCTCGACGGGCTCCAGCGCCGACCAGGAGAAGATCCCGACGCTGACCCGGTTGACGCCGGCCTCGCGCATCAGCGCGACGTCCTGCTTCCATGTCTCCTCGGGCCACTGCTCGGGACTCCAGTCTCCGCCGTAGGAGATGACGTCGGGCATGAAGCCTGCCTTTCGCGATTTTCCGGTTACTGTCTGGAACACGGTGTTCACCGGGATTAAAACGTTCCTCTACCGTGGGGCACAAGTGCCGCCCCACCGCCATGAGCGGGTCCCCGCTGATCAGCCAGGGCGATTTCGCGAGACATTAGTAGAACGTTTTACGAAAGAGCGGCCTCCAACAGGCGCACCCACCGTTGCCTGACTGGCGTACCGTTGGTTAGTACGTTTTAATTGGGCTCCATGGCCATGGTCAGCATCAAGGACGTCGCCGCCCACGCCGGCGTCTCCCCAGGCACGGTCTCCAACGTACTGAACCGGCCAGGCAAGGTCGCGCCCGCCACACGGGAGCGGGTGGAGGCCGTCATCAGCGAGCTGGGGTTCGTCAGGCACGGCTCGGCCTCGACGCTGCGCGCCGGGCACAGCAGGACCATCGGCCTGAGCGTGATCGACATAGGCAACCCGTTCTTCACCGAGGTAGCGGCCGGGGTCGAGGACGTGGTCAGCGACCTGGGCTACGCGGTGATCCTGGGCAACTCGGCGGGCTCGCAGGACAAGGAGGACCGCAACCTGCGGGTGCTGGCCGAGCACCGGGTCCGCGGCGTGCTCATCACCCCGTCGGGCGAGGACCCGGCCAGGCTGGAACGGCTGCGCGGGCACGGCATCAGCGTGGTGCTCGTGGATCACCCGGCGCACCGCCCCGACCAGTGCGCGGTGGCCGTCGACGACGTGGCGGGCGGCCGGGCGGCTGTCGCGCACCTGCTGGCCAGGGGCGCGCGCAGCGTCGCCTACGTCACCGGGCCGCTGACGATCAGGCAGTGCGTGGAGCGGCGGGAGGGCGCCAAGGCGGCCATGCGCTCCGGCGGGCTGGACCCGGAGGAGTTGCGGGTCATGGAGGCGGCCACGATGACGGCCCGCGCGGGTGAGCAGGCGGCCGCCGGGCTGATCGCCGCCGGGCTGCCCGAGGCCGTCTTCTGCGCCAACGACCTGCTGGCGCTCGGCGTGCTGCGCGGACTGCTGCGGGCCGGGGTGCGGGTGCCCGAGGACGTGGCGTTGATCGGATACGACGACATCGACTTCGCGGCCGCCTCGGCCGTGTCGCTGAGCTCGATGCGCCAGCCGACCTACCAGCTCGGCCGCATCGCCACCGAGCTGCTGCTCGACGAGTGCGACAACCCCGAGACGCACGCCCACCAGCACATCATGTTCCAGCCTGAGCTGATCGCGAGGGAGTCGACGCAATGAGCCGGCGTTTCGCCGCGGTGGACCTCGGCGCCTCCAGCGGCCGGGTGATGGTGGCCGACCTGTCCGACGGGTTACGGCTCACGGAGGCGCACCGCTTCCCGAACGGGCCGGTGCGCGTGGCGGGCCGCCTCCACTGGGACATCCTCGGCCTCTACCGCGAGATCCTGGCGGGCCTGGGCGCGGCCGGGCCTGTCTCGTCGGTCGGAGTGGACGCGTGGGCGGTGGACTACGGGCTGCTCGACGAGTCGGGCTCGCTGCTCGGCAATCCGGTGCACTACCGCGACGACCGTACGCGGGGCGTGCCGGAGCAGGTGGCGGCCACGGTCGGGGCGGCCACCCTGTACGAGGTCTCCGGCCTGCAGGTGCTCCCGTTCAACACGATCTACCAGTTGCTGGCCGACCGCCTCGACCAGGCGGCGACGATGCTGCTGATCCCCGACCTGATCGGCTACTGGCTGACCGGCGAGCTGGGCGCGGAGGTGACCAACGCCTCGACGACGGGGCTCCTCGACGTACGCACCAGGTCGTGGGCGGTGCCGCTGATCGAGCGGCTCGGCCTGCCGCCGGAGCTGTTCCCGCCACTGCGGCAGCCCGGCGAGGCGCTCGGCGGCCTGCGGCGCGACGTGGCCGCGGAGATCGGCTGGTCGGCGCCCGTCAGGGCGGTGGCCTCGCACGACACGGCCTCGGCCGTCGCCGCGGTGCCGGCGTCTGGGCCGGCCTTCGCCTACATCTCGTGCGGCACCTGGTCGCTGGCCGGGGTGGAGCTGCCAGGACCGGTGCTGACGCCGGAGAGCCGGGCCGCGAACTTCACCAACGAGGCCGGCGTCGACGGCACCGTCCGCTACCTGCGCAACGTCATGGGACTGTGGCTGCTGCAGGAGTGCCTGCGCGCCTGGCCGGGCTCCGACCTCGGCGACCTGCTGGCGGCCGCGGCGGGCGAGCGGCCGTTCGCCGCCGTGGTGGACCCGGACGAGCCGGTGTTCCTGCCGCCGGGCGACATGCCGGCCAGGATCGCGGCCGAGTGCCGCCGCACCGGGCAGCGGCCGCCCGCGTCACCCGCCGCGTACGTCCGCTGCGTGCTGGAGAGCCTGGCGCTCGGGCACCGGCTGGCCGTGCGGCAGGCGATGGAGCTGTCGGGGCGCGAGGTCGAGGTCGTGCACCTGGTGGGCGGCGGGTCGCGCAACGAACTGCTGTGCCAGTTCACCGCGGACGCCTGCGGGCTGCCGGTGGTGGCGGGACCGGCGGAGGCGACCACGTTCGGCAACGTGCTCGTGCAGGCCCGCGCGGCGGGGCTCGTCTCCGGCGTGGCCGAGATGCGTGCCCTGGTCGCCTCGTCTCAGCCGTTGCGCCGCTACGAGCCGGCTGGGTCCGGCGACGCCTGGGCCGAGGCCGCTTCGCGCCTCTTCTGACCCCTCTGACCTGCTTCCCCCGGTTTTCGCCCGGCCCGAGAAGGGCAGGAAGCCGACCGGGGGCATCGGGGGGTGTCATGAATTTCACGTGGCCGTTGCTGCGGCAGTTGACCGGCAAGGACCGTCTCGGGCTGGGGGAGTCGGTGAAGTCGGCCGCGACGGAGTCGTTGCGGCCCCGTATCGCGACGGCGGACCGCGTGGTCAAGTCGGTGTGCCCGTACTGCGCGGTGGGCTGCGCCCAGAACGTGTACGTACAGGATGACAAGGTGGTCCAGATCGAGGGCGACCCCGACTCACCGATCAGCCGCGGCCGGCTGTGCCCGAAGGGCGCGGCGACCCTCCAGCTCACCACCGGCGCCAGCCGCCGCTACCAGACGCTCTACCGGGCGCCTGGAGCCTCGGAGTGGCAGGCGATCGACCTGGCCACCGCCATGGACATGGTGGCAGACCGGATCATCGCCACCCGGCGCGAGACCTGGGAGTGGGAGCACGAGGGCCGGCGCACCGCGCGGACCATGGGCATCGCCAGCCTGGGCGGCGCGACGCTCGACAACGAGGAGAACTACCTCATCAAGAAGCTGCTGACGGCGCTCGGCGTGGTGCAGATCGAGAACCAGGCCAGGGTGTGCCACAGCTCGACCGTGGTGGGGCTGGGCACGTCGTTCGGGCGGGGCGGCGCGACCACGTTCATGCAGGACCTGCAACACTCCGACTGCGTCGTCATCCAGGGGGCGAACTTCGCCGAGGCGCATCCGGTGGGCTTCCAGTGGGTGATGGAGGCCAAGGCGCGCGGCGCGGTCGTCATCCACGTCGATCCGCGCTTCACCCGCACCAGCGCGCTGGCCGACCTGCACGTGCCCATCCGCGCGGGCTCCGACGTGGCCTTCCTCGGCGGGCTCATCCGCCACGTGCTGGAGAACGACCTGTTCTTCCACGAGTACGTGGTCAACTACACCAACGCGGCGACCATCCTGCGCGAGGACTACCGCGACGCCGAGGACGAGGACGGCGTCTTCTCCGGCTTCAACGCCGAGAACCGCACCTACGACAACGACTCCTGGCAGTACGAGGGCATGTCGGTCGTGGCGGCGTCGGGAGAGCGGGACACGGACTATGAGCGGCGGTCGGGCAAGGTGCCGCCGGGCCGTACGGAGACGTTCGGCGCCACCGGCGCCCCGATGGACGGCACACCGAACCGGGACGAGACGCTGCGCCACCCGCGCTGCGTCCTGCAGGTGCTGCGCCGCCACTACGCCCGCTACACGCCGGAGATGGTGGAGCGGGTGTGCGGGGTGCCACAGCGGATGTTCGCGAAGGTGTGCCGCCATCTGACGGAGAACTCCGGGCAGGACAAGACGTCCGAGTTCGTCTACGCGGTCGGCTGGACGCAGCACAGCGACGGGTCGCAGTTCATCCGGGCGGCGAGCATCCTGCAACTGCTGCTCGGCAACATCGGCCGGCCCGGCGGCGGCATCCAGGCGCTGCGCGGGCACGCCAGCATCCAGGGCTCCAGCGACATCCCGACGCTGTTCAACCTGCTGCCCGGCTACATCCCGATGCCGCACGCGCACGAGAACGAGCGGCTGGCCGACTTCCTTCAGGCGGACGCGCCGCACAAGGGGTTCTGGGCGAACATGCCCGCCTACCTGGTGAGCCTGCTCAAGGCGTGGTGGGGGGACTCCGCGCAGCCGGACAACGACTTCAGGTTCGGCTACCTGCCCAGGCTGACGGGCTCGCACAGCACGTACGACACCGTGGTGGCGCAACTCGACGGCACCTGCAAGGGCTACATGCTGCTGGGCGAGAACCCGGCGGTCGGCTCGGCCAACGCCAGGATGCAGCGGCTCGGCATGGCCGAGCTCGACTGGCTCGTCGTACGCGACTTCAGCCTGATCGAGAGCGCCACCTGGTGGAAGGACGGCCCGGAGATCGAGACGGGCGAGATGAGGACGGCCGACATCGGCACCGAGGTCTTCTTCTTCCCCGCGGCGTCGCACACCGAGAAGAACGGCAGCTTCACCAACACCAACCGGCTGCTGCAGTGGCACTTCCAGGCCGTCGAGCCCGCCGGGGACGCCCGCAGCGACCTGTGGTTCATGTACCACCTGGGGCGGATCATCCGGCAGAAGCTGGCGGGCTCGACGGATCCGATGGACGCGCCCGTCCTTGAGCTCACCTGGGACTACCCGGTCGAGGGCGAGACGGCCGAGCCCTCCGCGGACGCGGTGCAGGCCGAGATCAACGGCTGGGACGCGCACGGCCGGCCGCTGCCGGGCTACCACGCGCTCAAGGACGACGGCTCCACGGCGTGCGGTTGCTGGATCTACTGCGGCGTACGCGCCGACGGCGTGAACCAGGCGGCCCGCCGCAAACCGGCCGCCGAGCAGGACTGGATCGCCGCCGAGTGGGCGTGGGCCTGGCCCGCGAACCGGCGCATCCTCTACAACAGGGCCTCGGCCAGGCCGGACGGCAGCCCGTGGAGCGAGCGCAAGCGGCTGGTCTGGTGGGACGCCGGCGCGGGCCGCTGGACCGGCCACGACGTGCCCGACTTCGAGGCCGACAAGAGCCCCGGCTACCGGCCGCCGCCGGACGCGACGGGTGTGGCGGCGTTGTCGGGGATCGACCCGTTCATCATGCAGGCCGACGGGAAGGGCTGGCTGTTCGCCCCTGCCGGGGTGGTGGACGGGCCGCTGCCGACGCACTACGAGCCGCAGGACTCGCCGGTGGCCAATCCGTTGTACAGGCACCAGCGCAACCCGGCGCGCAAGGTCTACCCGCACGAGGCCAACCGGTACCACCCGAGCGGGGACGAACCTGGCTCGTCGGTCTATCCGTACGTGGTCACGACGTACCGGTTGACCGAGCACTTCACCGCGGGCGGCATGAGCCGGCACACGCCGTACCTGGCCGAGTTGCAGCCGGAGATGTTCTGCGAGGTGTCGCCGGAGCTGGCGGCCGAACGGGGGCTCGTACACGGGGACTGGGCCACGATCGTCACGGCGCGCAACGCCATCGAGGCCAGGGTGCTCGTCACGGACCGGATCCCGTCGCTGCACCTCGACGGGCGGGTGCTGCACCAGATCGGGTTGCCGTTCCACTACGGGCCCAACGGCCTGGCGACCGGTGACGCGGCCAACGAGCTGGCGTCGATCTCGCTGGACCCCAACTCCCACATCCAGGAGGTCAAGGCCCTGTCGGCGGACATCCGCCCGGGGCGGCGGCCGCGCGGTCCCGCGCTGCCCGAACTGGTCATGTCCTACCGGCGGCGGGCCGGCGTGACCGCCGGCACAGGAACGGAGGCGTGAGTCATGGCGTTCGACCTGGAGGAGAAGCTCGGCGACGGGCGCGTGGGGTTCTTCACCGACACCAGCGTGTGCATCGGCTGCAAGGCGTGCGAGGTGGCCTGCAAGGAGTGGAACGCCGTCCCTGAGGACGGCCTGAACTTCACCGGCATGTCCTACGACAACACCGTGAGCCTGAGCGCCGACACGTGGCGGCACGTGGCCTTCATCGAGCAGCGCGTTCCGCTCGGCCGCCAGGAGCCAGGGGTCGGCGACATGGACTTCCGCTGGCTGATGTCCTCCGACGTGTGCAAGCACTGCACGCACGCGGCCTGCCTGGACGTGTGCCCGACCGGGTCGCTGTTCCGCACGGAGTACGGCACGGTCGTGGTGCAGGAGGACGTGTGCAACGGCTGCGGCTACTGCGTCCCCGCGTGCCCCTTCGGGGTGATCGGCAAGCGGGAGAGCACCGGCACGGCGGCCAAGTGCACGATGTGCTACGACCGCCTGGGCGCCGGTGAGGAGCCGGCCTGCGCCAAGACGTGCCCGACGGACTCCATCCAGTTCGGCGATCTGGACGAGCTGCGGGAGCGGGCCGAGCGGCGGCTCGCGCAGGTGCGGGAGGCCGGGATGTCCTCCGCCCGCCTGTACGGCAACGACCCAGGCGACGGCGTGGGCGGCATGGGCGCGTTCTTCCTGCTGCTGGACGAGCCCGAGGTGTACGGCCTGCCGCCGGACCCCGTGGTGACCACCAAGGATCTGCCGTCGATGTGGCGGCACGTCGGAGTCGCGGCCCTCACCCTGCTCGCGGGCGTGGCGGCGACGACCTGGAGGAGAGGCTCATGAGTCAGACCGACGTCCGGCTGGACGGCTCGGCGGAGCTGCGCCCCGACCGCGAGGCGACGCCCGGCTCGGCGGGAGGCCGCCGCGCGCGGCTCACGCCGGCGGGGACCGGCCCCGACTCCTACTACGGGCAGCCGGTGCTGAACGAGCCGACGTGGCAGGCGCACGACATCGCCGCCTACCTGTTCCTCGGCGGCCTGGCGGGCGCCTCCTCCACGCTGGCCGCCGCCGCGGAGCTCACCGGCAGGCCGCACCTGGCCAGGGCGAGCAAGGTCGGCGCCCTGTGCGCGCTGGGCGGCTCGCTGTACGCGCTGATCCACGACCTCGGCAGGCCCGCCCGTTTCCTCAACATGCTGCGGGTGTTCAAGGTGACCTCGCCCATGAGCGTGGGCACCTGGATCCTCACCGCCTACGGCCCGCAGGCCGGGGTGGCGGCGGCCACCGCCACGACCGGGCTGCTGCCCGGCGCCGGCCGGGCCGCCACCATCGGGGCGGGACTGGCCGGGCCCGCCGTCGCCACCTACACCGCCGCCCTCATCTGCGACACCGCCGTGCCCGCCTGGCACGAGGGGTACCGCGAGATGCCGTTCCTGTTCGCCGGCTCGGCAGCGGCGGCGGCGGGCGGGCTCGGGATGCTGGCCGCGCCGCTCGCCGAGGCGGGTCCCGCCCGCCGGGCGGCCCTGGCGGGCGCGGCCGCCGAGTGCCTGGCCGCCGCTCGGATGGAGCGGCGGATGGGGCCGGTGGCCGAGCCGCTCAGGCGCAGCAGGCTGCTGCGCGCCGGCGAGGCGCTGTCCCTGGCCGGCGCGCTCGCCGGGATCACCGCAGGCCGGCGCAGCAGGCTCGCGGCCGCGGCGGCGGGGGCGGCCCTGCTGGCGGGGTCGGCGCTCACCCGGTTCGGGATCTTCCATGCCGGGATGGAGTCGGCGAACGACCCGAAGTACACCGTGCAGCCGCAACGCAGGCGGCTGGCCCAGGAGAAAGCGAAGCGTGACCTCACATGAAGCGAAAAGTCATCGAATATCTGCCGTTCATGGGCATCGTACTGGTGATATGCGCCGCGTCCTGGGTGGCCGGCCGGTCGCTGCCGGCCGCCATGACTACATCGCCTCCTGGAACCCGGCGGGGCCGTACGATCGGGAGATGACCGAAAAGACCGAAACCGCGTCTGGCTGGCTGGCACCCGAAGAGCTGGAGTCGGTGCGGGCCCAGATGCCGATACTCTACGTCGACGCCGTGCCGGTGCGGGTGGACGACACCGGCGTGGTGACCCGCGTCGGTCTGCTGCTGCGCATCGCGAACGACGGGACGGTCAGCCGGGCGCTGGTTTCGGGACGTGTGCTGCACCACGAGCGGGTCCGCGACGCGTTGCTGCGCCATCTGGAGAAGGACCTCGGTCCCGTGGCACTCCCCCGCATCCCCGTCTCCCCGCAGCCGTTCACCGTCGCCGAGTATTTCCCCACGCCCGGCGTCACGCCGTACCACGATCCCCGGCAGCACGCCGTGTCCCTGGCCTACATAGTCCCCGTCGCCGGCGACTGCCGGCCCCGGCAGGACGCGCTGGACCTGGTGTGGTTCACGCCCGAGGAGGCGGCGTCGCCGGTGGTGCAGCAGGAGATGGCCGGCGGCCAGGGGGTGCTGCTGAGGCAGGCGCTCGCCCACGTGGGCCGCCTGCCCTGAGCTCAGGGCCGCTCGGCGCCCCGGCGCACCCAGCGGTAGAGCGGGTCGCCGGGACACGAGGTGGCGTAGCCGTCCCGGTGGCCCTTGACCTCGCGCCCGGCGTCGCCGTGCTCGCGGAGGTATTCGATGGCGTCGACCAGGGCGTGCAGCAGGTCGTCGTTGGGCTCGACCAGCCCGGAGTCGCCCAGCAGGGCCAGCACCGCGTAGTGGCCGGTGTTGAGCCCGGCGCCGTTGGCGGCCGGTAGCGCGTGCGGGCCGCGCCCCATGAACGTGCGCCTGTGGGGGCAGCACACCATGTTGTAGCCCAGGTCGATGTACGTCTCGCCGCGCCCGCCCGACATGTGCATGCGCTGGATGGCCCTGACCATGTCGACGCAGCGATCGTGGCTGCCCGGCTCGGCGAGGTCGGCGGGGACCTTGCCACCGGTGTAGTGGATCTTCACGCCTCGGGTGGACGCCAGGCGGGTGTAGCCGCTGCTCGGCTTCTTCGCGTGCCACTCGGCACGGGTGATCACATCCATGTGTTCCTCTCCTGAACGGAATACCCTAGCAACCAGCCTCCCAACTTTGCGTAGCGATGTCATTACTTCAGGTAACCAGGGTCGCGTGCCGTTCAGGTGACGCCCGCCTGCCGGGGCACCGCTGACGCGTGCACCGGCAGGCGGCGGGACTCAGCGAGAGCCGCTGAGCGGGCGTGCGCCGAAGTTCCCGCGGTGGACCTTGCGGAAGACGTGGGACCTGCCGGCGGTGTCGAACGCGGCCCTGGCGGTGATCCGGCGGCCGGTGGAGGGCAGCGGGAAGCCCACCGCGACCGCGGTGCCGGGCTCCACCACGGGCACCTTCTCCGACCTGGCCCTGCGTGACCCGTCGAGGCCGAGTCTGACGTCGTACCACGGCACGGACGAGCCGTTGTGCAGGGTCACGACGATCTGGTCGCCGTCGATCTCGGTGCGCAGCCCGTACGGGGTGCGCGGGTCCGGGCCGATCGAGGCGTCGAGCGTGGCCATCAGCTCGGCGACCAGGTCGGGGCGGGTGAAGGCGAGGTCCACGTGCTCGCCCCGGTCGGCGGTCAGGTCGTACAGCTCGATACGGCCCTCGGGACCGGCGCCCTCGATGTTGGGTGCGAACCTGACCGCCTTCCACCGGCCGCGTCTGATGGCCTGGGCCTTGCGCGGCCGGTTCCACACCAGGTGGTCGTGCGGGGTGACGCGGTCTCCGGTGAGCAGCCCGCGGAAGGAGCGCCCGTCGAGGTGGGCCGGGATGGGCACCCTGGCCAGGTCCGCCATCGTCGGCAGCAGGTCCCACGCGGCCACCGGCTGCTTCACCACGCGCGGCCGCAGCCCGGGTGACCAGGCGATCAGCGGCACGCGGATGCCGCCCTCGTACACGTCGCGCTTGTCGGCGCGGTAGGGGCCGTTGGAGTTGAACAGCGTGGGCGTCACGCCCTTCTCACGGTGCGGGCCGTTGTCGCTCATGAACAGCACGAGCGTGCGGTCGGCGATCCCCGCCTCGCGCAGCGCGCGCAGCAGCGCGGCGACGTCGTCGTCGAGCCTGGCCACCTGCGCGGCGTGCCGGCGGTTGGCGTCGCTCCACGGCTTGTCCTCGTACGGCCCCGCGTCGCCGGGGATGACACTCGGCGAGTGCGGCAGGTTGCTGGCGAAGTACAGCAGGAAGGGGTTGTCGTCGCCTTTTTCCTTGATGAACTCGACGGCCCGCTCGCGGAACAGGTGGGGCGCGTACGAGCGGCCGTCGAGCTGCACCTTCTCGTCGTTGTGCCAGAGGTACTTGGGGAAGTACTGGTGGGCGTGCTTGTGGCCGATGTAGCCGAAGAACTCGTCGAAGCCGCGGACGTTGGGGTGCGACTCCTGGCCGGCCGCCTCGGGGCCGAAGCCCCACTTACCGATGCACGCCGTGCGGTAACCGGATAACCCCAGGAGCTCGGCGAAGGTGAGGTCGGCGGCGGTGAGCGAGAGCTGGGGCCCGCCCTCGGGGTTCTCCCGGACCGTGCTGTGCCCGTTGTGCAGCCCGGTGAGCAGCGAGCACCGGGAGGGCGCGCAGAGCGGCGCCCCCGAGTACGCGGCGGTGAAGCGCACACCCTGGGCCGCCATCCGGTCCAGGTTCGGCGTCTTGATCAGGCGTTGTCCCTGGCTTCCTATCTCACCCCACCCCAGGTCGTCGGCCAGGATGACGACGATGTTGGGCCGCGCGGGCAGGCCGCCCGCGGTGGCCGCCTGTGCGGCGGTGGGCCCGGTGGGCAGGGCGAAACTGGTGAGGGCTCCGGCGAGTAAAGCGCGGCGCGAAGGGCCGTTGATCACGAAGGGCAAGATATCGGAGCTCCAGGAGAACGGCGGCCAAATCGGGGGCGAATTCTGTCACAGCCTGGCAACCAATCAAGGTCAGGCCAGGTAATCCCACTTGCGGCACATCTCGTGGAGCTCCTCGGGGATCTCGGCGGCGGACGGCAGCGGGCGGCCGGCCACCACGGTGCCCGCGCGGATCTTCTCGCGCCAGTCGCCGATGCCCTTGACGAAGCCGCCGTGGTCCTTGTCCCCGTAGTTGAGCATCGCCGGCTCCCACTCGACGCCGAGAAACAGGCAGAGCCTGCGCAGCTCGGCCTCGGGGTCGGCGACGAGGGCCTCGTACCGCACGGTCAGGCCCTCCAGATGGGTACGCGCCTCCTCCAGGTACCTCATGTAGCTGAGCGTGCGCGGCACCGCCTCCGTCATGGGCCGCTTGGCCGGGTCGGCCTCGTGCCAGGACTGAACGATGGACATCGGGTGCCGCAGCAGGAAGACGAAGCGCGCGTCCGGCCAGCAGGTGGCGATGCGCCGCCAGGCGAACACGTTGCTCGGCGTCTTCTCCGCCAGGATCGGCTTGCCGCTGCGGCTCAGCTCGCGGTGCAGCAGCCGGTCCCAGACGAGGTGCTCGATGTCGCTGTGGGTGTGCCCGAGCAACTCCATGGCCTGGCGGACGGGGTCGGTGCCGAGACCCACCGTCATCCGCCTGAAGTGCGTCTCGATCGGCGAGTGCACCTGTGAATGGCTGTCGAGCATCACGCGCAGCAGCGTCGAGCCCGACCGCACGGATGACAGCAGGAAGACCGGCTCGCGCAGCAGCCGGTCGTGCGCCGGGTCCACCGGCGGCCGGACCGTGTCCCCCGGCAGCCGCTGCAGCTCCAGCGACGGCTTCAGCGGCTTCGGTGACGGCTTGGACGGCTCTTTGCGCGGCCGTCGCGTCAGTGTGTATCCCGTCAGGCCCTCAAGTGTCGCGTTGGCCCGGTACCTCCAGCTCATGGGCCTACAAGGTAGAGGCAGCCAGTGAACCCCAGGTGAATGAGGGCTGTGAACCTGTCGCGAGGAGCACAGATCTTCCGTGTCGTTGTCCGCGGAGCCGTAAACGATTTCACCTGACTATGAAGTCGTCGATCAGAACGGACATCAGGAAAAACCATGAGCTCGACGAGGGGCGGCGACGACGTGGTCAACGTCCAGGACGGCGCGGCGGAGCTCAGCGTGAGCTGCGGCGAGGGATCGGGTGACCTGGCCATCGTCGACGATCCCGGGTTCGACCGGGTCGACGCCGACTGTGAGACGCTCCAGCGTCCTTCCTAGGCCCGCTTGATCACGCGGTCGTGCACGACCGCGTACGTGTCGCGCAGCGCCGCCATCGACTCGTCGTAGGAGGCCTGCGCGACCCCCGTGAAGAGGCAGTCGACCACCATGAGCTGGGCGATGCGGCTGCCCAGCGCGCCGGAGCGGAAGCTGGTCTCCCGCGCGGCCGTCGTGAGCGTCACGTCGGCCGCGCCGGCCAGCGGCGACTCGCGGAAGTTCGTGATCGCCACCGTGGCCGCCCCCGACCTGCGGGCGATGGACAGGAACTCGACGGTGTCCACGGTGGCGCCGGTGTGCGAGACGGCCACTGCCACACAGGCGCCGTCGAGCGTGGCCGCCGACGTCCACGCCGAGTGCGAGTCGTGCCAGTTGAGCGCGGTACGCCCGATGCGCGACAACTTCTGCTGCAGGTCCAGCCCGACGAGCGCGCTCGCGCCCACGCCGAAGCTGTCGATCCTGCGGGCGGACAGCAGCAGCGCCACGGCCTCGCCCAGCGCCTCCATGTCGAGCGAGCGGGCCGTGTCGGCGATGGACAGGGTCTCGTTCATCGCCACCTTGGAGACGATGCCCTCCAGGCTGTCGTTCCTGTCGATGTCGCCTGATACCTCGGGCAGGCTCGACCTGTTCAGCTCCTCCCGCGCCACGGCCCTGGCCAGGTCGATCCTGAAGTGCTTGTAGTGGGCGTACCCCAGGCGCTGGTAGAAGCGGACGACCGAGGTCGTCGAGGTCTCGCAGCGGGTGGCCACCTCGGCGATCGACAGGTTCGCGGCGGCGGGATCCGCGACGAACGTCTCGGCGATGCGCCGCTCCGACGGCCGCAGCGCGGGCACGGCCGCGCGGATGCGGATCAGCAGGGTCCCGGCGTCCTCGGCCATCGTCATCCGTCCCCGCGCGAAGGAAAATAAATACCCTGGTGGTAAGGTCTGCGTAATTTTATGACGTACGTCTTCAGGAGACCACATGTCCCGTGGCGCGTTCTCCGCGGCCGGCCTCGCCGCGGTGCTGTCCGTCGCCCTCACCAGCTGCTCGGCCTCCACCGGGCCCGCCACGGGCACCGGCGCGACCGGCGGGTCAGGCGGCGGCCTGGTGGTCGGCGTGACGTCCGACCCTGACACGCTCTTCCCCTGGAAGGCCACCCAGTTCCAGGCCGTGAACGTGCTGCAGAACCTGTACGGCACGCTGACGGAGTTCGACAAGGACCTCAACGTGGTCCCCGGCCTGGCCGAGTCGTGGGATACCTCGGAGGACGGCGAGAAGCTGACGCTCAAGCTGCGGCAGGGCGTCACGTTCGCCGACGGCAGCGCGTTCGACTCCGAGGACGCCAAGTCCTCACTCGAGAAGATCATGGACGAGAAGACGGCGGCCGTGGCCAGGACGTCGCTGGCCGCGGTGAAGTCCGTCGAGGCGCCAGACGCGAGCACGGTGGTGCTGGAGCTGACCGGGCCCGACGCCGCGCTGCCCGCCAATCTGGCCACGGTGAACATGGCGATGCTCTCCTCAGGCGACACCGAGGAGAAGCTCAACGCCACGCCCAACGGCACCGGGCCGTTCACGCTCACCAAGCGCGTGGCCAGCCAGTCGATCACGCTGGCCAGGAACGACAAGTACTGGGGCGCCGAGAAGCCGAAGGTGGCCACGGTCGAGTTCCGCGTCATCCCCGACGAGTCCTCCATCGTCTCGGCGATGCAGTCGGGCAACGTGCAGCTCGCGGTCTTCAACGACCCGCTGGTCGCCCAGACCGCGCAGGGCGGCTCGGTCAACGTCGCCAAGACGCCGCAGCTCAACTACCACGTCCTGCAGCTCAACGCGCAGCACGGCGACCTCAAGGACGTCAACGTGCGTCTGGCGATCCAGTGCGCGATCGACCGCAAGCAGGTGCTCGACACGGCCGCGCTCGGCGAGGGCGAGGTGACCGGGCCGATCACCGCCCCGGCGTTCAAGTCGGACCCGAACAAGCGCCCCTGCCCGAACAGGGATCTGGCCAAAGCCGCCGACTATCTCGGCAAGGCGGGCAGGTCCGGCGGGGTGACCGTCAAGACCATCGTCTCCCAGGGCGAGTACGCCACCTCGGTCAACGAGGCCCAGAACCTCAAGGCGCAGTTGGCCGAGGCCAAGATCAACCTGGACCTGGAGGTGCTGGAGTCCGGCGCGTTCGTGGACCGCTGGGTGGCGGCCGACTTCGACGCGGCCGTCGCGCTGAACGGCGGACGCCCGGAACCCGACGGCTCCTACGGCCGCTACTTCACCAGCGACGGCAACCTGAACAAGGTCGCCGGCTACAGCTCCCCCGAGCTGGACAAGCTGTTCGCCGCGGGCAAGGCCACGACCGACCAGGCCGAGCGCAAGGCGATCTACGACCAGGTGGCGGCGGAACTGGAGGACAACGCCGCCTGGATCTGGCTGTTCGCCGGCTACACCTACACCGCGACAACCGCCAACGTGCGGGGCTTCGTCCCGATGGCCAGCGGCTCGCTGCAGTACCTGCGTACGACGTCCGTCGGCTGATGCGCGCGTTCGTACGCAACCGTGCCGTCCGGCGCGTGGCGGGCGTGATCGGCACCCTGTTCGGGGTGGCCGTGTTCGTGTTCGTCATGCTCAGGGCGATCCCCGGCAACCAGATCACGGCCGGGCTCGGCACCGAGGCCGCCGCGCTGACCCCGGCCCAGCAGGCGGCGCTGGAGCGTTACTACGGTCTCGACCAGCCGCTGTTCACCCAGTTCTTCTCGTGGCTCGGCAACATGTTCACGGGGAACCTCGGCTACTCGGCGCGGTCCCAGCAGAGCGTGCTGGATCTGACACTGCAGTCGTTGCCGGTGACGTTCGAACTGGCGGTGCTCTCCATCGTGCTGGCGCTGCTGATCGGCGTGCCGCTCGGCATGCTGTCGGCCTCGAGGACGAACTCCCCCAGGGACGCACTCGGCCAGGTCGTGAGCCTGGCGGGGCTGTCGATCCCGGCGTTCCTGCTGGCCACGACGCTGCTGTCGGTCTTCGCGGCGTCGTTCGGGTTCAACCCCAACGGGCAGGGCTTCGCCACGCTGTTCCAGGACCCGCTGCTCAACCTGCGTCAGATGCTCCTGCCCGCGCTCGTGCTGGGCTTCGGCATCGCGGCGCCGATCCTGCGCACCACCCGTACGGCGGTGCTGGAGGTGCGCTCGAACGACTTCGTCCGCACCGCCCGCGCCAAGGGCGTGCCCGAGCGGCGGCTGCAGGTCAGGCACGTGCTCGGCAACGCGCTCGTGCCGATCGTGACCATGACCGGGCTGCAGTTCGGCTACCTGCTCGGCGGCGCTGTCGTGGTCGAGCAGATCTTCTCCGTGCCGGGCATCGGCAGGCAGGTGCTGCTGGGCATCCAGCAGAAGGAGTACGCGGTCGTGCAGAGCACGGTCCTGGTGATCGCGCTGGCGTTCGTCGTCGTCAACCTGCTGACCGACGCGCTCTACCGGATCATCGACCCGCGGGTGAGGGCGTCATGACGGCTCTGCTGCGGCGCGGCCCTGCCGGGGTGGCGGGGCTGGCCGTCCTGGTGGTGCTGGCGGTCGTGGCGGTGCTGTCGTACGCGGGGCTGCTGCCGTACGACCCGATCGCGCAGAACCCGCCGTCGCGGTTCCTGGGGCCGTCGGGCGCGCACCTGTTCGGCACCGACCAGTTCGGCAGGGACGTGTTCTCGCGGGTGGCGGCCGAGGTGGGCAACTCGGCGCTCATCGCGATCGTCGCGGTGGCGTTCGCGACCGTGGCGGGCACGCTCGGCGGGCTCGTGTCGGGTTTCTACCGCGGCGTGGCCGACGGCGCGATCAGCGGGGTGACGAACGTGCTGTTCGCGTTCCCGCCGCTGCTGCTGGCGCTGTCGCTGGCGTCGGTGCTGGACCGCAACTGGTTCACGATCGCCGTGGCGATCGCGATCGTGTACGTGCCCATCTTCATCCGCGTCACCCGCGGCCCCGTGCTGTCGCTCAGAGAGATCGAGTACGTCAAAGCGGCCGTCTCCACCGGCCAGAGCCGCTGGCAGATCATGCTGCGTCACGTCCTGCCGAACATCACCTCGATCGTCGTCATCCAGGTGGCGCTGTCGCTGTCGTGGGCGGTGCTGACGGAGGCCTCGCTGAGCTTCCTCGGCCTCGGCACGCCGCCACCGGCGCCGTCGCTGGGCTCGATGATCTTCGAGGCGCGCAGCCTGGTGTTCGTGGCCCCGTGGACGCTGATCGCCCCCGGCGCGGTCGTCGTGCTGCTCGTGGTGGGACTGAACCTGCTCGGCGACGGCCTGCGCGACGCATTCGACCCGCGGAATCGAGGAAAGCGGTCATGAGAGTTCTCGGGATGATCTCCGGCACCTCGCACGACGGGATCGACGTGGCGGCGGTGGACTTCGAGGCGTCAGGCGGCCTGCTCGAAGGCCGGGTCGGGCACACGGCGAGCACGCCGTACCCCGCGGAGCTGCGGGCCCGGCTGATCGCGGCGCTGCCGCCCGCCCCGGCGACGCTCGCCGAGGTGTGCGTGCTGGACACGCTCATCGGGCAGAGCTTCGCGGACGCCGCGCAGGCGGCGATCGCGGAGTGCGGTCCTGTCGACCTCGTCGTCTCGCACGGGCAGACCGTCTACCACTGGGTGGAGGGCGCGCACGCGCGCGGGACGCTGCAGATCGGGCAGCCCGCCTGGATCGCCGAGCGCACGGGCGTCCCTGTGCTGTCGGACGTGCGGATCCGCGACATCACGGCGGGCGGGCACGGCGCCCCGCTGGTGTCGGTGCTGGACGGGCTGCTGCTGGGCGCGCACGAGGGCGGCGCCGCGGCACTCAACCTGGGCGGCATCGCCAACATGACCGTCGTACGCGACAGCGACCTCTACGCCTACGACATCGGGCCGGCGAACGCGCTGATCGACGCCGTGGTGACGAGCAGAGGGCTGAACGGGCTCGGCTTCGACGAGGGCGGCCGGATCGCGGCATCCGGGCGGGTGGACCCGCGACTGCTCGAGGTGCTGCTCGACGAGCCGTACTACGGGCTGGCCGCGCCGAAGAGCACCGGCAAGGAGCTGTTCCACCTCGGGTACGTGGAGGCCGCGCTGGCCGAGACCGGTCACCGGCCGGCCGACGCCGACCTGGTGGCGACGCTGACCGAGCTGACCGTGCGGACCGTGGCCCGCGACGTGCGGGCCGCCGGGGTGGACGCGCTGGTCGTCTCGGGCGGCGGCTGCCGCAACCCGGTGATCATGGAAGGGCTGCGGGCCGCGCTGCCCGGCGTGGACGTGGCGCCGTCCGACGACTACGGCGCCCCGGCCGACGACAAGGAGGCGATCGCGTTCGCGCTGATCGGCTGGCTGAGCGCGCACGGCCTGCCCGGCACCGTGCCCGGCGGCACGGGCGCCAGAGCCCCACGCGTCCTCGGCACGCTGACGCCGGGCGCCGGGCCGCTCGTGCTGCCCGCGCCGCTCGCCGTGCCGCCGCGCTCGCTGGTGCTCACGCGATGAGTCAGGCACATCCGCGGGAGGACCGCGTGGAGGCGCCTCCCGGGCTCGTCATGGCCGCGCGCACCCCGTGGTCCGACCTGACCGAGTGCACCGGGCACCGCACCGTACGGCGGGCGCCGGACGGCACGCTCGCCGGCGAGGCGCCCATGACCATGGACACCTACCACGACCTCGCCTCGGTCACGAAGATCGTCGCGACCACGACGGCGCTCATCCGGCTGGTGTCCGACCGGCTCGTGGACCTGGACGCGCCGCTGAGCGCGTACCTGCCGCGGTCGTACGAGGCGATCACCGTACGGGACCTGCTGCTGCACCGGGGCGGGCTGTGGGAGTGGTGGCCGCTGTACATCCAGCCGGCGCTGCCGCCGCCGCGCTACCGGCCCGGCCGCGCGCGGCACTACTCCGACCTCGGCTTCGTCCTGCTCGGCCGGATCGTCGCGGCCGTCACGGGGCTGCGGCTGGAGCGGGCCGTGGCCGAACTGGTCACCAGGCCGCTCGGCCTCACCTCGACGACGTACGCCCGTCCGCCGGGCACCGAGGTGGCGATGAGCGCCCTGGACGACCGGGTCGAGATGACCATGCTGGACACCGGGCGGCCGTACCCGGTGCCGTACCGGAGCACCGACTTCGCCCACTGGCGGCGCGAGCCGGTGCTCGGCGAGATCGCGGACGGCAACGCCTTCCACGCCTTCGACGGGGTCTCCGGGCACGCCGGGCTCTTCTCCACCGTGCCCGACCTGCTGAAGTACTGCCTCGCGCTGTCCCGCTACGAGGAGCACGATCGGCTCTGGCGGCCCGAGGTCGTACGGGAGTTCCTCACGCCGGGGCCCGATCCCGAGCAGGCGCTCGGCTTCCGCCGCTACCGGCTGGACCTCGCGGACGAGACGGTCACCGTGCTCGGCCACCCCGGCTACGTGGGCTGCGCGATCGGCTTCGTGCCCGGCCACGACGTCGCCCTGGTGCTGGCCAGCAACCGCCTCCTGGTCGACGGCGCGCCGACGCCCACCGACGCCCTCTGGGACGCCCTGCTGGAGGCCACCACCCAACGATCGAGGACCGCATGACCCCGCTCCTGGAGATCCGTGACCTGTCGGTCGCCTTCCGCACCGGTAAGCAGGACGTCACCGTCGTCAAGAACGTCTCGATGGAGATCCTGCCTGGCCAGACGGTCGCGGTCGTCGGCGAGTCGGGGTCGGGCAAGTCCACCACGGCCGCCGCGGTCAACCGGCTGCTGCCCGGCAACGGCCGCATCACCGGCGGCGAGGTGCTGTTCGAGGGCCGTGACCTGGCCAAGGCCGGCCGGCGCGAGATGACCGCGATCCGCGGCGCCAGCATCGGCCTGGTCCCCCAGGACCCCATGTCGAACCTCAACCCGCTCATGCGCATCGGCGACCAGATCGCGGAGGCCCTGGAGGTGCACGGCGTCGCCGCCGGCCGGGCGGCGCGGGCCCGCGCGGCCGAGCTGCTCGACCTGGCCGGCATCCCCGACGCGGCGCGGCGGAGCGGGCAGTACCCGCACGAGTTCTCCGGCGGCATGCGGCAGCGCGCGCTGATCGCGATGGGGCTGGCCTGCCGGCCGCGGCTGCTCATCGCCGACGAGCCGACCTCCGCGCTGGACGTGACCGTGCAGCGGCGCGTCCTCGACCAGCTCGCGGAGCTCACCGCGGAGATGGGCACCGCCGTCTTCCTCATCACGCACGACCTGGCGCTGGCCGCGGAGCGGGCCGACATGGTGGCCGTGATGTACCGGGGCGAGATCGTCGAGACCGGTCCCGCCGCCGAGATCCTGGCCGAGCCCGGCCACGAGTACACCCGGCGGCTGCTGAAGGCCGTGCCGAGCCTGTCGTCGGTGCGGCTGCCCGTACCGGAGGCCGCCGATCCGCCGCGCGAGGACCTGGTGGTGGTGGAAGGGCTGCGGAAGGTGTTCCCCATCAGGGGGACGGGTGAGGAGTTCACGGCGGTGGACGGGGTGTCGTTCGGCATTCCACGCGGCCGTACGGTCTCGATCGTGGGCGAGTCGGGCTCGGGCAAGTCGACGACCGCGAACCTGCTGCTCGGGCTGGACGACCTCACCTCAGGCAGCATCCGCTTCGACGGCACCGACCTGACCGGGCTGGGGCGGCGCGAGCTGTTCGCCTTCCGCCGGCGGGTGCAGCCGGTGTTCCAGAACCCGTACGCGTCGCTCGACCCCCGCTACACCGTCGGGAAGTCGATCGCGGAGCCGCTCCGGGTGCACCGGGTCGGCACGGCGGCCGAGCGCCGCAAGGCCGCGGCCGAGCTGCTGGAGAAGGTGTCGCTACCGGCGTCGACGGCCGAGCGGCTGCCGCACGAGCTGTCCGGCGGGCAGCGGCAGCGGGTGGCCATCGCCAGGGCGCTGGCGCTCTCCCCCGATCTGGTCGTGCTCGACGAGGCGGTCTCCGCGCTCGACGTGCTCGTCCAGGCGCAGATCCTGGAACTGCTCGCCGAGTTGCAGCGCGAGCTGGGCGTCAGCTACCTGTTCATCAGCCACGACCTTGCCGTGGTACGGATGATCTCGCACGCCGTGCACGTGATGCGGGACGGGCGGATCGTGGAGAGCGGAACGGCCGGCGAGATCTTCGACCATCCATCGGACGACTACACCAGGGAACTGCTGGCCGCGATCCCCGGCGCCGCCCGCTGACGAGTGTCCCTGCCATCGACAGGCCGTGAGCGAGATCATTCGGCACGTGGGCGGCTCGTAGCGTTTCCGCATGAGAGCCCTCCAGCGCCCCCGGGACCCCGGCAGTCCGCCGCGCCCGGATCCCGGGCAGGTAGCCTGCCGGGCTCGCCTGGATCCTGGATGGGTTGCCCGCTAGCCTCGCCGGTACGCGGTATAAGGGGGTGAGTCGTGGGTTCGTGGGGGGAGCTGCCGGCGGGGCGGGTGGTCCGGCTCGACGCGGACGCCGATGACATCGCCCTGGCCATCGATCCCCTCCCGCCCGGTGCGCCGGCCATCGTCACGTACTTCGCGGCCGGGGCCCGCTCGGTCGCCGATCTGGTCGCCTCCGTCGTGCGTGAACTGGACGCGGCGGCCATCGCCCTTTTCCCCGCGTGGTTGCCCGGCGCCGAGGGCGTCGAGGGGGCCGGCGGCGCCCACCTGCCTGCCGTACGGTCCCTGGCGCTGCGCCGGGCGTCGGCGAGCGACCACTTCGGCCCGTTCCTCGCCGAGCTGGCCGAGCGGGCGCTGGCGGGCGGGGAGAGTAGGTTCCCTGCCGAGGCACGGGCGGCGGGGCTGGCCCGGGTACTGGCCGACAGCTACGGCCGGAGCCGGGCGGCGATCATGGTGCGGGTGCCCGAGGGGCTCGGGCCGGTGGAGGAGGAGGTGCTGGCCGGCGGGTGTGAGTGGCTGGCCCACCGCAGCGGGGCCGCTGTCTGGCTGACAGGCGCCCCACTCGGCACAGTGGACCGGATCGCGACAATCCCACTGAACTTACCCACCACCGTGGCCAGTCCCACCATGGCCAGTCCCACCGCGGCCAGTCCCACCGCGGCCAGTCCCGCTGAGGCCGGTCCCGCCGGGCTCACCGGGGTGGGGCCTGCCGGGACGAAGGCCCACACGGCGGGCGCCGCCGGGGCCGGGTTCCCCAGAGCCGGATCCCCCGAGTCCACCGGGGTGGGGACGGTGTCCGTTATTGCTGGGGCGGCCACGGCCGGGTGTCCGCCCGCCGTCGGTTATCCCGCCGTGGCTGGGCGGCCGCATCCGGGGAGCCGGAGCGAGATGGCTCTGGAGGCGGCGCTGGTCAGGTGCGAGTGGGCGTACGGGCGGGCGTGGAACCAGACGTACCAGCCGCATCCGCTGGCCGCGCCGATCCGGGTGGACCTGCTGTGGGAGAAGGAGCGGTGCGTGGTGGAGATCGACGGGGCCGACCACCGGGGCGCCGCCACGTTCGCCGCCGACCGGCAGCGGGACGTACGCCTCCAGCTAGACGGTTACGCCGTGCTGCGCTTCACCGATGTCCAGGTGCTGATAGACATGGACACCGTTATCCGCCAGATCGGCCGGTTCCTGCGGGGACGCCGCGGCACGGAAGGATGAGATATGACAGACAGTCGGCTGTCGCTCCCCGATTTCTCCGCCCTGATGGTGCTGGCGATCGAAGCCCGCGAGATCTCCAACAGCGAGCTGAAGCAGCGCCACAAGATGACGATCGACGGCTCCAGACGGATCCGGCTCAACGAGCTCAAGCTGGTCGAGAGCGTCAAACCCGGGCGGGCGTACGTACACGTGCTGACGGACGCCGGGTGGGTGCGCCTGGCCGAGGACCTGCGCGCGGGCCGGATCCCACCGCAGAGCGGCTCGTCGGGGGCGATGGCGGGCGCCCTGCTCGGCTGGCTGCCGAGGTTCATGGAGCGCAACGACCTGCGGCTGTCCGAGGTGTTCCAGCCAGACGAGGACGAGGCAGGGCCCGGTGACCCGTCCGACGATCTGGAGGCGCGGATCCGGGCCGCCTACTCCCGCGTGGCCGCCGAGCCGGGCACGTGGGTGACCCTGACGGAGCTGCGCCGGGTGCTGGGCGAGGCGCCGAAGGACCGCGTGGACGAGGCGCTCGTTCGCATGGAACGCCTCCCCGACGTGAACCTCGTCCCCGAGTCGAACCAGAAGACGCTCACGCCCGAGGACCGGGAGGCGGCGGTGATCATCGGGGCGCAGGCCAAGCACCTGCTGTGGATCGGCAGGCCATGACCGGCGCAGACGTACAGGATCTGGCCGCGCTCACGTTCAACTACACCGAGAGCGCCGACGACGTGTGGCGGCCGTCGGCGTACCACGTGGAAGGGTTGCACGGCCCGGCCACGAACATCGTCCTCGACGGCCTGGCCGAGGCCGCGAGCCGGCCGGACGCCAGCCCCGTCGGCGTGGTCGTGCAGGGCCAGCGCGGCACCGGCAAGACGCACCTGCTCGGCTGGGTGCGCGAGACGGCGCAGCGGCAGGGCGGCTACTTCGTGCTGGCCGGTCTCCTGGACGCCAAGGGCTTCTGGGAGAGCATGGTGGTGTCCATCCTGGACAGCCTGTCGCGGCCGTGCGAGGACGGGCAGGTCCAGCTCGCGCGGCTGCTCGACCGCCTGGCCTCGCAGGTCGGCGTGACCCGCATGGTACGCCGGGCGATCATCGGCAAGCGCGCCGTGACCAGGGACGAGCTGGAGACGTTCGTCGCGGCGCTGCGGCGGTTCGACGCACAGGTCGGCAGGGAGTCGCAGGACACGGCGCGGGCCCTGGTCCTGCTGGCCGGCGACGACCTGGGCCTGCAGGACCTGGGTGAGGCGTTCCTGTCCTCGGCGCCGGAGGGGCAGCCGGGCGAGCGGGCCCAGTGGGGCATCCGCCAGGTCGGCAGGACACCGCAGGAGATCGTCAGGGACATCTCGCGCCTGATGGCGCTCACCGGCCCCACCATCATCGCCGTGGACCAGATCGACCCGCTCGTCGCCCAGTCCTCGGTCCCGACGCAGGGCGGGGCCCGCACGCCGGGCGAGACGCTCATGATCGAGCGGATCGCCGGGGGCCTGATGGCGCTGCGCGAGGTGACCCGCCGGACGCTGACCGTCGTGACCTGCATCCCGGCCACCTGGACGCTCGTCGAGGACGTGGCGGTGGACACGGTGCGCGACCGGTTCAGGCAGGCGGTCCAGCTCAAGACGATCCCCGACGCGGACACCGCCCGTACGCTGGTCGTCAGGCGGTTCGAGGTCCAGTACGGGGCGGCCGGGATCAAGCCGCCGTACCCGACGTGGCCGGTGCGGCCCGAGGCTTTCGAGCAGGCGCCCGGCTACACGCCACGGCAGTTGCTCATCCGGATCGACCGGCACGTCCACGCGTGCCTGCTGGACGGCGAGGTCACGGAACTCGACGACCTCGGCCTCACCCCGTCCGTGCCTCAGGCGCCCGCGTCCGTGCGGGCCGCCGAGGTCCAGGCGCACCACCCCGCCGCCGCCGATCTCCGTGCGCTCGACGTCCGGTTCAAGGAGTTGCGTGAGGCGCTGCCGCCGGTGATCGACCAGGTCAGCGAGGACGCCCTGATGCCGCCGCTGCTGGCGGCCGGGCTGACCGCGTGGATCACGGAGCAGGGCGAGGCGGGCATGTCGTTCGGCGTGGACTCGCCGCCGAGCGCCAAGCCGCCCCTGCACGCGCGGCTGCGGCGCACCCTCGACGAGGCCAGGGAGGACGAGATCCACTGGGCCTTCCGCGCGGTCAGCGCGGAGCACGGCAACGCCGCTCTGAACCGGATCCGGCGGGCCTCCGTGGCGGCCGGGCTGGACGTGGAGGTGCCGAAGCGGCGGCTCTTCCTGCTCCGCAACAGGCCGTGGTCGAAGGGGGGCGCGACGCAGGCGGCGATCATCGCCTTCGAGCGGGCCGGTGGGCGGACGTTACGGGTGAGCGAGAACGATCTCCGGGTGCTGGCCGCGCTCAGAGCGCTGCTCGCCGAGAACCCTTCCGACCTGGCCGCGTGGCTGGTGGCACGCCGGCCGACCGCCGAGATCGGCTTCCTGAGCGAGGCACTCACCGGCGCCTGGAGCGTTCCGCTCCCCGCGGCCGGCGTGGCGGACGATCCGGCGCGCCCGCAGTCAGGCGATCCGGCGCGCCCGCAGTCAGGCGATCCGGCGAGCCCGCAGTCAGGCGACGCGGGGAGCCCGCAGCCCGTCGGCCCCGGGAGCGCGCAGGCGGGCGACGCGGAAAGTACGCAGCCGGTCGTCGCCGGGAGTGCGCATGCTCGCGGGTCCGGTGTGACGGCGGCGCGGATGCCGTACCTCTCGGTGGGGCGGCGGCTCGGGGACGGCGCGCCCGTGAGCGTGGCGCTGGAGGCGCTCAGGAAACATGTGACGATCTTCGCGGGGTCCGGTTCCGGCAAGACGGTGCTCATCCGGCGCCTGGTCGAGGAGTGCGCGCTGCTCGGCGTCTCCGCCATCGTGCTCGACCCGAACAACGACCTGGCCAGGCTGGGCGAACGCTGGCCGGAACCGCCACCCGCCTGGGAGGACGGCGACGCGCGCAAAGCCGACGACTACCTGGCGGGCACCGACGTGGTGGTCTGGACCCCGGGCCGGTCGGGCGGCAGGCCCCTGAGCTTCCACCCGCTGCCGGACTTCACAGGGCTGGCCGGCGACCCCGACGAGTTCGCCGAGGCGGTGGAGGCGGCGGTGGGGTTCATCGTGCCGCGCGTCAGGCTCGACGCCAACACGAACAAGGCACAGCTCGGGCAGGCCGTGCTGCGCAAGGCGCTGGCGTACTACGGCCGGAGGGGCGCGACGAGCCTGAAGGGGTTCGCGGCCCTGCTGTCCGACCTGCCGGACGGGGTGAGCGAGCTGGCCGGCGCGCCGCGCATCGCCGCCGACCTGGCCCAGTCGCTGACCGCGGCCATGGACAACGATCCCCTGTTCGGCGGGGTGGGCGAGCCGGTGGATCCCGGGCTGCTGCTGACGCCGGCCCCGGGTCGGCGGGCCAGGGTATCGGTGATCAGCCTGGCCGGGCTTCCCGGGCTGGAGCAGCGGCAGAGCTTCGTGAGCCGGCTGCAGATGGAGCTGTTCGTCTGGTTCAAGCGGCACCCGGTGCAGGATCGGCCGCTGGGCGCGCTGCTGGTGATGGACGAGGCGCAGACGTTCGCGCCGGCCACCGGCCCGGCCGCCGCGACCCGGAGCACCGTGCTGCTCGCCTCCCAGGCCCGCAAGTACGGCCTCGGCCTCGTCTTCGCCACGCAGGCGCCCAAGAGCCTGCACAACCAGATCCCCGGCAACGCCGCCACGCAGTTCTTCGGCCTGCTGAACGCTCCCATCCAGATCACCGCGGCCAGGGAGATGGCGCGCTCCAAGGGCGGCGACGTCCCCGACGTGTCGCGGCTGAGCACGGGCGAGTTCTACGTGGCGCTGGAGGGGGAGGCGTTCGTCAAGGTGCGTACACCCATGTGCTTGTCCAGGCACCCCAAGGCGCCGCTGACCACGGAGGAGGTCATGGAGAAGAGCAGGGGCGCCCTGCGCCCGGCATGAGAGCGTGGGGGAGGCCGCGCGCGGCACTCCCCCAGGCCCGATGATCAGGTACGGCGGTCAGCGCGTGGCGTAGGCGCGGATCACCTCCTGCGACAGCGTGTTGCCGTTGACGTCGGAGGCCTTCAGCCGCAGCGAGACGAACCCGGACGGCGACCGGTCGAGCGTCGTCTCGTAGGAGCGCTCGCCCTTGTCACGCAGGCGGGCGGGCTTCCAGGTGGCGCCGTCGTCGTACGACACCTCCAGCGAGACGTCCTTGACCGCGCTCTGCTCCGCGCCCTTCTGGTGGTAGAGGGACAGGCCCAGCTTGCGCGACCTCGCCTGGTTCTTCAGGTCCACCGGCGCGTCGAACGTGGCCATGAGCAGCGGGATCACGGCCGTCTCCGCGGCACGCGCCGAGGTGAACGTCCACGCGGCCTTGGTACGCGTGGACATCTTCGCCCACTCGGCGTCGTTGGTCATGTCGTACTCGAGGCGGTAGTCGGCCTGCTCGGGCACGACCGTCCCCGACCCGCTCGGCAGGTAGTTCGTCTGCCACAGCAGCGTGTCGCCCTGGTAGAGCCGGAAATCGGTCTTCAGGCCCTTCTCGAACTTGCTGGTGTAGGCGTCGCTGGAGTTGCCGCCGGAGTCCACGAACCCCTTGAACGAGATCAGCAGCTTGTCGCCCTCCCTGCGCACCGGGTTGCGCGGGCTGGTGCCGGGCAGCATCGGCTGCTTGAACACGCTCGCGCTGACCCGCTCCCCCTTCTCGTAGGGCCGGAACTCGGGCGACGACATCCCGACCTGCACCGCGTCCGGGTGCGGCCACATGTTGTTGTAGGAGCGCGCCGGCGTGCTCGCCGACGTGGACCACCGCAGGTCGGATCCAGGAGTGACGTAGTCGATCCGGGTGCGCGGCGTCTTGTACATGGGGCGATTCGTGGAGTACGCCAAGCTGTCCCACGGCTCGAACACGAACCTGGCCTCGTTGACGGTCACGTCGTCGGCGAGCTGGCTGTGGTAGTCGGTCTCGAACCTGGCCTGCGACTTCGCGCGGACCACGTACTTGAGCGAGTCACGCACCTGGCCCTGCTCGCGCAGGTACAGGTCGTAGGCGTACGGGCTGGCCGTGATGCCCTTGGCCACGAGCAGCACCGGCAGGCGGCGCAGCCGCTCGACCAGCTTCATGCCCTCCTCGTGGGAGAGGCGCACGGTCGGGACGGTGAGCTTGACCCCGTTGCCACCCGTGGTGACGTCGGACCCGGGGTCGTCGCTGTAGACGGCCACCATCTTCGCCCCGGCGGCCGCGGCCGCATTGGACTGCGTGGAGACCGGCACGCCGTCGGTGCGGCGGATGACCGCCAGCTTGCCGCGCAGGTCGCGGGCCTTGATCTCCTCGGCGCTACCGCGGCCGGCGTCCACCGCCAGGAGCAGCTTGGTGCCGTCCAGGCGGGGGTACTCGTCCGGGTAGTCGCTGAACTGGACCGGGTCGACGTACTCCGGCTCCAGCTTCAGGCCGAGCGTGGAGAGGGTGATATCGGGGGCCGTCAGCCGCCAGCGGGAGCCGACGGTGAAGATGCCCTTGGTGACCTTCTTCGTGGGCTGGACGAACAGCCGCTCCTCGATCTGCCCGCCGGACGAGATGGTGGTGCCGCCGCGCAGCGCGGTGCCGGTCTCTCCTGAGCGGTACCACATGAGCGCCGCGGCGGCTCCCGTGTTCCGCTTGGTCGTGTGGTCGGGCGTCTCGATCTCGATCTCGACGGCCTCGCGGGCGTCCAGCACGACCTCGGTGTTCTCGGTGATCTTCATCTCCGGGTCGCCGAGCAGGCTCTCGTTCAGCGGCTTGCCGCCGGTGGTGCTGCTCTGGGTGGCGGGCATGGTGAAGATGTGGCCGAGCACGGAGTAGGTGCCGGGCTTGACGAGCAGGCAGGTGCCTGAGCCGTACTTCTGGTCGGTGCACTCCAGGGCCGGGTTGCCCGGCAGCGTGCGGCCGACCAGGGTGCCCTCGTCGAGGTTGAGCACGGTGAAGCCGCCGCGGCCGTCACGGCCGTCCCTGGCGATGCCGCGTACGCGCAGCTCGACCAGCTTCTCCTCGCCGCTGCCCGTGAGCAGCGTGCGTACGGGCCCGCCGGCGGTCGCGGCCGTCAGCTCCTGCCGCACCAGCCCCGCGTCGCCGGCCTTGAACGTCACCTTGACCTCGGCCGCCCCCGAGGCGGGCACGGTGAGCGCGGCGGGCTCGACGGTGAAGGAGTCGCCGGTGGACAGGGTCAGCTCGGCCGGCGCCTGCCCGAGGTTGTGGTAACCGACGGTGAGGCTCTTCTCCTCGCCCGGGGGCAGCTCACCGAAGTTGACCGAGCCCGCCGACGCCACGACCGTGCCCTTGAGCGCGGCGGCCACGTCGATCCGGCCCGCGCCCTGCGCGTCCACCGGGATGTCACCCGGCTCGGCGGTGGCCATGAGCAGCGACTTCAGCTCGCCGCCGGTGATGCCGGGCCGCGCCTGCCGCAGCAGCGCGGCCGCGCCGGCCACGTGCGGTGTGGCCATGGAGGTGCCGGACATCGTGGCCTGGCCGCCGCCCGTCCTGGCGGCGACGATGTCCACGCCGGGCGCGGTCACGTCGGGCTTGACGGAGTCGTCGATCGCGATCGGGCCCTTGCTGGAGAAGGGGGCCAGCTTGTCCTGCCGGTCCACCGCTCCCACGGTCAGCGCCTCGGGGGCGTCGCCTGGCGAGCCCACGCAGGCGTCGCAGCCGGAGTTGCCCGCGGCGATCACGAACAGCGTGCCGTACTGCTTGGTGAGCTGCGACACGGCCGTGGTCATCGGGCCGCCCGCCCCGTCGGCGCCCAGGCTCATGTTGACGATCTCGGCGTGCTTCTCGCCGGCCGCCCACTCCATGCCGTCGATGATCCACGACAGCAGGCCGTTGCCGGCCGTGTCCAGGACCCGGCCGTTGAGCACCTTCGCGCCGGGCGCGACGCCCTTGCCGACGCCCTCGGCGCCCACACCCGCGATCGTGCTCGCCACATGGGTACCGTGGCCGTGCGGGTCGCCCTTCTCGTCCTCGCCGGTGAAGTCGCGCTGGTCGGCGACCTTGCCTGTGAGGGCGGGGTGCGCGGCGTCCACGCCGGTGTCGAGCACGGCGACGGTCATGCCGGTGCCGTCGTATCCGGCCGCCCACGCCTCGGGCGCGCCGATCCGCGGCACGCTGGTCTCCAGCGCGGCCGTCACCTTGCGGTCCAGCCAGATCTTCGACACGCCGGCCAGCGGTCCGGCGGCGCGGGCGTGCGGGGCGGCCAGCTTGGCCAGCTCCGCCCCGAACGCCGGCGCGTCCGCCGTGGCCACGGTCACGCCCGTGCCGCCGATGCTCTCCAGCGTGCGGACCTGCCTGGCGGCCGGGATGGCGGCCTTGGCGGCGTTCCCCGCGTAGGTCAGGATGAGCGGGATGGCGGCGCCGTACCCCTGCTCGGCCAGCTCGGTCACGTTGAACAGCGCGGCGTCGAGCCGTTCGGGGACCAGAGTGGCGATGTCGTCGGGGATGACGGTCGTCCCGCCGTCCGCCTCCAGCACCTGGAAGTTCGGCACGGAGCCGTCCGCCCGCGGCGCGGGCGTGACGGTGACCGTACGGTGCTCTCCGTCCAGTGCCCGCACCTGCACTCTGTCACCGGTGATCAGCGTGATCTCGTCTCCGGCCGCGGCGCTCGTGCCGCCCGTGAACGCGGCGGGCGGCGTGACCGCCGCCTGCGCGCCGGGAACCAAGAGCAGCGAGGCGGCGACGGCCAGGGATGCGGCCACCGCCGTCCCCCGCCTCACTAATCTCAACCCGTCCCCCATGTACGACCTCCAGAAATCGGTAATCAGGACTACCGACTTCCTAGTGCCGCTGATCAGGCGTTGTCTATGAGGTTTATGTGGCTAAATCCTGACTTGTCGTACATCCGCCAGTTCGACCTCCGCCGCGCGCCGTCCTAGATTGAGCGCACCATGGACACCGGAACGCTCGACGTCCCAGGCGCGCGCCTCTCCTTCGAAGTGCGCGGCCGCGGACCAGCCCTGCTGACGATCCTCGGCGGCGGCGCCGACGCGGCGATGGCCGCCCCGCTGGCCGACGCCCTCGCCGGCCGCTACACGGTCATCACCTACGACCGCCGCGCCTCGGTCCGCAGCCCCCTCACCGGCCCGCTGGCGGAGCAGCGGATCGAGGAGCACGCCGACGACGCCCGCCGCCTGCTCGGCGAACTGGGCGCGGACCCCGCGTACGTGTTCGCCACCCACTCCGGCGCCCTGATCGCGCTGGACCTGCTGGCCCGCCACCCGGAGCGGGTGCGGCGGCTGGTCGCGCACGAGCCACCCGCGTTCGACCTGCTTCCAGACGCGGGCCGCTGGCGGCGGCTGGAGCAGGAGGTGGTGCGGATCCACCGGAGCGACGGGATCGGGCCCGCCCTGCACAGGCTCGGCGCCGAGACCGGCGTGACAGCGGCGCCTGAGCCCGACCCGAACCTGCCGCCGTGGCTGCGCGACATGCTGGCCAGGATGGCCGTCAACATGGAGACGAGCCTGCTCTACGAGCTGCGCTCCTTCTGCAGATACGTCCCCGACGCCGAGGCGCTGCGCGGTGCCCCGTTGGTCCTGGCCAGTGGCATGCTGACGAAAGGCGGGCCGATGCACCGCTGCACGGTGGCCGTCGCGGAGCACCTCGGCGTGACACCGGTGGAGCTGCCCGGCGACTACGTGGGCTACCTCAGGAGCCCGGCCGAGTTCGCGGCCGCCCTGCACGACCTGCTGACCTGACTGGGCCGGAGGTAGCAGATCGCGGCCGCGTTGCCTAACGTGCTAAAGGCTGATGTTCCGTCACCTTCGTTGCTTGGAGTTCCTTGATGCATGACGACCGCAACCTGGTCGAGGCCCGTCTCCGGCGCGTGCTGGACGAGCGCATCCGCCCGGCCGTCTACCCCGAGTCCGTGCCGCTGGAGGTGGCCGTCTGGCACGCGCCCGGCGAGCCCGTGCCGGTCGCCGAGGGGCTGGCCGCCACGCCGCGGCCCATCGCGGCGGGCGAGGCGTGGGGCGCGCCGTGGGGCACGAGCTGGTTCACGGTCACCGGGACGGTGCCGGGACGGTGGGCGGGCAGGACCGTCGAGGCCCTGCTCGACCTGGGCTTCAAGGAGGCGTCCCCGGGCTTCCAGTGCGAGGGGCTGGTCTACCGCCCCGACGGCTCCCCGGTGAAGGGGCTCAACCCGCGCAACCAGTGGGTACGCGTCGGCTCCCCCGCAGCGGGCGGCGAGCGGGTCCGCCTGCACATCGAGGCCGCCTCCAACCCCGTCATCCTGGGCCGCCCCGCCTTCCAGCCGACGCCCCTGGGCGACAAGGAGACGGCCGGCACCGACCCCTTGTACCGGCTGGCGCGCATGGACCTGGCCGTGTTCGACGAGACCGTGTGGCAGCTCGTGATGGACCTGGAGGTGCTCGGCGAGCTGATGCTTGAGCTGCCCGTGGAGGGCGCCCGCCGCTGGGAGCTGCTGCGGGCGCTGAGCCGGGCGCTGGACGCCGTGGACCTGCAGGACGTGAACGGCACGGCGGCCGCCGCCCGGGCCGAGCTGACCGGCGTGCTGTCGTCCCCCGCCGTGCCGTCGGCGCACCGGATCAGCGCGGTCGGCCACGCGCACATCGACTCGGCCTGGTTGTGGCCGCTGCGCGAGACCGTGCGCAAGGTGGCCCGCACCGCCGCCAACATGACGGCCCTGCTGGAGGACGAGCCGGACTTCGTCTTCGCGATGTCGCAGGCCCAGCAGTGGGCGTGGGTCAAGGAGCACCGGCCCGAGGTGTGGGCGCGGGTCACCAAGGCGGTGGCCGGCGGCAGGTTCGTCCCTTCGGGCGGCATGTGGGTGGAGTCCGACACGAACATGCCCGGCTCCGAGGCGATGGCCAGGCAGTTCGTGCACGGCAAGCGGTTCTTCATCGACGAGTTCGGCATCGACAACGAGGAGGTGTGGCTGCCGGACACGTTCGGGTTCGCGGCCGGGCTGCCGCAGATCATCAAGGCGGCGGGGTCGAAGCGGCTGCTCACGCAGAAGATCTCGTGGAGCCAGACGAACACGTTCCCGCACCACACGTTCCTGTGGGAGGGCATCGACGGGACGCGGATCTTCACGCACTTCCCGCCTGTGGACACCTACAACTGCTCGATGCAGGGCCGCGAGATCGCGCACGCGGCCCGCAACTTCAAGGACAAGGGCCGCGCGCGGCATTCACTGGCGCCGACGGGCTGGGGCGACGGAGGCGGGGGGACGACGCGGGAGATGGTCGCCAAGGCGGCCAGGCTGCGTGACCTGGAGGGCTCGGCCGCCGTCACGTGGGAGCCGCCGGCCGCCTTCTTCGCCAAGGCGGAGGCGGAATACCCGAATCCGCCGGTCTGGGCCGGTGAGCTCTACCTGGAGCTGCACCGGGCCACGCTCACCAGCCAGGCCAAGACCAAGCAGGGCAACCGCCGCAGCGAGTCACTGCTGCGGGAGGCCGAGCTGTGGTCGGCGACGGCGGCGGTCCGCGCCGGCGTGCCCTATCCGTACGAGCGGCTGGACCGGCTCTGGAAGACCGTGCTGCTGCACCAGTTCCACGACATCCTGCCCGGCTCGTCGATCTCCTGGGTGCACCGCGAGGCGCGCAGGACGTACGCGGCGGTGGCGGAGGAGCTGAACGCCGTCATCGACACGGCCCAGCGCGCCCTGGCCGGCGCTCCCGGCGCGGGCACGCTGGTCTTCAACGGCGCCCCGCACACCCGCCACGGGGTCCGGGCCGGCGCCGCCGCGAGCGCCACGCCGGACGCGCCGGCCACCGCGCGCCCCCGTGACGAGGGCGGCTACGTGCTGGAGAACGACCTGCTCAGCGTGGCGATCGACGGCCGCGGACTGATCGTCTCCGCCTACGACCGCGCGGCCGGCAGGGAGACGATCCCGCCCGGCCAGGCGGCCGGACTGCTGCAACTCCACCCCGACTTCCCCAACAAGTGGGACGCGTGGGACGTGGACGAGTTCTACCGCAACACCGTCACCGACCTGACCGAGGCCGACGACGTGAGCCTCGACGGCTCCTCCGTGCGCGTCACGCGCTCGTTCGGGTCGTCGTCCGTGGCCCAGGTGCTCACGCTCGCCGGCGGCCGGCTCGACCTCGACACCGAGGTCGACTGGCACGAGACGGAGAAGTTCCTCAAGCTGGCGTTCCCGCTCGACGTGCACGCCGACAGGTACGCCTCGGAGAGCCAGTACGGCCACACCTTCCGCCCCACCCACACCAACACGAGCTGGGAGGCCGCCAAGTTCGAGGCGTGCAACCACCGTTTCGTGCACGTGGCCGAGCCCGGCTGGGGCGTCGCGGTGGTCAACGACTCGACCTACGGGCACGACGTCACCCGTACCGTGAGCGAGTCCGGCACGACCACGACGCTGCGCGTCTCCCTGCTGCGCGCCCCGCGCTTCCCCGACCCGGAGACCGACCAGGGTGTGCACCACTTCCGGCACGCGCTCGTGCCGGGCGCGACGATCGGCGACGCGGTCCGCGAGGGCCACTTCATCAACCTCCCCGAGCGCCGTGTCCCCGGCGACGCCGCGGTGGAGCCGCTGGTGACGGTGGACGACGAGGCGGTGGTGGTGACCGCGGTCAAGCTGGCCGACGACGAGAGCGGCGACGTGATCGCACGCTTCCACGAGTCCCGTGGCGGCCGCGCCCGCGCCACGCTGACGCCGCGCTTCCCCGTCGCCGAGGTCGTCACCACGGACCTGCTCGAACGCCCCACGGGAGAGCCGCGGCGCCAGGGAGGCGCGGTGTCCCTGACGCTGCGGCCGTTCGAGCTGGTCACGCTGCGCATGAAGCGGGCTTAGCTACTCCCGCACGCTCCCTTCCGTGAGTCCGGCGCGCCAGAACCGCTGCAGCGCGCCGGACAGCACGATCAGCGGGATCACCGACACCAGCGCGCCCACCACGGTGAGCGTCTGCAGGATCGGCTGCCGGTCGGCGAAGCCCTGCCAGCTCGTCAGTCCCAGCGTGATCGGGTAGAGCTCGTTGTCGGACAGCATCACCAGGGGCAGGAAGTAGTTGTTCCAGATCGCCACGAACTGGAACAGGAAGATCGTCACCAGCGCCGGCGACATGATCCGCAGCACGATCTTCATGAAGATCCGCCACTCCCCCGCGCCGTCCGACCTGGCCGCGTCGAGCACGTCGTCAGGCACGGTGGCGGCGTACACCCTGGACAGGTAGACGCCGAACGGGCTCACCAGGCTCGGCAGCAGGACCGCCCAGTAGGTGTTGGCCAGCCCCAGCTTCGACATCAGCAGGAAGAGCGGCAGGCCCAGTGCCGTCATGGGCAGCAGCACGCCGGCCAGGACGACGTTGAACAGCGCCTCCCGCCCCCGGAACTCGCACTTGGCCAGCGCGTAACCGGCGCACGCCGAGATGAACGTGGCCCCGAGCGCGCCCACCCCTGCGTAGAGCACCGAGTTGAGCATCCACCGCCCGAAGATGCCGTCGCCGAACGTGACGAGATCCGACAGATTCGTGAACAGCTGCGGATTGGCGAACCACAGCGGCGCCGAGTTGATCAGATCGCCGGTGCTCTTGGTGCCCGCCACGATCAGCCAGTAGAGCGGCATCAGGAAGTACGCCGCCAGCACGGCGAGCAGCACCGTGACCAGCCACCGCGTTCTGACGGTCCTCATCGGCGTCCCCTCTGCACGAGCCGCAGGAACCCGAACGACAGCACGGAGATCACCAGCGCCAGGATGATCGACTCGGCCGCGGCCAGGCTCAGGTTGTTGCTGTTGAACGCCTCCTTGAACGCGGTCAGCGTCGGCGTGTACGTGCTCGAGATCCCGGTCGACAGCAGGTGGAGCACCTGCGGCTCATTGAACAGCTGCAGCGACCCGATGATCGTGAACACCGTGATCAGCACGAGCGCCGGCCTGATCAGCGGCAGCTGCACGTTGCGCGCGATCGTCCACCTGCTGGCCCCGTCCATCCTGGCGGCCTCGTAGAGCACCTGCGGGATCGACTGCAACTGCGCCACCACGATCAGCATGTTGTAGCCGATGAACTGCCACAGCACGATGTTCATGATCGACCAGAAGACCGTGCCCGGCCCCAGCAGGTCCGCCTCGGCGCCCAGGGCGGTGAACACCGGGGTGAACGGCGAGGTGCCGGGCGCGTACAGGAAGCCCCACATGATCGAGGCGATCACGCCTGGGATGCCGTACGGCAGGAAGAACGCGGTCCGGAAGAACCTCGGCCACCGCGTCACCCGGCTTCGAGCACCAGCGCGAGGATGGTCGACATGACCACCATCAGCGGGACCATGATCAGCGCGAACAGCAGGATCCGCCCGATGCTGCCCATGTAGTCGGCGTCGGACAGCGCGGTGCCGTAGTTGGCCAGCCCGGCGAACTCCGAGCGCGTGCCGTGCAGCCCGAGCAGTCCGGACCGCTGCACCGTGGTGAAGCTCTGCACCAGGGCGTGTCCGATCGGCGCCACGAAGAACGCGGCGAACAGCACCAGGAACGGGGCGAGGAACACCGCCGCGGCACGCTTGCTCATTCGGCCCTCAACCCCTTCGTCCTGATCTGCTCAACCGTCCGCGTCTCCGCGGCCTTGAGCGCGTCCACCAGCGTGCCCCCGCCGCCGAGCGCCTGCTCGAAGCGGTCGCTGAGAATCTTCACCGTGTCGTCGAACGTCGGCCACCACACCCAGCCGGGCGGCACCTGGTTGGAGGAGTCGGTGAAGAGCTGCGCCGTCCGCTGCCCGCCCAGGAACTCCGACGGCTGGGTGAGCTGCGGGTTGGACATGCCGGAGATGGCCGCGGGCCAGCCGTAGCCGCTCTTGATCAGCATCCCCACGCTGCGCGGGTCACGGTTGATCCACAGCGCGAACTCCACCGCCTCCTCGGGATGCTCGCAGCCGCGCAGCACCGACGTGGCCGAGCCGCCGTTGGTGGACGACGCCTTGCCACCGGGCTCCCACTGCGGCAGCGGCGCGGCCCGCCACTTGCCCGTCGATGCGGGGGCGTTGGCCGCCATGATCGCCTCGCCCCACTGCGCGACGGGGAACGCCACCAGGCGGCCGTCGTTGAGGTCCTTGTACCAGCTCGGCGTGAACAGGGGTGCCACCTTGACCAGGTCGTCCTTGATCATGTCGTGCCAGAACTGGGCGACCTTGGCCGAGGCCGGGCTGGTCAGCTCGGCGCGCCAGACGTCGCCCTTTACGTTCATCCACGGCGTGCCCGCCTGCCAGGCGAGGCTGATGAACTGCGCGGCGTCGTTCGCGGCGAACGTCGCGATGTACGCGTTCGGATCGGCCTGCCGGATCTTGACCGCCGCCTCGCGATATTCCTGCCAGGTCGTGGGAACCTTGATGTCCCACTTCTTGAGCAGATCATCCCGGTAGTAGAGCGCCATGGGCCCGGTCGCCTGCGGCACCGCGTAGGTGCCGCCCTCGAACGTCACCAGGTCCCAGGTGCCCTGCTGGAAGTCCGCCCGGTCGGCCTGTGTGAGATAGGGGTTCAGGTCGGCGAGCTCGCTGTTCAGCAGGAAGGATGGCAACTCCTGGAACTCCATCTGAGCCAGGCAGGGGGCGTCTCCGGACATGACAGCGGCGTGCATCTTGCCATATCCGCCCACGTTTCCGGGCGGGATGTTGTCGAGCTTGATCTGGATGTCCTTGTGGGTCCGGTTGAACAGGTCGACCGCCTGATCCATACCGGGGACCCAGGCCCAGAACGTCAGCCGGACGGGTTGTGGCCCCGCTCCGCTTCCGCAGGCGCTGAGTAGCAACGTCACCACCGCGGCCAGGCCGAGGAGGGGGGCCCTCAGACGATGTGGCCGTATTTTCATAAAATATGATTTATCACTATCAGTAGACGGATGGAAGGGGAGGCGCCGCATGAGCTATCCGAGGCGAGGGATGCATGGTGAAGTTGTGGAAGACCTCGGACGACGTATTGTGAGCGGCGATCCCGAGGCCACCCGGCACCTCGACCCCGCCGAGTTGGGCCGCCGTTATCAGGTCAGTCATACCGTGGTCAGGGAGGCGCTCAAAACCCTCGCCGCCAAGGGTCTGGTGGACGCCCGGCCCAAGCGGGGCACGTTCGTCCGGCCGCGGGGCGAGTGGTCGCTGCTGGATCCCGACGTGCTGCGCTGGCGCTTCGAGGAGCGAGGTGACGCGGACATGCTGCGCGACCTGGCCGAGGTACGGGCCGTGGTGGAGCCGGCCGGCGCCCGGTTCGCGGCGGCGCGGCGTACGGACGAGGACGTGGCGGCTCTTGAGGCGGCGCTGCGCGAGATGGCGGCCACCGTGGCCGACCCCGTCGCGCACACCGAGGCGGACGTCACCTTCCACCGCGCGCTGCTCGCCGCCTCCCGCAACGAGTTGCTGGAATGCCTGGAGGTGGTCATCGCCGCGGCGTTGTCCGCGCGGGACCGCCTGGTGCATTCGAGCGGCGAACGCCCGGGGTTCGCCGCCACGCACCGAGCGGTCCTCGACGCGGTGCGGCAGGGCGATCCGGACGCGGCGGAGAAGGCCATGCGGGACCTCCTGGCCCAGGCGGGGCGGGATGAGGCCGGTCTCTAGCCGCTGAGCAGGGCCCCCAGGCGGGGCGCGTACGTGGCGTGGAAGACCAGCGTGGCGGCGCCGATGGCGGCGGCGTCGGCCGCGATCGGCGAGGTCTCCACCCGCACCGCGTGCAGCCGCCTGGCCAGCGACCTGCTCGACACGGCCCGCGCGATCACCTCGCGGTAGATCTCCCCGACGTCCCTGAGCGCGGGCCCGCCGAGTACGAGCAGGTCGATGTCCAGCATGTTCACCACGCTCACCGCGGCGTCGGCCAGCCGCCCGGCCACCCGTTCGATCACCGCGCGGGCCACGGGCTCCCCGCACGCGGCCGCCGCGCAGATGGCGGCGTGGCCGGCCGGCCCTCCGGGGCTCACGTCGCTCATCGCCGCCTCGATCGCGCTCGGGCAGCAGACGGCCTCCACGCATCCCCGGTTACCGCAGTAGCACGCGGGCCCGTCGGGCTCGACCGTGATGTGCCCGAACTCGGCGGCATTCAACGACCGCCCCCGATACACCTGGTTATCCAGAAATATCCCCCCGCCGATCCCGGTCCCCAGGTACAGGTACGCGAAACTCGGCGTGGACCGCGCGATCCCCGCCCACCGTTCCCCGATGGCCGCGGCCGTCGCGTCGTTGTCCACGGTCACCGGGAATTGGGTGTGCTCGCGCAGCAGGCTCCTGATCGGCACCTGGTCCCAGCCGGGCAGCCGCGGCGGCGAGACCATCACCCCATCCGCGTCCAGCGGCCCGGGGCAGGCCAGCCCGACCCCCAGCACCTTCTCGTCCGGCACCCCCGCGGCCTTGAGCATCCGCCGCGCGGCCCTGGCCATCTGCTTGACGACGGTGTCGGGCGGCAGCCCCGCCCGCACCGGCAGGTGCAGCCGCGTGACCGGGCGCCCCGCCAGGTCGGCGAGCACACACGAGATCTCGCCGGGATCGAAGTGCACGCCGACGGCGTATCCGGCGCGCGCGTCGACCCGCAGGATCCTGCGCGGCTTGCCCCCGCTCGACGGCTCGGACCCGTCCTCGACGACCAGCCCGTCCTCCAGCAACCTGCGGACGATCACCGACACGGTCTGCGCGGTCAGGCGGGTGCGGGCGGCGATCTGCACCCGGCTGATCCCGTCCGAGGCCTGGATGGCCTCCAGCACCACGGCGCGGTTGTAGCTGCCGACCTTGGGCAGGTTCGTGCCCAGTTGCATGTCAGCAATGTCACCACAGAGTGTTGACTTAGTAAATCAAAAAGATTTACCTTCGCGGCATCCCACGGAAGGACGGGGAGGCCGTGATGAAACGGACGCTGGCCGGTTCACTCCTGCTGCTGACAGCCGTCGCAGGCTGCGGCGCCGACACCGCGCAGGATCCCTCCGGCGGCAAGGAGCTCGAAGTCCTCTACAGAGTCGAGCGGACGTGGCCGCATCTGGAGAAGATGCTCACGAACGCGAAACAGCAGTACGAAACCGCCCACCCCGGCGTCACGATCAAGCTGACCCCGGTCCAGGGCAACTCCGAGGCCTACTACACGAAGCTGGCGCTGCTGAACCGGTCCCCCGACTCGGCTCCCGACCTCTACTACCACGACACGTTCCAGGTCAACGCGGACGTCGCGGCGGGCAAGCTGGCCCCGCTCGACGACTACCTGACCAAGTGGCCCGACTGGAACACCCAGTTCCCCGACTCGGTCAAGGAGGCTGCCAAGGGCGGGGACGGCAAGATCTACGGCGTCCCGATCAGCACGGACACCCGCGGCCTCTGGTACCACAAGGACGTCTTCGCCAAGGCCGGCCTCCCCGTCCCGTGGGAGCCGAAGACCTGGAACGACGTCCTGACCGCCGCCCGTACGATCAAGCAGAAGCTGCCCGACGTCATCCCGTTCAGCATGTACTCCACGAAGATCCACGGCGAGGCGTCGACCATGCAGGGCTTCGAGATGCTCCTGTACGGCACCCCCGGCGGCACCCTCTACGACGACACGCAGCAGAAGTGGGTGGCCGGCGGCAAGAACTTCACCGACGCCCTGACCTTCGTCAACACCGTCTACCGTGAGGACCTCGGCCCCAGGCAGGCCGACGCGCACAACGCCAAGCTCGCCGACAAGGTCAACCTCGAGTGGTTCCCCGCCGCCCGGATCGGCATCTCGCTCGACGGCGCGTGGACCGCCGCGGCCTGGAAGCCGACCAGCACCAAACCGTGGCCGGAGTGGCAGGACAAGGTCGGCTGGACGGCCATGCCGACGCAGAACGGCGAGGAGCCGGGCGCGGTCAGCATGTCGGGCGGCTGGGTGATCGCAATGAGCGCCTACACGAAGAACAAGCAGGAGGCGTTCGACTTCATCGCGGTGGCCACCAACAAGGAGAACTCGATGACGTACTCGGTCGGAACCGGCGACCTCGCGCCCCGCAAGGACGTGGCCGCCGACCCGAAGTACAGCGCCGGCAACCCGAGCGTCAAGTTCTTCACCGACCTGGCCGCGGTCACCCGTTACCGACCGGCCTACGAGGCGTACCCGAAGGTGTCCGCCCAGGTCCAGGAGGCCATGGAGGCGGTCACGACGGGAGCGCGGACGCCTGAGGAGGCGACGGCGGCGTACGTGCAGGCCCTGCCCACGGCCGTGGGAGGCGCCGACAAGGTCCTGGCCCGATGACGGTCGCCACCGCGCCTGCCCCGCCCGTGACGCGCCCGCCTTCCCGCGGCCCGGCACGGCGCGGGGCGCTGCGCTGGCTCATCCCCCTGGGCCCCGCGCTCGTCCTGCTCGTCCTGTTCCTCGCCGGCCCCATCCTGTGGAGCCTCTACATCGCCTTCACCAACGAGACCCTGACCGGCTCGGCCTCGGTGAACTCGCAGTTCGTCGGCTTCGGCAACTTCGTCAGGCTCTTCGGCGACCCGAACTTCCTCAACTCCTTCCTCCTCACCTTCGTCTTCGTCATCGGCTCGGCCGTCATCGGCCAGAACACCCTCGGCCTGATCATCGCCCTGCTCCAGCGCGGCCGCGGCCGCGTCACCCGCAGCGTGGTCAACGGGATCGTCATCGCCGCCTGGGTGGTGCCCGAGGTGGTTGCGGCCGCCTGCTGGTTCTCCTTCCTGGCCGAGGAGGGCACCCTGAACGTGGTGCTCGGCATCTCCCAGGAATGGCTCTACACGGCCCCGATGGTGGCCGTCATCCTGGCCAATATCTGGCGCGGCACGGCCTTCTCGATGCTGGTGTACTCGGCGGCCCTCTCCGAGGTGCCCGCCGACCTGGTGGAGGCCGCCGCGGTGGACGGGGCAGGACCGGTCCGCCGCCTCGCGCACATCACGCTCCCGCTGATCCGCCGCTCGATCATGGCCAACCTCATGCTGATCACCCTGCAGACGCTGGCCAGTTTCGGCCTCATCTACGCCCTGACCGGCGGCGGCCCTGGCACGGCCAGCCAGACGACCCCGCTCTACATGTACGAGCAGGCGTTCCGCTACTTCGAGATCGGCTACGGCTCCGCGATCGCGCTGGTCATGCTGGTGATCGGCGCGCTGTTCTCGCTGATCTACCTGCGCCTGATCAAGGTGGAGGACGCATGACCAGAATGGCCGTCAGAGGAGCCGCGGGCCTCGCGCTCATCGTCATCGCGCTGGCCTTCCTCGGCCCGTTCGTGTGGGTCCTGATCGCCTCGGTCCAGCCGGAGGCGACGCTCGACGCCTCGCCCAGGTCGGAGTTCTCCCTGGACAACTTCAGAGCGGTCCTGACCTGGGAGACCATCATCCTGCCCCTGATCAACTCCATCGTGATCTCCGGCACCACGGCGCTCCTGACGGTCTTCGTGGCGGGCCTGGCCGCCTACCCCCTGTCGCGTTACCAGCTTCGCTACCGCCGCCACTTCATGCTGAGCCTGCTCTTCACCACCGGCCTGCCGGTGACGGCGATCCTGGTCCCGGTCTACGCGATGTTCTTCCGGTTCAACCTGTACGGCTCGGTGCCGGCGATGGTGTTGTTCCTGACCGCGAGTTCGCTGCCGTTCTCGATCTGGATGATGAAGAACTTCATGGACGGGGTGCCGGTGAGCCTGGAGGAGGCGGCCTGGGTGGACGGCGCGGGCTGGATCCGCTCCCTGACCGCCGTGGTCGGCCCGTTGATGGCCCCCGGCATAGCCGTGGTGGCGATCTTCGTGTTCGTGGGCCAGTGGGGCAACTTCTTCGCCCCGTTCGTCCTGCTGGACACCCCGGAGAAGCAGCCCGCGGCGGTCACGATCTACACGTTCTTCTCTCAGTACGGTCAGGTCGCCTACGGCCAGCTCGCCGCCTTCTCCATCCTGTACACGGCCCCCGCGGTGGTCCTTTATGTGGCCGTGAACAAGTATCTGGCCGGCTCCTTCAACTTCGCCGGCTCGGTGAAGGGCTGACCGGTCACCCCTCGTCGCCGTTGAGCACCTTGGTCACCCACTCCAGCGACCCCGTGGTGAGCACGTCGTCGGCGATGCGCTTGGCGGACTTGGTCTTGAGCGCGGAGAGCGAGCTGTCGATCCACGGCTGCACGTTCTGGTGCCCCTGCTCGCGGTATTCGACGGCCTGGATCAGGCACTCCAGCTTGTCCGCGTCCCTGGCGCAGACGGATTCGAGGGTGGTGTTGCGCTCGTACTCGCCGACGGCCTCGCCCATCATCCGCCCGACGGGCTCAGGCAGGCCGCGCGTCTGGTCGGCGGTCACCTGCTCGTTGGGCGTGGCCTGGAGATAGCGCTTGCCGACGTAGGGAATGTCGGTGACGCGGCTCTCCTGCGTGTCGTGGAACAGGCTCATGAACGCCGCCCGCTCCGGATTACCGCCCTCCAGCACGGTGATCACACTCGCCAGGACCGCGGCACGGAACGAATGGTCGGCGATGCTCTCCGGATCGCGTACTCCCGCCACCAGCCATCCTGTGCGCTTATAACGCTTGAGCAGCCCGAACTCATAGAGCAAGCCCGCGAGTCCGGCCAGGTCGTCCGTCACGAGAGATCCCTTCTTCGACCATCAGCGGAAACGAGTTCGCTCAGCGTAACCCGAGCGACACTCCCCGCAGTCCGAACCACACCAGGTCCGGCTCCGGGAACGAGACCGTACCCAGCCTGACGAGGAGGAAGCCCGGGGTTAACGTAGATAGTTGAAAGGCGTACTGTTGCGGCATGGCTGCCAATCCAGAAACGGTGCACTGGCGCGGTGTGCACCACCTAGCCCTGGTGACCGCGGACATGGACGCCACCGTGCGCTTCTGGCACGGTGTGCTCGACGCCCGCCTGGTCACGACGCTCGCCATCCCCGCGTTCAAGCACTACTTCTTCGAGGTGGCGCCGGGCAACACCGTCGCCTTCTTCGAATACACCGACCAGCCGCTCGACAGCTTCGCCAAGCCCGCCGGCGTGCCGTACGCGCGGGCCGCGCAGTTCGACCACCTGTCGTTGCACCTGCCGGACGAGGACGCGCTCAACCGGCTGCGCGACCGGCTCAAGGCCCACGACTGCGAGGTGACCGACGTCATCGACCACGGATTCCTGCGGTCGATCTACTTCAGCGACCCGAACGGGATCGCGCTGGAGGCGTCCTGGTGGACCGTCGACCCGACCGGCAGGCCGGTGGACTACTCCGATGAACGCCTCTTCGCCGACCCCGACCCGGTCCCCGCCGTCCGCGAGTTGCGCGAGGACGGCCGGCTCCACCACACGGTCGCCACCCGCCTCGTCGACGGCATCGTCGAGGACCTCCGCCGCGAGGGGATCACCCTGGATCCGTGACCCGCCGATGAGCGGCGAAAATCCCCTGGGTCACGAGGACCCAGGGGATCGGGGGAGGTCAGGCGCAGGTGTACCCGGAGGGCGTCTGCGTGTTCCCGCTCGGCCGGCTGACCTGGAAGCCGAAGCTGGTGCTGGCGTTCGCGGCCAGGGTGCCGTTGTAGCCCGCGTTCCTTGCGGTGACGGTCTGCCCGCTGACGGTCACGGCGGCGTTCCACGAGCCGGTCAGCGTGTGCCCGGCGGGCAGGGTGAAGGTGACGGTCCAGCCGCTGATGCTGGAGGTGCCGGTGTTGGTGACGGTCACGGGCTGCACGACGTACCCGCCGCTCCACTGGGTCTGTACGGTGCCCGCGGCGCCGCACCCACCGCTGCCACCGGGGCCGCTCAAGGTGGTGAAGGTGACCAGCGGCGAGTTGGCGGACAGGTTCCCCGCACCGTCACGTGCCCGCACGTACACCTGGTACTGGGTGGAGGGGCTCAGCCCGGTCAGCGCGATCGAGTTGGTGGTGCTCTGCCCGAGCTGGGTGTCCGTCGCGCCCTGTTCCCTGTACACGTTGTAGCCGGCCAGCCCGCTGCCGCCGGTGTCCGTCGAGGCGGTCCACGTCAGGGAGGCCGCGTTCGAGGTGACGTTGCTCGACGACGGCGTTCCCGGCGCACTCGGTGCCGTGGTGTCGCTGCTGCTTCCGCCCGCCAGCGCGTCGTGCACGGCGGTGTAGGACGGCTTGCGCTGGTAGTTCTCGTCGTAGATCAGCGCGGCACCCTCACCGGAGAACGTGTCGGGCACCCACGAGTACCTGTCGGTGAAGCCCCAGATCGTCACGCCCGCGCAGGCGGTGACGGCCATGCAGGCGTTCACGACGTTGCGGTAGTAGGTGGCCTGGGTGGTGTCCTTGGAGGAGCTCCTGGGCATCTGCATGCGCACGTCGAGCTCGGTGACCCGGACCTGGACGCCGAGGGCGGCGAAGCGCTCCATGTTCTGCTGCAGGTCGTTCGGGAAGCCGTACTGGATGGCGAGGTGGCCCTGGAAGCCCACGCAGTCGATCGGCACACCCTGACCGCGCAGCCTGGACACCAGGTTGTACATCGCGGTGCTCTTGGAGTTGATCCCCTCGACGTTGTAGTCGTTGATGCAGAGCCGGGCGTTGGAGTCCGCCGCGCGCGCGGCGCGGAAGGCGTCGGCGATGAAGCTCTCGCCGAGCGTGTTGTACCAGAACGAGGAGCGCATGTTCCCGTTGTCGTCGAAGACCTCGTTCACCACGTCCCACGACACCACGGCGGGGTTGTCGGCATAGCGGCCGACGACCGTGCTGATGTGGGTCTGCATCGCCGTGCGCATCGCGGTCGCGCTGAGGCTCTGCACCCAGCCGGGCGTCTGGCTGTGCCACACGAGCGTGTGGCCGTGGACCTGCTGGTTGTTCTGGGTGGCGAAGTTGACGATGGCGTCGGCGCCGGAGAACGTGAACTGCCCCTGGCTGGGCTGGGTCGACTCCCACTTCATCGCGTTCTCGGCCGTGACCTGGTTGAACTCGGTGGAGGCTATGTTGCGGTACGAGGTCTCATTGGACAACGGGCCGGTGGCGAGCGCCGTACCGATGAACTTGCCCCGGCTGGCCGCGTGCGTACGCAGGGGCCCGGAGGCCTCGGCCGCGGTCGCGGGCAGGAGGAAGGTGACGAGTATCCCCACCAGGGTGAGGGCTCTGACGAGTGAGGACGAATGCACGGACATCTACCTCCGGAGGCAGGCACTCGGTTCCGAAAGTTTTCGACCCGGGTCGGATCGCACCGCAGACGGTATTTACATGCAAGGGGACAATCAATGGCGGCTTCAAGCCGGGCGCAAAAGGGCAGCTCGGAGGCAGAAACTATCGGCTAGAAAATGAAACTTTCACAACGGCTTGCCCGGATCGAGCTCCTCCATCGGGCTCGGCAGCGCCTGTTTCGCCTGCTCTAGCGCGACGTACCTACCGGTCGGTACTGTGATTTATCCGGAATAATCGTCCACTGCGGGAGTTCTGCGCATGTCCCTTTCGCACGCTCAGGTCCAGGCCCAGATCACCGGACCAGGCCAGCTGTTCGAGGTAGAGGAGATCGGCGACACCGGCGTGCGCACATGGAAGCACGCACCCGCCCACTTCCGCGCCCTGCTGGAGATGAGCAGATTCCACGGCGACAAGGTCTTCCTCGTGTATGAGGACGAGCACCTCACGTTCGAGGACCACTTCCGCCGCGCCGCCACCCTCGCCGGCCGCCTGGTCGAGGAGTACGGCGTGCGCAAGGGCGACCGCGTCGCCGTGGCCATGCGCAACTACCCGGAATGGGTCGTCTCCTTCTCGGCCGCGCTGGCGGCTGGGGCCATCGCCGTACCTCTCAACGCCTGGTGGACGGAGGCCGAGCTGGCCTACGGCGTGCGCGACTCCGGCGCGAAGGTGCTGATCGCGGACGGCGAGCGAGCCGAGCGGCTGGCCTCGACGGGCGTGCCGCTGATCGTCACCAGGGGCGAGGCGCCGGAGGGTGCGCGCAGGTTCGAGGACGTGCTCGGCGAGGTCGTCGCCGACGTGAAGCTTCCCGACGTCGAGCTGTCCCCCGAGGACCCGGCCACGATCTTCTACACCTCCGGCACCACCGGGAGCCCCAAGGGCGCGCTGGGCAGCCACCGCAACCTCGGCCAGTCGCCGATGACCGTCTCCTACGGGTTCATGCGCGCGGCCACGATGTCGGGCAAGGACCCGGCGGCGGCGGCGAGCGTACGCCGCGTGACGCTGCTGACCGTGCCGCTGTTCCACGTCACAGGCTGCTTCTCCGGCCTGACGACCACGATGTTCAGCGGCGGCGGCCTGGTGCTCATGTACAAGTGGGACCCCGAGCAGGCGCTGCGCCTGATCGAGCGCGAGAAGATCAGCACGATGATCGGCGTGCCGACGAACGCCTGGCAGCTCATGTCCCACCCCGACTTCGGCAAGTACGACCTGTCGTCCCTGACCGCCCTGGGCTACGGCGGCGCCCCCGCCCCGCCCAAGCTGCTGGAGCGCATCACCGAGAACCTCCCCAACCGCGCCCCCTCCAACGGCTACGGCATGACCGAGACGACCGCCCTGGCCATCGGCAACGGCGGCGCCGACTACCAGGCCAAGCCCGACAGCATCGGCCTGCCGTCGGCCGTGGTCGACTTGCGCGTGGTGGACCCGATGGGTCACGAGCTGCCGCCCGGCGAGGTGGGCGAGCTGTGCCTGCGCGGCCCGAACGTCATCATGGGCTACTGGAACAAACCGGAGGCGACGGCGCAGACGTTCGTCGGCGGCTGGCTGCACACCGGCGACCTGGCCAAGATCGACGACGAGGGTTTCGTCTACATCGTGGACCGGGCCAAGGACATGGTCATCAGGGGCGGCGAGAACGTCTACTGCGCCGAGGTGGAGGCGGCCCTGTTCGAGCACCCGGCGGTGGACGACGCCGCGGTGATCGGCGTGCCGCACGAGGAGCTGGGCGAGGAGGTCGGCGCGGTGATCCGGCCGGCGCCCGGCGCGTCGATCACGGCCGAGGAGCTGCGGTCGTTCCTGACGGGCAGGATCGCCAAGTTCAAGATCCCCGTACACGTCTGGTTGCGTGAGGGCGAGCTGCCGCGCAACCCCGGCGGCAAGATCCTCAAGACGCACCTGCGCCGGGAGATCCTTGGGACCTGACGCACCCGGCGGCACGCGCGCTCCGTCCCCCGGGGAGCCGCTACCGTTTCGGTAAGATCGCCGCCTTCATCGCGGCAGGTCATATGGCCGCCGTCGCCGCACCCGCCGTCATGGCGCTTGGTCACCGGCGACGGCGCCCTCACGTCACGGCTCGTCACACACGACGGGTTCATGGAGACGCTGCCCCTCCTGTGATGGCGGGGCGAGCCGACCGGCCGGAGCCCCCTTTTCCACCCGCGCCACCGCAGGTCGAGGACCGAACGCCGGAGCGCATTACCTGGCGCGTAATCGCGGCCCCTATGCCGTTCCTGACATCTTTCACCTGTCGGAACGAACGAAGGAGCCCGATATGACCGCCTTGACCGTCACCGCCGACCGGATGAAGTTCCTGCGCCTCGCTCTGGCCGCCGACGCCGTCGTCACCGGCGTCAACGGGCTGGTCTACCTGGCCTTCGCCGGGCCCGTGAGCACCCTGCTCGGCCCGGACGCCGGCCTGCTGCGCGGCATCGGAGTCTTCCTCCTCGTGTACGGCATCGCCGTCGGCCTCCTGGCCACCCGCCGCCGGATCAGCCCGGCCGGAACCAAGGCCGTGATCGCCCTGAACATCGTCTGGACCCTGGGCTGCATCGCGGCCGTCGTCACCGGCGCGACGGACTTCAGCACGATCGGCGCGATCTGGACCATCGCCCAGGCCCTGGTGGTCGGCGTCTTCGCCGAACTCCAGATCACCGGCCTGCGCAAGATCCACACCAACTGACCCGGCACCAACCGACCCGAAGGAGATGACCATGACCGAGCACCTGCTCGACCGCTACCTCGCCGCCTGGAACGAGACCGACCCCGACGCCCGCGCCAAGGCGGTGGCCGGCCTCTGGACCGAGGACAGCTCCTACACCGACCCGCTGGCCGATGTCACCGGCCACGCCGCGATCGCGGCCACGATCGAGGGCGCGCAGGCCATGTTCCCCGGTCTCGTGTTCACGGCCGGCGACGTGTACGACGCCCACCACCACATCGCCAGGTTCACCTGGAACCTGGGCCCGGCCGGCGGGGAGCCGGTCGCCGCCGGATACGACATGGTGGAACTGGCCGAGGACGGCAGAATCCGCAAGGTACTCGGCTTCCTGGACCTCGCACCCAGCGCCTGACCCCCTCAGAAGGCCCCGGACACCTCTCCGGGGCCTTCTTCCGTGTAAAGCATTTGCCCTGCCCAGGCCTGATGTCAGACAATCTGAACTCGTGCCCGATCGAGTGAAAAGCCTCTTCCGCCACGTTTCGCTGGACCTGAGTCCGCTGCGCGATTCGCGCGACTATCGTCTGCTCTTCGGGTCCGGCGTCATCACGATGTTCGGCACGTTGATCTCGATGGTGGCGATTCCGTACCAGATGAAGGAGCTGACGGGCTCCTTCCTGGCGGTCGGGCTGGTGAGCCTGGCGGAGTTCGTGCCGATGGTGGTGTGCGGGCTGTGGGGCGGCGCAATCGCCGACGCCCTCGACCGTCGCAAGATCATCGTACTGAGCGAGCTGGGCCTCCTGGTGACCTCGGCGGCACTCATGATCAACGCGATGCTGCCGAACCCCCAGGTCTGGGTCCTGTACGTGATGGGCGCCATCTCCACCGGCATCGCCTCCCTGCAACGCCCCAGCCTGGAGGCGGTGATCCAGCAGGTGGTCAAGCACGACCAGCAGGGCGCGGCGGCGGTGCTGTCCAGCCTGCGCTGGAACTTCGGCGCCATCGTGGCCCCGGCGCTGGGCGGTCTGCTGGTGACGGTGTTCGGCGCGGCGCTCGCGTACGGCGTCGACACGGTGACCTTCGTCCTGTCGCTGGTCCTGCTGTGGCGGATCAGGTCGCTGCCGGCGGCCGAGGACGCCGCCCCCGCGTCGCTGGAGTCGCTGGTCGAGGGCGTGCGGTACGCGGTGGGCCGCAAGGATCTGATGGGCACGTACCTGGTGGACATCGCCGCGATGGTGTTCGCGATGGCGACGGCGTTGTTCCCGTTCCTGGCCGATGAGCTGCGGGCGCCGCAGGCGCTGGGACTGCTCTACTCGGCCGCCGCGGTGGGCGCCCTGATCGCCTCGATCACAGGCCGCTGGGCGGCCCGCGTACAGCGCCAGGGGCTCGGCGTGATCATCGCGGCCGCACTCTGGGGCGTGGCGGTCGCCTCGACCGCGCTGGCTCCCAACGTCTGGGTGGTGTTCGTCTGCATCGCCCTCGCGGGCGCCGCCGACATGATCAGCGGAATCTTCCGCATGACCATGTGGAACCAGACGATCCCGCCGGAGCTCCGCGGGCGCCTGGCCGGCATCGAGCTCCTCTCGTACGCCAGCGGCCCGATGCTCGGCAACACCAGGGCCAGCCTCATGGCCGACCTCGGCGGCACCCGCTTCTCCCTCGGCGCCGGCGGCCTCCTGTGCGTCGGCGCGGTGCTGGCACTGAGCGCCGCGCTCCCGAAGTTCCGCGGCTACGACGCCAGAACGGACGAACACGCCCTGGCCGAGAAGGCCCGCAGAGAAGCAGCCGCCACCCAGGAAGCCACCGCCTGACCGCACGACCCGAAAGCCACCGCCTGACCGCACGGCCCAGGAACCCGCCGCCTGACCGCAGGAAACCCGCGTGGGGGAGCGTCCGCCTAACCGGGCCGCCGCTCGGCCTTGGCGAACACCCGCAACGCCTCGGCATCGGAGTAGACGCTGGTCACGTATTCACCCACCCACTCCTCGATCCCGTCGAACCCGCTCCCGGCGATCAGCCGTTCCCCCACCCGAGCGGCATCGAGCGGCGTCGTCCGCAGGGTGACCGCCCCGCTCTCCCCGTCGAGCAGCGCCCACTGCGCCCCGTATCGCCCATAGGGCATCCCGATCGACCCGGGATTCACCACCAGGACGCCGTCGACGAGCCGTACGAACGGCATGTGGGTGTTGCCCAGCACCACGGTGCCGGCGCTCTCCCCGGCCAGCACCTCACCCCACCGCTCCAGCGAACTGTCCACGAGGATCATCTCCTCGTCACTGCGCGGCGTGGCGTGCACGAACAACGCCGTCCCCAACCGCCCCAGATCGAGCACCTGCCGATGAGGCAGGGCGGCCAGCAACTCGACCTGATCGGCCCGCAACCGCTCCCCCGCCCACCGCGAGATCGCATAGGGGGAGCCCTGGCCCGCCGCCACCTCCACCAGCTCCCGGTCGGCGTTCCCGTTGACCCACAGCGCCCGCTCCCCCAGCGAGACCAGCACGTCTAGCGTCTCGACCGGCATCGGCCCAGCCGCCAGGTCCCCGGTGAGCACGATCAGATCAGCGGCGACCACGTCCGGCTCGGCCAGCACGGCTTCGAGCGCGGGCAACACTCCATGAACATCGGACAGCACGGCTACACGCATACCAGCCACTCTGTCCGAGCCCGGATCCCACGGGAACGATGTTCGCGCCGGACGAAATCCTCAGTGCCGCTCCCGCCACCCGTCGTGACGCGCTACCAGCTCATCCACCTTGCCCAGCGCCCTCTTCTCCAGCCCTTCGACGACGACCAGCCACTGGGCGTCCTCCGCGTCGTCCTCCCCGGCAAGCGTCTCCCGCACCACCCGCGGCACCCCAAGCGAGGGAAACCACTCCCCCAACGTCTCCGCGACCTCCTCCGCGTCATCCCTCTCGCCGAACACCAGCAGCTGCGTCATAACCTCTATTGTTCCGCCTCCGCCATACCCGGGGATTCGTACACGGGCGTGTATGGCCGTTCACCTAGCGTGAGAACAATAGATTGGTAGCGTTGGACCGTGACTGCCGAAGCGGTGATCCTTGAGATGACGCCTCATCCCTCGCTCCCTGACTGGGTCTTCCCACCACCAGAGGGCTTCGTCGCAGAAGACCTCGATCACATTCCGGATCTGCCTGCGCACACAGAGTTGATTGATGGAAGCTTGGTCTTCGTGAGCCCCCAAGCCTCCTTCCACATGCGCGTCGTATCGCTTCTCGAGAGTGAGCTGCGCCGTGCGGCCCCGGCGGACCTCCGGGTGCGCAGGGAAATGAGCGTCATCCTCGGCAGGGATCAGCGCCCCGAGCCGGACCTCTGCGTCATCCGTGCCGACGCCGACCAGCACGCCAAGCAGACGTTCTACCGCGCGCAGGAGGTCCTGCTGGTGGTGGAGGTGGTCTCCCCAGAATCCGAAACGCGCGACCGCAAACGGAAGCCCGTCCTCTATGCCGAGGCCGGCATCCCGCACTTCTGGCGCGTGGAAAACCATTCGGACAAAGCGGTCATATACGTATACGAGCTCGACCCCGGCACCGGCTCCTACGCCCGCACCGGCCTCCACCATGACAGGCTGAAGCTCACGGTCCCGTTCGACCTCGACATCGACCTCGCCGAGATCGACCGCATCTGAGGAAACCTCTCCCCCAACGTCTCGGCAACCTCCTCCGCGTCATCCCGCCCACCGAACACCAGCAGCTGATTGTTCCGTCTCGGCCATACTCTGAATGTCGTACGCGAGCGTGTATGGCCGTTCACATGGCGTGAGCACAATAGATTGGTACCGTTGGACCATGACCGTGGCTGCCGAAGCGGTGATCATCAAGATGACGCCCCATCCCTCGCTCCCCGACTGGGTCTTCCCACCACCAGAGGGCTTCGTCGCAGAAGATCTCGATCACATTCCGGATCTGCCTGCGCACACAGAGTTGATTGATGGAAGCTTGGTCTTCGTGAGCCCCCAGCGAGACTTCCACAACATGGTCATCTTCCGGCTGCGCGTCAATCTGGAAGATCTCGTGCCTGCAGGCCATGAAGTGCGCCAGGAGATGAGCGTCAAGCTCGAGGCCCAGCAGCGGCCGGAGCCCGACCTCATCGTCCTGGGTCCCGGGGCGGTCATCGGCCGCGAGATCAGCTGCTTCAAGGCAGAGGACGTCGTGCTCGCCGTCGAAGTGGTCTCGCCGGACTCCGAGGTGCGCGACAGGGAGCGTAAGCCGGTCCTCTACGCGGAGGCGGGGATCCCCCATTACTGGCGGATCGAGGAGATCAACGGCAGGCCGGCCGTCTTCGTCTATGAGATCGACCCCGCCACCAAGTCCTACGCGATCACCGGCATCCATCACGACTGGCTGAAGCTCACGGTCCCCTTCGACATCGACGTCGACCTCAACAAGCTCTACGTCGCCCGAAGCCGATAAGGGGCCGGCACGGCATCCGCCGCACCGGCCCCCATCCTGCGGATCAGGTGCTCCGGAGCTGAGCCCCCACGCGATCGGTCGCCATCGCCACCGCCGCGTCCCTGGCCGCCGTCGTCTCCTCGACCGTCAACGTACGGTCCCCGGCCCGGAACCGCATCGAGTAGGCGAGCGACTTGTTCCCCTCGCCCACCTGCTCCCCCGCGTAGACATCGAACAGCCGGATCGACTCCAGCAGTTCGCCGGCCCCGTCGCGCAGGGCCGCCTCCACGTCGGCCACGGGCGTGAAGTCGGGCACGATCAGCGCGACGTCCTGCGTGGCCACCGGGTAGGCGGACACCGCCGGGGCGTCCACCGGGCCGGGCATGAACAACGCCAGCCGCGACAGCTCCAGCTCCATCGCCGCGGTCCGCGGCGGCAGCCCGTACGCCTCGACGACCCGCGGGTGCAGCTCGCCCGCGTGCCCCACCAGCGTGTCCCCGACGTAGAGCGCCGCGCACCGGCCGGGGTGCCACGGCTCGTGCTGGTCGGCGCTGATGGACAGCTCGACCCGAGCCTCGGCGGCCACCAGCCGGGCGGCCTGCACCGCGTCGGCCCACGACGCCTGGCGCCCGCCACCCCACCAGCCGGACCGCTCGAACTCCCCGGCCAGCACCGCCGCGACCCGCAGCGGCTGGTCGGGCAGCGCCGCCTCGATCGAGGCCAGCTCCTCGGCGGTCGGCCGGCGCTCGACCCCGAGCACCGGCGCCACCTCGGGAGCGCCCTCGCGCGGCCGGTAGACCGGCCCCATCTCGTAGATCGCCACGTCGGCGAAGCCGCGCCCGACGTTGCGTACCAGGGCCTTGAGCAGCCCAGGCAGCAGCGTCGTGCGCATCAGCGGCTCGTCCTCCGACAGCGGGTTGGCGAGCCGCATCGCCCGCCGCCGCGCGTCATCGGCGGGCAGCAGCAGCCGGTCGAAGTCGTCGGCGCTGATGAACGGGTAGTTGAGCACCTCGACGTGGCCGCCCTCGGCCAGCGCCCGGCCGGCCCGTCGGCGCAGCCGCTGCCCCTCGGTGAGCCCGGCACCGGCCGGAGCCAAGGGCAGCACCGACGGCAGACTCTCGTAGCCCTCCAGCCGGATGACCTCTTCGGCCAGGTCGTTGGGGTCGGTGAGGTCGGGACGCCACGACGGCGGCGTCACCGTGATCATGTCGGGGCCCGTGACGGCCAGCCTGGCGGCCAGCGCGCCGCCGGTCACCACGCCGGTCGGGTCGACGCCGCCCCGGCGTACGGCGGGCTCCTCGCCGTCGGTCACGACGCAGCCGACCTGCTCCAGCCGCGCGACCACGGTGTCCTTCGAGTATGTGATCCCGGCCACCGCGCCCGGATAGCCGGACGGGATCGCGATGCGCGCGGGCGACACCTCGACCTCGGCCTGCGTGACCCCGGGCTGCACGGCGGCGCCGCCCAGCTCGGCCAGCAACCGCACGGCCCGCCACGAGGCGACCAGCGGCAGCTCCCTGTCGACGCCTCGCTCGAACCGCTTGGACGCCTCCGACACCAGCCCGTGCCTACGGGACTCGCGGGAGATGCCGGTCGCGGAGAAGTGGGCGGCCTCGATGACGATGTCTGTCGAGTCGCCGGAGATCTCGGTCTCCAGGCCGCCCATCGTGCCGGCCATCGAGATCGGCCCCGACTGGTCGGTGATGAGGATGTCGTCGGGATCGAGCTCACGCACCACGTGGTCGAGCGTCTCCAGCCGCTCGCCGGCCCCGGCCCTGCGTACGACGATCGCGCCGCTCAGCTTGGCCCGGTCGAACGCGTGCAGCGGCTGCCCGAGCTCCAGCATCAGGTAGTTGGTGACGTCGACGGCCAGCGACACGGGACGCATGCCGGCCCGCGTGAGGCGTACGCGCATCCACAGCGGGCTCGTGGCGGCCGGGTCGAAGCCACGCACCTCGCGCAGCACGAACCGGTCGCACGCCGTCGGGTCTGCGATCGAGGCCGGCCACGAGGGCTCGGTCTCCACGGGCAGTTCGACGTCGGCGGGGTCGCGGAAGGCCACCCCGAACGCCGTGGCCGCCTCGCGCGCCACGCCCCTGATCGACAGCGCATAGCCGATGTCGGGTGTGATCTCCAGCTCGATCACCTCGTCGCGCAGCCCGAGCAGCTCGACCACGTCGGTGCCGATCGGGGTGCCGGCGGGCAGCACCATGATGCCGTGGTGGTCGTCGCCGAGACCGAGCTCGCGCTCGGAGCAGATCATGCCCTCGGACATCCGCCCGTACGTCTTGCGCGCCCCGACCTCGAACCCACCGGGCAGCACACCGCCGGGCAGCACGACGGGGACGCGGTCGCCGACGGCGAAGTTGGTGGCGCCGCAGACGATCTCGCGCGGCGTCGCCTCGCCGGTCTCGACCTTGCAGTGCCTGATCGGCTTCTTGAAACCGGTCAGCTCCTCGATCTCGAGCACCTCGCCGACGACGACGTTCTTGACGTCATGGCCGTACGAGCTGATCGACTCGAGCTTGAGCCCGGCCGCGGTGAGCCTGTCGGCCACCTCGTGGGCGGTGACCGCCGGGAGATCGACATACTCCCGCAGCCAGGAAAGCGGGACCTTCATCAGATCTCCATTCCGAACGGGAGCGTGAACCGCACGTCTCCCTCGACCATGTCACGCATGTCCTCGGCGTTGTGCCGGAACATCAGCGTCCGCTCGATGCCCATGCCGAACGCGAACCCGGAGTATCGCGACGGATCGACGCCGCACGCCACGAGCACGCGCGGGTTGACCATGCCGCAGCCGCCCCACTCGATCCAGCCCTCCGACTTGCAGGTGCGGCAGGGCGGGTTGCCGGGGATCGCCGAGGCGCCGCGGCAGACGAAGCACTTGAGGTCCATCTCCGCGGACGGCTCGGTGAACGGGAAGTAGTTGGGCCGGAACCTGGTCGTGATGCCCTTGCCGAACATCACCTCCGCGAACCGGTCGAGCGTCCCCTTGAGGTGGGCCATCGTCAGCCCCTCGTCCACGGCCAGCCCCTCGGTCTGGTGGAAGACCGGGGTGTGGGTCGCGTCGAGCTCGTCGGTGCGGAACGTCTTGCCCGGCGAGATCACGTAGACCGGCAGCTCGCGCTGCAGCAGCGCGCGGATCTGCACCGGCGAGGTCTGCGTGCGCAGCACCATGCCGGACTCCGTGGAGTCCACGAAGAACGTGTCGTGTTCCGAGCGGGCCGGGTGGTCCTTGGCGATGTTGAGGGCGTCGAAGTTGAACCACTCGCCTTCGAGTTCGGGCCCTTCGGCCACCTCGTAACCCATCGCGACGAACGCGTCGGCGACGCGCTCCTGCAGCGTGGTCAGCGGGTGGCGGGCACCGCGCGGCCGCCGGTCCCATGGCAGGGTTACGTCGACGGTCTCCTCGACGAGCACCCGCGCGTCGCGCTGGGCCTCCAGCTCGGCGTGGCGCGCGGCCAGCGCCTCGTTGATCGCCTTGCGGGCGCCGCCGACGCGCTTGCCGGCCTCGGCGCGGGCGGCCGGCGGCAGGGCGCCGATCTCGCGGTTGGCCAGGGCGATGGGCGAGCGGTCGCCCGCGTGCGCCAGCCTGGCCTGCTTGAGTGCGTCGAGGTCGGCGGCCGCCTTGATCGCCGCGATGGCGTCGGCCTCCATGCGGGACACCTCGTCGGCATGCAACGGTGTCACCTCGACGGGGTCGTAGTCAGACAAGAGTGAGCTCCGTATCCAGGGCTTGAGCGAAAAAGAGTCTAGTGGGGCCCGCCCACCGGGGCCGACTCGCTCGCTACGGGGTCGCGAAGTCGGGCGTGCCGGTGGGCACGGTAAATCGGAACTCCGCCCCGCCCTCGGGCGCGCGCTGCACGGTGATCGTGCCGCCGTGCGCCTCGACCAGGCCCTTCACGATGAACAGGCCGAGCCCCGTGCCGCCACGCCTGCGGCTGTTGCCCCCCCGCCAGAACTGCCTGAAGACGCGCGGAGCCAGCTCGGGCTCGATGCCCTCACCCTCATCGCGCACCGACACGGCGACTCCCCATCCGACGGATTCGATGTCAATTGTCACGGTGCCGCGCCCGTGGCGCACCGCGTTTTCCACCAGGTTACCCAGGATCTGGTCGATCTTGTCCTGGTCGAGCCACATCTCGGGCAGGTCGTCGCCCGCGACCAGCCGGTAGCGCTCGTCGGAGTCGCCCGCGGCCACCCGGCCGGCGATCAGCCTGCGCGCCCTGGCGGGGAGGTCGACGACCTGACGGCGCACCTCCAGCCGGCCGGACTCGATCCGCGAGACGTCGAGCAGCTCGGTGATGAGCCTGGTCACCCGGTCTGCGTCGTTGTTGACGGTCTCGAGCATCACGCGCTTCTGCTCGTCGGTGAAGCGCGTCCACTTGGCCAGCAGGGTCGCGGTGAACCCCTTGACGCTGGTCAGCGGCGAGCGCAGCTCGTGGGCCACGGTCGAGACCAGGTCGGCGCGGCTGCGCTCCAGCCGGGAGCGGGCGCCGCCGTCACGCATCGTGATCACGACGCGCTCGACCTCGCCGGCGCGCTCCGGCTCGCGCACGAGCCTGGCCGCGACGTAGAGCTCCTGGCCGCCCGGCAGGTGCAGCGGCCGCTCCGGCACCCTGCTCCGCGTGCACAGCCCGCCCTCGGGGTCGAGCGCCTTCCACCAGTCCCGGCCGTCGTGGTCGCGGAAGGGGAACACGTCGCTCATGTGGCGGCCCACCGCGCGCTCCACGGCGACGCCGGTGAGCCGGGCCGCGGCCCGGTTGGCGGCCAGCACGCAACCGAACCGGTCCGTCATGATGAGGCCGTCGGGAAGATCGTCGATGGCTATCGTGCACGCGGCCGCGACCACTCGCCCGTCGGTGTCTGCGCCGTGCACGACCTCGCCTCCTCCGCCTACAACGCCGACAATAGCGGGTTTCCAACCGCCTAGGACACTCGCTGAGCCCTGGCGGAGGAGTAAAGGCACACCGCCGCGGCGGCGGCCAGGTTCAGGCTTTCCGCCTGTCCATAGATGGGCACTCTCACCACATCATCCGCCTCGGCGAGTATCTCCTCCGGCAGTCCCCAGGCCTCGTTCCCGAAGATCCACGCGGTGGGACCCGACAGATCGACATCGTCGAGCGTGTGCTTGCCCGCGCCGTCGGCCGCCAGCACGCGCATGCCCTGCTCTCTAAGGTGACGCACGACCTCGCTCACCGGTGCACCGATGACGACCGGCAAGTGAAACAGACTGCCCGCGCTGGCGCGTACGCACTTGCCGTTGTACGGGTCCACGGAGGCGTCGGTGAAGACGACCGCGTCCGCCCCGGCGGCGTCGGCGACCCGCATCACGGTGCCGGCGTTGCCCGGATCGCGTACGTGCGCGAGCACCGCGACCAGACTCGGCGCGCCGGTCAGGGCCCGCTCCAGCGGCACGTGTACGAGCGTGCAGACCGCCACCAGCCCCTGCGGGGTCACGGTCTGGGACAGCTCCGACATGACCTCGCCGCTGGCCCGGTGCACGGAGACGCCCTTGAGCGTGGCGTCGGTGATCAGCTCCGGGTGACGCAGCTCGGCCTCGGCCGTGGTGAACAGCTCCAGGGTCACGCCGTCCAGCTTGAGGGCCTCGCGCACCGCCTGCGGCCCCTCGGCCAGGAACCTGCGGTCCTGCTCCCTGAAGGCCCGTTTGGTGAGCCGCCTCGCGGTCTTCACCCGCGGCGACCTCACGTTGGTCAGCTCGGACCCGGCCATCCTCGTCCCCCTGTGGTGCATACAGCAAAGGGCCCACCGTCATCGGTGGGCCCTCGGTCAAGGCAAAGTGCTTCAGCTCGCGGCCGGAGCGTTCACGTTCGCCGGGAGCGCCTTCTTGGCGGCCTCGACGAGCGTGGCGAAGGTCTGGCTGTCGTTGACCGCGAGGTCGGCCAGGATCTTGCGGTCGACCTCGATGTTGGCCAGACGCAGACCCTGGATCAGGCGGTTGTAGGTCATGCCGTTCTGGCGGGCGGCGGCGTTGATCCGCTGGATCCACAGACGGCGGAACGCACCCTTACGGTCCTTGCGGTCCCGGTAGGCGTACGTCATCGAGTGGAGCATCTGCTCCTTGGCCTTGCGGTACAGCCGCGACCGCTGGCCACGGTAACCGCTCGCCCTCGCGAGGACGACCTTGCGCTTCTTCTTGGCGTTGAGCGCCCGCTTCACGCGTGCCATGTTCTATCTCCCCGGGGGTTCGCGCTACTTGGCGAGCAGCTTCTTGATCTTCTTTGAGTCTGCGTCGGAAAGGACGACCTCGTTCTTGAGACGGCGCGTCAGCGTGGACGACTTCCACTCGTTGTAGTGCGCGCGGTTGGCACGGCGGCGCTTGATCTTGCCGGAGCCGGTGACCCGGAACCGCTTCTTCGCACCGCTGTGCGTCTTCATCTTCGGCATGTCGCCGTCTCTCCTCGTTTCGGTCGTGCCGATGGCCGGGCCGGTGCTGGCCGGCCCGGTCGGCGTCTTCGTCTGCCGGTGGCCGCTGGGGTCCTGTAAGGCTAACCCCAACCGCGGGTCACGCTTCCTGTTCGGAAGGCTCCTCGCCGCCACGCTGTGCCTTGGCGGCGGCCTTTTCGGCCTTGGCCTCGGCCTTCTTCTTGTGCGGACCGATCACCATGATCATGTTACGGCCGTCCTGCTTGGCGTGCGACTCCACGAAGCCGAGCTCCTGGACGTCGTCCGCGAGCCGCTGCAGCAGCCGGAACCCGAGTTCGGGCCGGGACTGCTCGCGTCCACGGAACATGATCGTGACTTTGACCTTGTCCCCCGCCTTGAGGAACCGCACCACGTGACCCTTCTTGGTCTCGTAGTCGTGCGGGTCGATCTTCGGCCGGAGCTTGATCTCCTTGATGATCGTGTGCGCCTGATTCTTGCGCGCCTCGCGCGCCTTCATCGCGGACTCGTACTTGAACTTGCCGTAGTCCATGAGCTTGCACACGGGCGGTCGAGCCGTGGCCGCGACCTCGACGAGGTCGAGGTCGGCCTCTTGGGCGAGCTTCAGCGCGTCGTGAATGGAGACGATGCCGACCTGCTCGCCGTTCGGGCCCACGAGGCGAACCTCGGGAACTCGGATACGCTCGTTGATGCGGGGCTCAGTGCTGATGGGGCCTCCTAGGTTTGCGATCCCTACGTGCTCGTCGTGCCGGGAGCATCGCGCCTGAACGCGAAAAGCCCCGCACGTCGCGCATGCGGGGCCACTGAGCTCTGTGGCTTTCGTGGCCTCGAGCTCCCCGGAGTAGTCCGGCGTGATCCTGGACCCGGCCACCTTTCGGCGACTCAGGTGGGAGGAGACCTCCGCTTGCGCGTCCAGCAAGGCATGCCGGACCGATCAGAGAGCTACATTACCACAACCACGAAGCTTCCTCGAATCATCCCCGCTGGCCAAGGTCCCTCCGATAAACTTCTGTCCAGAATAGACAGAAGGAGGGCGTATGACCGTAGAACAGGTTGAAGAGAGCAAATGGCAACTACAGGAAGCGAAACAGCGATTCAGCGAAGTGGTTCGGCGGGCCCACGACGAGGGACCGCAGATCGTCACCAGGCACGGGCATGATGTGGCGGTGATCCTCGACATGGAGGAATACCGTCAGCTCAAGGGCCGGCAGCCCGACTTCAAGGAGTTCCTGCTCTCGGGCCCTGACCTGAGCGAGCTCGACCTCACCCGCGACAAGAGCACCGAGACGCGGGACATCGGCTTCGAGGCCGGGGAGTGAGCTACGTTCTCGACACCAACGTCGTGTCGGAGATGACCAAGCGCACCAGGGACGACGGCGTGCAGGCGTGGCTCGACACCATCTCCGGGCCCAATCTTTACGTGAGCGTCATGGTGTTCGGCGAGATCCGCAAGGGCGTCGAGCTGCTACGACGCCGCGACCCCATGCGGGCAGGCGGCTACGAGTCCTGGCTGGATCGTCTCCATCACGAGTTCCGGACGAGGGTCCTGCCCGTCACCGCCGCCGTGGCCGAGGAATGGGGGCGGATGCAGGCCATGCGGCCGCTCCCGATCGTCGACGGCCTCATCGCCGCCACCGCCCGCGCGCACGACTCGATTCTCGTGACCCGCAACGTGAAGGACTTCACGGGGCTCGACGTGAAAACGATCAACCCGTTCGACTGGCCGAGCGCCTGAGGATCTCGGCCTCTCCAGCCGCCCGCATGGCCTCCACCGGCACATCCGTCCGTCCGGTCATCAGCTCCACCTGACGCACCGCCTGGTGCAGCAGCATCTCGAACCCTCCGACCACGGTGCCGCCCGCGGCCAGGACGGCCGCCGCCGCGCTGGTCGGCCAGGGCGAGTAGATGACGTCGAAGAGCGCCGGCGCCTGGGCGAGGCGGTCGGCGAAGGCGTCGGCCGCCCCACCGGGCAGCGTGGACACCACCAGGTCCACGCGTGTCAGCGCCTCGAGTTCGTCGAACGTCTCCACCGCCAGTGCCATGCCCAGCCGTTCGGCCACCTCGGCCGTCTCCCCCGCCCGGCTGGGATCGCGCACCAGCAGCGTCGCCGAGAACAGCCCGAGGTCGCGCAGCGCGGCCAGCGCGGAGGCGGCCGTGGCCCCGCCGCCCAGCACGGCGGCCGACCGCGGCGCCGGCACCCCGGCCTCGGCCAGCGCCTGCTCGATGCCGTAGACGTCGGTGTTGTAGCCGTGGCGCAGCCCGTCGCGGAACACCACGGTGTTGGCCCCGCCGACCTCGACGGCCGGCTCGGAGACGGTGTCGAGCAGCGGGAGCACGGCGCGCTTGAGCGGCATGGTCAGTGACAGTCCCGCCCACGCCCGGTCGTCATCGCCGCCGGGAGCCTGCCCGCGCACGGGCGCCAACTCCGCCAGCAGTCCCGGCAGTCGCGCCTCGTCGCACTCGAACGCCTCGTAACTCCACCCGTCGAGCCTCATCGCCTGGTAGGCGGCCCGGTGCAGGTAGGGCGAGAGCGAATGAGCGATGGGCGACCCCATCACCGCAGCCCGCATCCGCACTCCTTCCAAACAGCAAGACCCTATCGCCAACCCCGGCAACTATCCGACCCCGCCCGATAGGGGCGTGTCCGCCGCCGCCCGATGGACGCGCGTCCAACCTCGGCCAGTCGGGACGGCTGTCCCGGCCCATAGGGGCGGCGTGTCCGGCTCCGGCTGACGATCGATGGGGGCGGGCGCGGCCGACGGACCGCACCACCCGGACGGCCCACGGTGCGCGCGTCGCGGCGGGACGGCCCGCCGCCGGAGGAGCGTCCCTTGGACAGGCGGTTCCCCGCGGCGGCGGGAGGTGCCCGCCGTGCTCCGCCGTAAAACTGAGAAAAGGGTCGGGCACGCACCGGCCGGACCACCGAAGGGGGACCGGCCTGGACAGTCACCCGCCGTTGGCGCGGTACTCGTTCAGGAGCACCTGGAATTCCGCTTCGGTGGTGGCGAACTTCGTGACGTTGCTCTTCGGGTCGGTGGCGACGAAGTAGAGCCAGTCGCCCTTGGCCGGGTTGAGCGCGGCCTCGATGGCGTGGTCGCCCGGGTTGGAGATCGGGCCGGGCGGCAGGCCGTCGAACTTGTACGTGTTGTACTTGGAGTCGCTCTCCAGGTCCGCGTTCGTGGCCGCGGTGCCGTACGTGCCCAGGCCGTAGAAGACCGTGCTGTCCATCCTGAGCCTCATGGGCGGCTTGTGGTCGAGCCGGTTGTAGATGACGCGGGCGATCTTCGGCATGTCCTCGTACCGACCGCCCTCAGCCTGCACGATGCTGGCGATGACCATGATCTCGTGCGGCGTGCGGCCGAGATCCTTGGCGCCGCCCTGGAGGTCCGCGCTCTCCGCCGTCTGGTTGAACCGCTTGACCATCGCCGCCAGCATCTCCGCCGGGGTGGTCTTGGGCTGGAACTCGTACGTGGCCGGGAAGGCGTAGCCCTCCAGCTTGTTCCTGGCGTAGGACGGCAGGTCGAACTCGCCGACGTCCTTGGCCGCCGCGGTGAACTCCTCGACGGGCTTGCCTGTCTCCTCCGCGAGCGTGGACAAGGTGACGGACAGACGCAGGCCCTCCTTGATCGTCACCTTGGCGAGCAGCCGGCTCTCGGGGTTGAGCATCGTCACCGCGTTGGCCGCCGACATCTGCTTGCGCATCTTGTACTCGCCGGGCTGCAGTGAGGCGCTCTTGCCGGCGTTGCCGATGGCGTTGGTGAACGCTCTGGCGCTGGCCACGACCCCCTGCCGCTCCAGCTCCAGTGCCACGTCCGAGGCGCTCTGGCCGTCCTTGATCTCGATGACGACCTCGCCCTTGCCCTGACCGGTGAAGTCGTCAGGGACGAGTGCGTCGTTGAGCCAGTGGTAGCCGTAGTAGCCGCCGCTGCCGATGATGCCCGCCAGGATGATGAAGGCGAGCAGCGGCGCCACGAATCCGCCCCGGTTGCGGCGCCTGCGCCGCCTGCGGCCGCTGCCGCGTTTACCGGAGCCTCGGGTGCGGCGCCGCGTCTGACCTTCGTCGTCCTCGGCGCCGAGCAGGGTGTTCAGATCGAGATCGTTCATAGGTTCGCTGGCCAATCTCCCGGTACGGCCGGCCAGGCGTCAAGCGAATGCGCCCAACCGGCTGGAGTTACCGAGCGGAACTGGGGGATCCGCCGGACATGCTCCGATGGCCAGCGGAGATCACTCTGGGTAGCCATGCTAGGGGACGGAAAGAGAGCGCGTGCCCCGTTTTGGGGCTTTTGCGCGGGGACAGGCGTGGTCCCGTCGAACATCAGCTCGTCCCGAGGTTCTTGTTCAACTCTTCCCGGTATCTCACGAACTCGCTCTCTTTGTTGGTGAATTTGGTGATTCTATGCGCCGGATCCGTCGTTACAAACCAATGCCAATCCCCCTCTGCGGGGTTCAAGGCCGCCATCAGCGCCTTCTCGCCGGGATTGGCGATAGGCCCTGGCGGCAGCCCTTTGTGGCGATAGGTGTTGTACGGTGAGTCAACCTTTGTGTCGCTCTCCGTAACCCTCAGGGTCCGGCGGTTCTGTGCGTACAAGACGGTACTGTCGATCTCCAGCGGAGTGCCCCGCTGAAGCCGGTTGTAGATGACTCTGGCGATCTTCGGATAGTCGCCGTCGGTGCCGCCCTCGGCCTGGATCATGCTGGCGACGGTGACGGCCTCCAGCGGGGTCAGACGCACCCGCGCGGCCTGTTCCTTCAGGTCCATCTGCCGGGCCGCGGCGCCGAAGCGCTCCACCATCGCCGCGAGCACGTCCACGGCCGTGTCCCCCGGCTCGATCTCGTACGTCGCCGGGAACAGGAAGCCTTCGAGGCCCCGGGCGTAGTCAGGCAGGCCGACGAGGGCCTTGTCGACGTTCTGGAGCTCCTTGAGCGGCAGCGCGGCCTGCATGGCGAGGCGTGCCAGCACCTCGCTCACGCGCATGCCCTCGGGCACGGTGACCCGCCGTACGACCTTGGACGCGGGCTTGAGCAGCAGGTCGAGCGCCGCCGCGGCCGCCATGCCCTTGCGCAGCCGGTAGTGGCCCGGCCGCAGCCGGTCGGCCACCGCCCGGTCCTCCGTCGCCCGTACGAACGACCGCGCGCTCGCCACCACCCCCGCGTCGGCCAGCGTGAAGCCGATGGCCTCCGCGCTCGAACCGGGCGCGATCCTGACCGTCACGGCGCCGCTCCCGGTCCCTTCGTAGTCCTCAGGACTGATGTACGGCCTGAGCACCGCGAACACCCCGGCCCCGAGAGCCAGCAGCGAGATGGCCAGACCACCGGTCAGCAGCGCGGCCTTGCGCACCGCCCGCCGCGCGGGCACAGGAACGACCTCCGCCCGCCCATCGACCGGCTCCGCTCCGAGCTCACCCGCTGCGGCCGGCTCTCCATCGACCGGCTCCGCCTCGGACTCACCCGCAGGCTCTCCTTCTGGCTCACCGGGTGCGGCGCGTTCCGAAGCGGAGTGTGCCGTGCCGGGTGATTCCGACGCCGGGTCGGGTGCGTCGTCGGCGGCACCGAACGGGATCACGTCACCGACGTCGTCCTCGTCTTCGGACGGGCGGCTCATGAGGCAGGTCCGTCGGCCGCTGGGGGCGGTTCGACGGGCCTGCCTGGTGGTCTGTCCGTGACGCGCTCCGAGTCGAGCGCGTCCTGCAGCAGCACGACCGCCGCCGCCTGGTCGATGACGCCCCGCTGCTTCTTGCCCTTCATGCCGCTGGCCCGCAGCCCCTGCTGGGCGGCGACCGTGGTCAGCCGCTCGTCGAAGAGCCGCACCGGGGTCGGGGCGAGCCGGGCGGCCAGGCGGACGGCGAATTCACGCGCCAGCGTGGCCGCCTGCCCCTCGCGCCCGGACAGCGAGGTGGGCAACCCGACCACGACCTCGATCGCCTCGTGCTCGGCGACGATCGCGGCGATCCGGGCGAGGTCGCCCTTGCCCCGCCGAACGGTCTCGACGGGCGTGGCCAGCAGCCCGGAAGGGTCGCTGCGGGCCACGCCGACACGTACGGAGCCGACGTCCACACCGATCCGTGAACCGAACCTCATGTCAGCCGAGCTACCCTGCGATCTTTTCTGCGATGGTCTCCTCGACGAGGCGAAGCGCGTCGCCGATCGCCTCCGGTCGTGTGCCGCCGCCTTGCGCGACATCGTCCTTGCCGCCACCGCCACCCCCAAGCGCCTTGGCGGCGACGCCGACCAGTTGCCCGGCCCTGAGCCCCCGCTCGCGCCCCGCCTCGTTGACCGCGGCAACCACCACCGGCCGGTCGGAGGGGACGCCGGCGATCACGATGACCACCGGCCGGTCGGCCGGGAACCTGCCGCGCACATCAAGCGCGAGCTTACGCAGGTCGTCGGCACCAGTGCCATCAGGCGCGCGGTGTGTCACGACAGCGGCTCCCCGCAGGTCGCGAGCCTGGGCCGCCAGATCGCCGGCCACCTGGAGCACCTGGGCGGAGCGAACCTTCTCCAGCTCCTTCTCCGCCGTGCGCAGCCGGGTGACGATGCCCTCGATGCGCTCGGGCAGCTCCTCGCGGCGCGCCTTGAGCTGCTCGGTGAGCTGGGCGACCAGCACGCTCTCGCGGGCCAGGAAGCGGAAGGCGTCGATGCCGACGAGCGCCTCGACGCGGCGCACGCCCGCGCCGACCGACTGCTCGCCCAGCACCTTGACCAGGCCGAGCTGGCCGGAGCTGTGGACGTGGGTGCCGCCGCACAGCTCGCGGGAGTAGTCGCCGATCTCGACCACGCGGACCTCGTCGCCGTACTTCTCCCCGAACATCGCCAGCGCGCCCATCGCCCTGGCCTCCACCTGCGTGGTGTAGAAGGCGTTGACCTTGAGGTCGTTGATGAGCACGGCGTTGACCTCGTCCTCGACGTCGCGCAGCACGCTCGGCGGCACCGCGCCGGCCGCGGTGAAGTCGAAGCGGAAACGGCCGGGCGAGTTTTCCGAGCCGGCCTGCGCCGCCGTCTCGCCGAGCGCGTTCTTGAAGCCGCGGTGGACGAGGTGGGTGGCGCTGTGGCTGCGCGAGATCGCGCGCCGGCGCTCGAGGTCGATCTCCGCCTGCGCCTCGTCGCCGACCCTGAGCTCGCCGGTGCGGATCTTGCCGCGGTGCACGACCAGCCCGGCCAGCGGCGACTGCACGTCGAGCACGTCGACCTCGGCGCCGCTGGTCCTGATCACGCCCTGGTCGGCGAGCTGACCGCCGCCCTCGGCGTAGAACGGGGTGCGCCCGAGCACGACCTCCACGGTGGAGCCCGCGCCCGCCGCGGGGACGGACACGCCGTCCACGAGGATGCCCACGACGCTCGTGCCGGCCTCGGTCTGGTCGTAGCCGAGGAACTCGACCTTGCCCGCCGCCTCCAGCAACTGCCCGAAGACGGAGATGTCGGCGTTGCCGGTCTTCTTCAGGGCCGCGTCGGCCTTGGCCGCCTGCTTCTGCTCCTTCATCAGTCGGCGGAAGCCCTCTTCGTCGACCTTGAGCCCGTGCTCGGCCGCCATCTCCAGGGTGAGGTCGATCGGGAAGCCGTAGGTGTCGTGCAGCTTGAACGCCTGGTCACCGGGGATCATGGAGGCGGACTTGCGCTTGGTCTCCTCGACCGCCACGTCGAAGATCGCGGTGCCGGTGCGGAGCGTGCCGAGGAACGACGCCTCCTCCGCGTCGACGATCCCGTGGATCTGCGGCGCGTCCGCCTTGAGCTGCGGATACTGCTCGCCCATCACATTGATCGCGACGTCGGTCAGCTCGTGCATGTAGCGCTCGTCGCCGGAGCCGAGCAGGCGCAGGTTGCGTACGGTCCTGCGCAGGATGCGGCGCAGGACGTAGCCGCGGCCCTCGTTGCCTGGCATGACGCCGTCGGCGACCAGCATGGTGCCGGTGCGGACGTGGTCGGCGATGACCCGCAGGCTGACGTCGGCGCGGTGGTCGCGCCCGTAGCGGGTCTTGGTGAGCTCCGCCGCCTTGTCGAGGATCTTGTACGTGGTGTCGATCTCGTAGAGGTTGTCGACGCCCTGCAGGATCGTCGCCATGCGCTCCAGGCCCATGCCGGTGTCGATGTTCTTGGCCGGCAGCTCGCCCGCCACGTCGAAGTCGACCTTGGAGCGGACCGCGCTGAGCTGGTACTGCATGAAGACGAGGTTCCAGACCTCGAGGTAGCGGTCCTCGTCGGCGACGGGCCCGCCCTCCTTGCCGTATTCGGGGCCGCGGTCGTAGTAGATCTCCGAGCACGGGCCGCCCGGCCCGGCCACGCCCATGTGCCAGTAGTTGTCCTCCAGGCCGCGGCGCTGGATGCGCTCCTCGGGCAGGCCGACGCGGTTGCGCCAGAGGTCGTAGGCCTCGTCGTCGTCGAGGTAGACGGTCGCCCACAGCCGGTCCTCGGGGAAGCCGAAGCCGCCGTCGGACTCGGACCTGGTGAGCAACTCCCACGCGAACGGGATCACCTCGGCCTTGAAGTAGTCACCGAAGGAGAAGTTGCCGAGCATCTGGAAGAACGTGGCGTGCCGCGTGGTCTTGCCGACCTCTTCGATGTCGGGGGTCCGCACACACTTCTGCGCGGTGGCCAGCCGGGACGCCGGAGGCTTGCGCTGCCCCAGGAAGTACGGCTTGAACGGCACCATACCGGCAGGAACCAGGAGAAGCGTGGGGTCCTCAGCGATCAGGCTGGCCGAGGGCACGACCTTGTGCCCACGCTCCTCGAAGAAGCGCAGGAAGCGGCGGGCGATCTCTGCCGACTCCATGGTGGCCATCCTTTGCTTTAGTCAGTTGTCGTCTTCAGCGTTGCCGAGCCCGAAGCGTGCTCGCAACTCCGTTTCGCGCTCGGCGGCCTCGCCGAGCGCGTCGTGCGTAAAGTCTCTCACCTGCCGGAGCACCCCCGCCGCGCCGAGTGCGGTCCTGCGGGCGAGGTGGTCGGGGTGGAGCGCCTGCAGCCTGCGCATCACCCAGAAGGTCAGGAACGCGCCGAGCGACAGGTAGAACAGCCGCCTGATCATCTGGGCCGCCCCACCTTGGGCGGCCTGCGCGACTCGATGGCGCGCCGCACGCCGTAGCCGAGCGACGACACCTTGATCAGCGGGCCGGTGAAGATGGTCTGCGTCACGGCGCTGAGCTTGGCCGCGTGCGCGCTGACCTGCTTGACATCCTTGGCGATGGCCTCGACGGCGACCAACTGCCTGTTGGTCTCGTTGACCGTGACGCTCACGTCGTCGAGCAGTGGCGTCAGGCGGTCGGTCAGGTCGGAGACCGCCTTGCTGGTCTCGGTGAGCAGCCGGGCGAGCTTGACGAGCACCATGGCGAGAACGCAGACCAGGACTATCCAGCCCGTGGCGGCGATCAGCCCGGCGACCTCTCCAGCGGTAAGCATCCGCTCATCTCCCTCGTACCTGGGCCGGAACGGCATGACCCTATCGCGTTCGAACGACAACGTTAGTGGCGAAGCCGCCCGCGGCCGGGCAGCCACGTCGGCGTCCGGCACTTCCATGCCCGCCCGCACGAGCCGGGGACCGTCCGCGAACCCGGCTCCCACCAGCCGATCCCCGGCCGTGGTTGCCCGGCTCGATGAGCACCCCTGCCCCGGCTGGGCGTCCGCGTTCCCCGCCCGGGTGGGACGTCAGGAGCCCCGCAGGAATTCCCGGATCTTGGCCCAGCGGTCGGCCACCGGGGCCTCGGCGCCGTGCCGGGTGGGCTCGTAGTAGCGCCGATCGCGGATCTGCTCGGGCGCGTAGTCCTGGCGCACCAGCCCGTGGTCGAAGTCGTGGGGGTATTTGTAGCCGTCGCCGTGGCCGAGCTTGGCCGCCCCGGGGTAGTGGGCGTCGCGCAGGTGGCCGGGCACCTGGCCGATGAGGCCGCGCCGCACGTCGCCGATCGCCGCGCCGATGGCCTTGACGACGGCGTTGGACTTGGGCGCCATGGCGCAGTGGATGACCGCGTGCGCCAGGTTGATCTGCCCCTCTGGCAGGCCGATGAGCTGCACGGCCTGCGCGGCGGCCACGGCCGTCTGCAGGCAGGTGGGGTCGGCCAGGCCGACGTCCTCGGAGGCGAAGATGACGATGCGGCGGGCGATGAAGCGCGGGTCCTCCCCCGCTTCGATCATGCGGGCCAGGTAGTGCAGCGCGGCGTCGGCGTCGGATCCGCGCATCGACTTGATGAACGCGCTGATCACGTCGTAGTGCTGGTCGCCCTGCCGGTCATAACGTACGGCGGCCTTGTCGACGGCCTTTTCCACAACCTCGACGGCGATGTCGTCGGACAGAAGTGCGGCAGCCTCCAGGTAGGTCAGCGACCTGCGCGCGTCGCCGCCAGCGAGGCGTACGAGTTGCTCCAGGGCCTCGGGGGCCAGCGTGGCGCGCCCGTCCAGGCCGCGCGGGTCGGACACGGCGCGTTCCAGCACCGCGCGCACGTCGTCGTCCGACAGGGACTCCAGCGTGAGCAGCAGCGAGCGCGACAGCAGCGGCGAGATGACCGAGAAGAACGGGTTTTCCGTGGTGGCGCCGATGAACGTGACCCAGCGATTCTCCACGGCTGGCAGCAGGGCGTCCTGCTGGGCCTTGTTGAAGCGGTGCACCTCGTCGACGAACAGCACGGTCTGGCGGCCGGTCATGCCCAGCTCGCGCCGGGCGTTGTCGATGGCCGCCCGCACGTCCTTCACCCCCGCCGAGACGGCGGAGATCTCGACGAACCGGCGTTTGGTGACGTTGGAGACGACGTAGGCGAGCGTGGTCTTGCCGGTGCCCGGTGGGCCCCACAGGAACAGCGACATGGGCGCCTCGCTCTCGACCAGGCGCCGCAGCGGCGTGCCAGGACCGAGCAGGTGCCGCTGACCGATCACCTCGTCGAGCGTGCGCGGGCGCATCCGCACCGCGAGGGGCTGCGGGGTGGCCTCTTCAGCCGCCGAATCGAACAGGCTCTCCACAACGCGAGATTACACGGTGGCCCGCGTCCAGATGCCCGCCGCGGATAACCGGCTGTGCGCCTACGGTGGGCCGCGTCCAGCGGATCACCGCAGGCAGCGGACCGTGCGCCTACGGTGGGCCGCGTCCAGCGGATCACCGCAGGCAGCGGACCGTGCGCCTACGGTGGGCCGCGTCCAGCGGATCACCGCAGGCAGCGGACTGTGCGCCTACGACCATACGGCTCGCGCGCCGGAGTCCCCCGCGCGGAAGACGTAGTAGCCGGCCACCGCGGCCAGCACCACCGTCAAGCCGGACAGGACCAGCGAGGCGGGGCGGCCGAACCTGTCGCGCCCGATCGAGTCGCGGGCCGGGTGGGTGGCGTACACGAGCAGCAGGGCCGCCACGGCCAGCCCGATCACCGACAGCAGCAGCGGGTTGGCGAAGCTCTGGTGCGTGGTGATGCGGGCCGCGAGCTGGCCGTCCGCCGTGGCGAAGCGGGCCGCTCTGAGGCTCTCGCCGCTCTGCCTGGCCGCGAAGACCGCCGCCGGCCCGGCCAGGGAGAGCAGGACCACGGCCCAGGACACGTACGTACGCCAGCGCGGCACCACCGCGTAGACCGCCGACACCGCCACGAGCAGGGGGGTGAGCACGACGGCGAAGTGGATGATCAGGGGATGGGCGGGCAGGCCCAGGATCTCGTCGAACATGAGTCGCTCCTTAGTGCTCATTTCAACTACGTGTGGCAGCACCATATGGTTCGCGACCGTCGTCGCCACTCTGACCAGATTTCGTCACTTACGCACGGCACATTCCAGGGCCGGTAGCATTCGCGGAGTTGTTTGGTCATGTGTCGGCAAAGATGAGGGAGATACGCGGTGAGCGGCGACGACCGCAAGAGTGAGCTGGCGCGGGAGCACAAGGAGCGGCAGGAGCGGCGCGCGGCGGAACAGCCCGCCAAGTCGAGGCGGAACACCTTCATCGGCGCGGGCGTGGCCGTCGTCGTGGTCGCCGGCGGCATCTTCGCCGCGACGACCTTGGTCAACAAGGATCCCGGCACTGCCTCGGCGCAGAGCAGCCCGTCCGCCAGCGCCAGTGCCAGTGCCAGCCCGACCGAGTCCGCGCAGCCGTCGGCCACGCCGACCACGCCGGCGGCCCCGGTGAACTGCACCTACAAGCGTGAGACGTCGGTGCCGAACAAGTTCGTCGGGTTGCCGGGCAAGAAGCCCAACATGAAGCTGAAGAAGATGACGATCTCCACCAACCACGGCGAGGTCGTCGTCGACCTGATGACCGACGCGGCGCCGTGCTCGATCAACTCGCTCAGCTTCCTGGCGAAGAAGAAGTTCTACAACGACATGAAGTGCCACCGCCTGGTCACCCCCGACGTGGCCGGCGTGCACATGCTGCAGTGCGGCGACCCGCAGGCCAAGGCCGACGGCAAGAACCCGACCGACGGCCAGGGCACCGCCGGGTACGTCTACCCCGACGAGAACATCGACATCCCGCTCGGCAAGGGCGTGGTGTTCATGACCCAGCCGGGTGACGCCGCCGGGCAGAACAACAGCCAGTTCGCCTTCTCCCTGTCGGACGAGAACACCCAGATCGGCGCGGGCTACTCGGTCGTCGGCATGGTCAGCGAGGGCATGGACATGCTGGTCGGGCTGGCGAGCAGCGGCGAGGACCTGATCATCAACGACGCCGACATCACCGGCGACGGCGGCACCACCGCCCCCAAGAACCCGGTGATCATCAAGAAGATCACCTTCTCCTGATCCCCCGGACATGAGTGCGGCAGGCGTCCCTCTCGGACGCCTGCCGCACTTGTTTCATGCTGTTTCAGGCCTTTTCTGACCTTACGGCTTGGGCGCCGCGTCGACGCCCGCCTCCTTGCGCTGGTCGGTGGTGATCGGCGTGGGCGCGCCCGTGAGCGGGTCGAAGCCGGAGGCCGTCTTCGGGAACGCGATCACGTCACGGATCGACTCGCCGCCCGACAGCAGCATGCAGATCCGGTCCCAGCCGTAGGCGATGCCGCCGTGCGGCGGAGGACCGTACTTGAATGCCTCCAGCAGGAAGCCGAACTTGCTCTCCGCCTCCTCCTTGGAGATGCCGAGCACGTCGAACACGCGCTGCTGCATCTCGGCCCGGTGGATACGGATGGAGCCGCCGCCGATCTCCATGCCGTTGCAGACCATGTCGTACGCGTAAGCCAGCGCCTCACCGGGGTGGTCCTGGAAGTTGTCGGCCCACTCCGGCTTCGGCCCGGTGAACGGGTGGTGCACGGCCGTCCAGCCGCCCTCCCCGTCCTCCTCGAACATGGGCGCGTCCACGACCCACAGGAACGACCACTTCGACTCGTCGATGAGCCCGCAGCGCCGCCCGATCTCCAGCCTGGCCGCGCCGAGCAGTTCGCGCGAGGCGTGCCTGGCGCCGGCGGCGAAGAACACCGCGTCGCCCGGCCCGGCCCCGACCTTGCCTGCCAGCCCCGCGATCTCCTCGGCCGACAGGTTCTTGGCGACCGGGCCGCCGAGCGTGCCGTCCTCCTGGACCAGCACGTACGCCAGCCCCTTGGCGCCGCGCGAGCGGGCCCACTCCTGCCAGCCGTCGAGCTCCTTGCGGGTCTGCGAGGCCCCGCCCGGCATCACCACGGCGCCCACGTAGTCGGCCTGGAAGACGCGGAACGAGGTGTCCGCGAAGTAGCCGGTCATCTCGACCAGCTCCTGGCCGAAGCGCAGGTCCGGCTTGTCGGAGCCGTAGAGTGCCATCGCGTCGGCGTACGTCATGCGCGGCAGCGGCGTCGTCAGCTCGTGGCCGGCGATCTCCCTCCACAGCCGGCCGATCAGCTTCTCGCCGACCTCGATGACGTCCTCCTGGTCCACGAAGGACATCTCGACGTCGATCTGGGTGAACTCCGGCTGCCTGTCGGCCCGCAGGTCCTCGTCGCGGTAGCACTTGGCCAGCTGGTAGTAGCGTTCCAGGCCTGCGACCTGCAGGAGCTGCTTGAACAGCTGGGGCGACTGCGGCAGGGCGTACCAGCTGCCCGGCTGGAGGCGCACGGGGACGAGGAAGTCGCGCGCGCCCTCGGGCGTGGAGCGGGTCAGGGTCGGCGTCTCGACGTAGACGAAGCCCAGCTCGTTCATCACCTCGTTGGCCAGGTAGGTGGCCTTGGAGCGGGTGCGCACGGCGTGGGCCACCTGCTGGCGGCGGATGTCGAGGTAGCGGTACTTGAGCCGCGCCTCCTCCGACACCCCCACGTTGCCCTCGATCGGGAACGGCAGCGGCGCCGCCTCGCTCAGCACCTCCACCCGATCGGCCACGACCTCGATGGCGCCGGTGGGCAGGTCGGGGTTCTCGTTGCCCTCGGGGCGCACCCTCACCTGGCCGACGACCTGCACGCAGTATTCGGCGCGCAGGTCGTGGGCGTGGTCCTCCTCGCGGAAGACCACCTGCGCCGAGCCGGAGGCGTCACGCAGGTCGATGAAGACCACGCCGCCGTGATCACGGCGGCGGGCCACCCATCCTGCGAGCGTCACCTGCTGCCCGGCATGCTCCTTCCGGAGCGACCCGGCGGTATGCGTGCGGATCACTGAACTTTCCCTTCAAACGGATGGCGGAAGGGCGGTGGCGACCCGGCACGTGCTGACTCGCGGATCACCGAACCTTCCCTTCAAACGGATGGCGGAAGGGCGGCGACGACCCGGCACGTGCTGACTCGCGGATCACCGAACCTTCCCTTCAAACGGATGGCGGAAGGGCGGCGACGACCCGGCACGTGCTGACTCGCGGATCACCGAACCTTCCCTTCAAACGGATGGCGGAAGAACGGCGGGGGACGTGGTGCCGGTCACCGCACTCTTCCCTTCAAGACATCGACCACCTGGGCCAGCGGCACCTCGGTCTGCTCAGCGGTGCTGAGGTCCTTCACCTGCACGGCCTCGGCCGCGAGGTCACGCTCGCCCAGGATCAGCGCGTACGCGGCGCCCGAGCGGTCGGCGCCCTTCATCGCACCTTTGAGCCCCTTGCCGCCGAACGCCATGTCGGCGCTGACCCCCGCCTGGCGCAGCTCGTCGATGAGCAGGAACATCCGGCGGCGGGCGTCGTCACCCAGCGGGACACCGTACACCTGGACGCGGCTCTGTGCCGCGTCGTCAAGCAGGCCCTCGGCCTCCATGGCCAGGATGGCGCGGTCGACGCCGAGCGCCCACCCGACGCTGGGCAGCGGCGGGCCGTCGAGCATCTCGCTGAGCCCGTCGTAGCGCCCGCCGCCTCCCACCGCGGACTGCGACCCGAGCCCGTCGTGCACGTACTCGAACGTGGTGCGCGTGTAGTAGTCGAGCCCGCGCACCAGCCTCGGGTCGTCCTCGAACGCGATCCCGCGGGCGCTCAGCAGCGCGCGGACCTCCTCGTGGTATGCCTTGCAGGCCGCGCACAGGTGATCGACCACCAGCGGCGCGCCCTCCAGCTGGGCCCGCACCTCGGGCCGCTTGTCGTCGAGCACCCGCAGCGGGTTGATGTCGACTCTGGCCCTGGTGTCCGCGTCGAGGTCGAGCCCGCGCAGGAACTCCTGCAGCGACGCCCGGTAGGCGGGACGGCAGGACTTGTCGCCGAGCGAGTTGAGCAGCAACGTGACGTTCTTGAGGCCCAGCGAGGCGAAGCCCCGGGCGCCGAGCAGGATCAGCTCGGCGTCGAGCGCCGGATCCTCGGACCCGAGCGCCTCGGCGCCGACCTGCCAGAAGTGGCGGTAGCGGCCCTTCTGCGCGCGCTCGTAGCGGAACTGACTTCCCGAATACCACAGCTTCACCGGGAGCTGGCCGGTGTGCAGGTTGTGCTGCAGCACGGCGCGCACCACCGAGGCCGTGCCCTCGGGGCGCAGCGTCAGGGAGCGGCCCGCCTTGTCGGGGAAGGTGTACATCTCCTTGGAGACGATGTCGGTCGACTCGCCTACGCCCCTGGCGAACAGCTGGGTGTCCTCGAAGACGGGTGTCTCGATGTAGCCGTAGCCCGCCCGGCGCAGCGGCGCGGCCAGCGCCTCGCGTACGGCCAGCACCCGCTCGGAGCGGGGTGGCAGCCAGTCGAAGGTGCCCTTCGGTGCTTGGAAGCTCATTAGATCCCTCGTGTGGGACCGGCGTGCGGTGCGGCTTCCTTCAAGTATGGGTTGGTAGCACGCTCGCGGCCGATCGTTGTCTGTGGTCCGTGGCCCGGCAAGACGACCGTATCGTCAGGCAGCGGCAGACACTTGGTAGCCAGGCTGCGCAGAATCGTCGGGTAGTCGCCCCCGGGAAGATCAGAGCGTCCGATGGAGCCGGCGAACAACAGGTCCCCTGCCAACATGACCCCGTCGCCGGGCGACCTGAAGGACACCGACCCCCTGGTATGGCCGGGCGTGTGGTCGACGACGAGCTCCAGGCCGGCGAGCTTCAGCACGGCGCCGTCGGACAGCTCGCGCACGTCGTCGGGCTCGCTCAGGGTCAGCCCGCCGAACAGCTGGGCGCTCGTGTCGGACCAGCCCGCGGCGGGGTCGCTCAGCAGGTGGCGGTCCTCCGGGTGGATCCACGCGGGGACGTCACGCGCGCCGCAGACGGGGGCCACCGACCAGACGTGATCGAGGTGGCCGTGGGTGAGCAGGACCGCGACCGGCTTGAGCCGGTGCTCGCGCACCAGCTCCTCGACGCCCTCGGTGGCGTCCTGACCTGGGTCGACGATGACACACTCCTCGCCGGCGGCAGGCGCGACAACGTAACAATTGGTCTGGAAGGCCCCTGCGGGGAAGCCGGCGATGAGCATCTGCCTCAGGTGATCTCGTCGAAAAGCCAATGGGAATGTAACCGAAGGGTACCGGTGCGGGTCGCCGGGCTGCGAATCATTACCCATTGGCCGATACGATTCGCCCACCTCAGTTGATTGACTATGGGAGGCAAAGCGGTGTCCACGGGGAAGGACCGGCAGAAGCAGCTGGCGCGCGAGCACTACGAGCGGCAGATGCAGCGCCGGCTCGAGCGCGAGCAGAAGACCAAGCGTACGGCGATCATCGGCTCGACCGTGGGCGTGGTGATCGTGGTCGGCGGCATCGTGACCGCGATCGCGCTGCTGGGCGGCGGCGACGCGCAGACCGACGCCGCGGCCTCGCCCACGGCGTCGGCGCAGGACACGGCCTCGGCGCCGCCGAGCACGGGGCCGAAGCCGTACGACGCGGCGACGGGCACCTGTGACTACGTCGCCGACACGTCGGGCGGTCAGGTCAAGGACGTCGGCATGCCGCCGAAGAAGGCCGAGACCAAGCCGGCGAAGAAGACGATGACGTTCGAGACGAACCTGGGCGACATCGTGGTCGAACTCGACAACGCCAAGGCGCCCTGCACGACCAACTCACTGGAGCACCTGGCGAAGAAGAAGTACTACGACGGCAGCAAGTGCCACCGGCTCGGCAGCGCGCAGTTCCCGATGCTGCAGTGCGGCGACCCGACGGCCAAGGCCGACGGCAAGAGCCAGGACGGCTCCGGCGGCCCCGGCTACGTGATGGCCGAGGAGAACCTCGAGGGAGCGAAGTACACGCGCGGCGTGATGGCGATGGCCAAGACCTCCGCGCCGGGCAGCACGGGCAGTCAGTTCTTCCTCGTTTACGGGGACATCGGACTCACCCCCGATTACACACCGGTGGGTACGATCACCAAGGGGCTCGACATCCTGGACAAGGTGAACAAAGCGGGCGTCATCGCCGACATGGGAGACGGGACGGGAGCACCAAAGCAAACCGTCGAAATCAAAGACGTGACAATCGCCGGCAAGAGCTGACGTAATACAAACTAGGGACGAAGTAGTCCCGAAGGGTCTGATGGATAGTGCGGGAGGACACGGTGAGCACCGACCCGTGGGGCCGGGTAGACGACGACGGCACCGTCTACGTGCGTACGGCTGAGGGAGAGCGGGCCGTCGGCTCCTGGCAGGCCGGCGAGCCCGAAGAGGCACTGGCCTACTTCCATCGCAAGTACGACGAGCTGGCCGGCCAGGTGCAGTTGCTCGAGCAGCGGCTCAAGGGCACCGACCTGGCTCCCGCGCAGGCCGAGGCGAGCATCGCCAAGCTGCGCGAAGCCGTGGCCGACGCCCACGCCATCGGCGACCTGGCCGCGCTGACGGCCAGGCTCGACGGCCTCACCGAGCTGGTGGGCCGGCGCCGCGAGGAGGTCAAGGCCGCCCGCGAACAGGCACGAGCCGAGGCCAGGGCGGTCAAGGAGCGCATCGTCGCCGAGGCCGAACGCATCGCGGACGAGACCACCCACTGGAAGTCGGGCGGTGAGCGGCTGCGCCAGCTCGTCGAGGAGTGGAAGGCCGCCGACCGCATCGACCGGGTGACCGAGGCCGCGCTGTGGAAGCGGCTGTCTTCCGCGCGCACGGCGTTCGCCAAGCGGCGCAAGCAGTACTTCGCGGGGCTCGACGAGCAGCGCGAGGGCGTGCGAGCGGCCAAGGAGCGGATCGTGGCCGAGGCCGAGGCGATCGCCGGCTCGACGGACTGGGGCACCACCGCGGCGATCTACCGTGAGCTCATGCAGCAGTGGAAGACCGCGGGGCGCGCCTCGCGCGAGGCCGAGGATGAGCTGTGGGCCCGCTTCAAGGCCGCCCAGGACCAGTTCTTCCAGGCCCGCTCCGCGGTGTTCGCCGAGCGGGACGCCTCGCTCGCGGCCAACGCGGAGGTCAAGGAGGAGCTGCTGGCCGACGCCGAGAAGATCCTTCCCGTCACCGACGTACGCACGGCCAGGGGCGCGCTGCGGCACATCCTGGAGCGGTGGGAGGCCGCGGGTCCGGTGCCGCGCGAGCAGCGCGACCGCCTCGAAGGCGGGCTGCGCAAGGTCGACGAGGCCGTCCGCAAGGCCGAGGACGCCGAGTGGAAGCGCTCCAACCCCGAGGCCAGGGCGCGCGCGCAGAGCGCGGTCGACCAGCTCCGCACCTCGATCGAGCAGCTGGAGAAGCGCCTGGTCAAGGCGCAGGCGGCCGGGCGCGCCAAGGACATCAAGGAGACCGAGGAGGCGCTCGTCGCCCGCCGCTCGTGGCTGGAGGAGGCCGAGCGCACGCTCACCGAGTTCAGCTGACCCGCCGCCGGAGCGGCCGCACGTGGTCAATCGGGCCGCGGGCGGCCGGGCCGGAGATCTAGGCTGGCGGCATGGATCCCGTCAGCGCCGCGCGTGCCCTCGTCGATGAGATGTTCCCCGGAGCTCTCTACGCCTTCGTCGGCGGTAGCGTGCTCACCGAGCGCCGCACCAGCACCTCGGACCTCGACGTCGTGGTGGTGCTCGACGGCCTGGCCGTCCCCTACCGCGAGTCGCTGCGCTGGCGCGAGTGGCCCGTCGAGCTGCTCGTGCACAGCGAGGTCAGCCTGGAGGCGTACCTGGACAAGGACTTCGGCAGGCGGCGGCCGGTCCTGGCGCGCATCTGCGCGGAGGGCGCGGTGCTGACCGACAGGACCGGCGGCCGGGCCAGCGACCTGCAGAGCGCGCTGGGCGAGCGCCTGGCGGCCGGCCCTGAGGGCCTGACAGGCACGCAGGCGGAGCGGGCGAGATACGTATTGTCGGACCTGCTCGACGACCTGTCGGGGGCGACGGACCCGGGCGAGCAGGCGTTCATCCGCTGGGAGATCGTGCAGGCGGCGGCCACGACGGCGCTCGGCGTGGGGCGGTGGTGGCAGGGCAGCGGCAAGTGGCTGCTGCGCGAGTTGCGCGCGCACGACCCGAAGCTGGCAGGAGAGCTGCTCGCCGCCCAGGACGACCCGGTGCGTCTGGCGGCCGTCGCCTCGGATGTGCTGGAGCGGGCCGGAGGGCGCCTCTGGGAGGGTTACCGCACGGAGGGCGACCCTTTTCACCGGCCGCTGGCTCACGTGGGCTCAGGAGGACTCTCAGGCGAAACGGCGCAGAGCTCCGGCATGCGCAGGCTGGCCGCGATCAGCGGCGCCACGGCGGGCTCCCAGCGGCTGTGGATGGGCCAGACGCACGTCTCCCCCGCCACCCGCTCGTCCGACCACCACCACGGGGCTTCCGAGACGGCCATCTACGTCGTCAGCGGCACCCCGTCGTTCGTCTTCCTGGAGGACGGGCGGGAGTCGCGGATCGACGCGGGACCCGGCGACTACGTCTACGTCCCGCCCTACGTGCCGCACCGCGAGGAGAACCCCGACCCGTCCGTCGAGGCGGTCGTGGTGATCGCGCGCAGCACGCAGGAGGCCATCGTGGTCAACCTCCCGAGCCTGGCCGGGTAGCTCAGCCGCTCGCGCCGCTCACCCGGTAGACGTCGAAGACGCCCTGGATGCTGCGCACGGCCTTGAGCACGTGGCCCAGGTGCTTGGGGTCGCCCATCTCGAACGTGAACTTGCTGACCGCCACCCGGTCCCGCGAGGTCGTGACCGAGGCGCTCAGGATGTTGACGTGCTGGTCGGAGAGGGTCCGGGTGACGTCGGAGAGCAGCCGCGGCCGGTCCAGCGCCTCCACCTGGATCGCCACCAGGAACACGCTGTCGTCGCTCGGCGACCAGCTCACGTCCACGAGCCGGTCCGGCTGCGTCTTGAGCTGCTGGACGTTGGTGCAGTCTGCGCGGTGCACGGACACGCCGTGGCCCCGGGTGACGAACCCGACGATCTCGTCGCCGGGAACGGGGGTGCAGCACTTCGACAAGCGTACCCACACGTCGGCGTCGCCCGCCACGACCACGCCGGCGCCGCCCCCGCCGCGGGGCCGGCCGCGCAGCCGCGTGGGCAGCGACGTCTCGGCGATGTCCTCCTCGGCGCTGTCGACGCCGCCGATGGAGGCCACGAGCTTCTGCACGACGGCCTGGGCGGCGACATGGCCCTCCCCCACGGCCGCGTAGAGCGCGGACACGTCGGGGTAGCGCAGGTCGCGAGCCAGGGCCAGGAGCGCCTCGCCGGACATCAGGCGCTGCAGCGGCAGCCCCTGCTTGCGCATGGCGCGGCCGATGGCCTCCTTGCCCGCCTCGATCGCGGTCTCGCGGCGCTCCTTGGAGAACCACTGCCTGATCTTGTTACGGGCCCGGCCCGACTTGACGAACTTCAGCCAGTCGCGCGACGGCCCCGCGTCCGGCGACTTGGAGGTGAAGATCTCCACCGTGTCGCCGTTGCCGAGCCGTGACTCCAGTGGCACCAGCCGGCCGTTGACCCGGGCGCCGATGCAGCGGTGGCCCACCTCGGTGTGCACCGCGTAGGCGAAGTCGACCGGCGTGGCCCCCTCGGGCAGCGCGATGACCTGCCCCTTCGGGGTGAACACGTAGACCTCGGACACCGACAGGTCGAACCTCAGCGACTCCAGGAACTCACCGGGGTCCGAGGTCTCCTTCTGCCAGTCGAGGAGCTGACGCAGCCAGGCCATGTCGCTGCCCGGCTTGACCTTGCCTGTGGGGCCGGGGGTGCCGACCTCCTCTTTGTACTTCCAGTGCGCGGCCACGCCGTATTCGGCCCTGTGGTGCATCGCGTGGGTACGGATCTGCAGCTCCACCGGCTTGCCCTCGGGACCGATCACCGTCGTGTGCAGCGACTGGTACATGTTGAACTTGGGCATCGCGATGTAGTCCTTGAACCGGCCGGGCACCGGATTCCACCGCGCGTGGATGGTGCCGAGCGCCGCGTAGCAGTCGCGTACGCTGTCGACCAGCACGCGGATGCCCACCAGGTCGTAGATGTCGTCGAACGCCACGTCCCGCGCGATCATCTTCTGGTAGACCGAGTAGTAGTGCTTCGGCCGGCCCTTGACCACGGCGCGGATCTTGGCCTCGCGCAGGTCGCCGGAGACCTTCTCGATGACCTCCTGCAGGAACAGGTCGCGGCGCGGCGCCCGCTCCGACACCATGCGCGCGATCTCGTCGTAGCGCTTGGGATAGAGCATGGCGAACGCGAGGTCCTCGAGCTCCCACTTGATCGTGTTCATGCCCAGGCGGTGGGCCAGCGGGGCGAAGATCTCCAGCGTCTCGCGCGACTTCTGGTGGCGCTTGTGCTCAGGCAGGTAGCGCATGGTGCGCATGTTGTGCAGCCGGTCGGCCAGCTTGATGATCAGCACGCGGATGTCGCGCGACATGGCGACGACCATCTTGCGCACCGTCTCGGCCTGCGCGGCGTCCCCGAACTTCACCTTGTCCAGCTTGGTCACGCCGTCGACCAGGGAGGCGATGGTCTCGCCGAAGTCGCCGCGCAGCTCGTCGAGGCTGTAGGCGGTGTCCTCGACCGTGTCGTGGAGCAGGGCCGCGCACAGCGTCTCGTCGTCCGTGCCGAGCTCGGCCAGGATCGTCGCCACGGCGAGCGGATGGGTGATGTACGGGTCGCCGGACTTCCGCTTCTGGTCACGGTGGTGATAGGCGGCCACGTCGTATGCACGCTCGATGACGCGCAGGTCCGCCTTGGGATGGGTGGCCCGGACGGTCCGGAACAACGGCTCCAGCACCGGGTTCATGGCCCCACCCCCAAACCGCCTGCGACGCACCGCCGGCACGCCGGACGGCTCGGCACTGCCTGCTGCGTCGGTTACGTCGGGCACGACCGCATCACGGGGCACACAGACTCCTCACGCAATTGCTCCTCACGTTCGAGTCCAGATCCCACCAGTGTATCCAGGCGTCCAACCTGGGCAGTCGCGGGCCGGACTCAGACGATCACGAGGGAGTGCAGCTCCACTCCCTCGACCCGGTCCCGGCCCTTCAGGAAGCCCAGTTCCATGAGCACCGCGATGGCGACGACCCGGGCTCCGGCCCGCTGCACGAGGTCCACGGTCGCCTTCGCCGTGCCGCCGGTGGCCAGCACGTCGTCGACGATGAGGACACGGTCGCCGGGCGCGAACGCGTCACGGTGGACCTCGATGGTCGCGGAGCCGTACTCCAGATCGTAGGACTCTTCCAGGGTTTCGGCGGGCAGTTTTCCCTTCTTCCGCACCGGCACGAACCCGGCCGCCGCCCGATACGCCACCGGTGCGGCGAGGATGAAGCCGCGCGCCTCGATCCCCACGATCTTGTCCACCTGGTGCAGCCCGGCCAGTTCGTCCACCACGGCCGCCATCGTGACCGGGTCGGCGAGGAGCGGCGTGATGTCCTTGAACAGGACTCCCGGCTTGGGGTAGTCGGGCACGTCCCTGATCTTGTCCAGGATCATCTTGCTCAGCTCGGTCATGGGGTTTTCCCTCGCATTCTCCACCGGCGATCTGCCGCGCTCCATGATGGTGCATCCCGCCGCCACTCCGGACAACACAGCACGTGCTTGAGGGCGCACGACGACGCCCCCGGCCCGCGTGATCGCGGTGCCGGGGGCGTCGTCGTGATGGGCGCGCCGCCTACCCCTTGGCTACGGCCGCGCTTTTGGAACCCTTCTTGCCACCACCCGTGGAGGCCAGCCGCCTGGCGATGGCCTGGTACTTCGGCTCCCGCTCCTTGAGCGTCACCAGCAGCGGCGTCGCCACGCAGATCGACGAGTACGTGCCCACGATCATGCCCACGAACAGGGCCAGCGACAGGTCCTTCAGCGTGCCCGCGCCGAGCAGCGTGGTGCCGATGAACAGGATCGCCGCCACCGGCAGGATCGCGACCAGCGAGGTGTTCAGCGACCGGATCAGCGTGTGGTTGAGCGCGTTGTTGGCCGCCATCGAGTACGTCTGCTTGGACGTGTGCCCCAGCTTGGACGTGACTTCCTTGATCATGTCGAACACCACGACCGCGTCGTAGAGCGAGTAACCGAGGATGGTCAGGAAGCCCAGCAGCGTCGCGGGCGTGACCTCGAAGCCCGACCAGGCGTAGATGCCGGCCGTGATGACGAGGTCGTGCACGAGCGCGACGATGGCCGCGAGCGCCATCTTCGGCTCGAACGCCATCGACAGATACAAGATGATCGCCAGCATGAACACGCCCAGGCCGATCCAGGCCTTCTGGGAGACCTCACCGCCCCAGGACGCGCCGATCGACTGAATGTCGACCTGGTCGGCGGGGACGTTGTAGTCCTTGGCGATCGCGGTCTGCACCTGGTTCATGGTGCCTTCCGAGAGGGTCTCGGTGGTGACCCGCCACCGGTCGCCGGCCGTCTGCACGATCGGCTGGTGCACGCCCTCGTCCTGGAAGGTCTCCCGGACCTGCTCGATGCCGGCGCTCGGCGCCGCGAACGAGAAGACCGAACCGCCCTTGAACTCCACGCCCAGGTTGAGCCCGTTGAACAGCAGGCCGGCCAGCGACACGACCAGCAGCAGGCCGGACAGGCTGTACCAGAGCCGCCACTTGCCGACGAAGTCGACGTCGATCTCGCCCCGATAGAGGCGACGCCCCAATCCCATCTCAGGCCTCCTGCGGAGTGGTCGTGCGGCCGCCCGAGCCGGCCTCGCTCATACGCTCGGCGTCGAGCCCGGACAGCGGGTGCCCCTTGGCGAAGAACCTCACCCTCGCCAGCATGGCGATGAACGGCTTCGTGAACAGGAACACCACCACGACGTCGATCAGCGTGGTCAGGCCCATCGCGAACGCGAACCCGGCCACACCGCCCACCGCCAGGAAGTACAGCACGATCGCGGCGATGAACATGACGGCGTCGGCGATCAGGATCGTGCGCCGGGCACGGACCCAGGCCACCTCGACGGCCGCGCGGAGCGACCGCCGCCCTTCCTTCATCTCATCACGTATGCGTTCGAAGTACACGATGAAGGAGTCGGCGGTGATGCCGATCGAGACCACCAGGCCGATGATGTGCGGCAGCGACAACCGGAAGCCGGCGTTGTGCCCGAGCACGACCACGGACGTGTAGGTGATGACCGTGGCGACCACGAGGCTCAGCACCGCCACGATGCCCAGGCCCCGGTAGTAGAACAAGCTGTACAGGACCACGAGCGCGAGGCCGATGACGCCCGAGATCAGGCCGCCCTGGAGCTGGTCCTGGCCCAGCGTCGAGGAGACGGTCTCGATCGAGCTGCGGTTGAACTTCAGCGGCAGCGCGCCGTACTTGAGCTGGTCGGCCAGGTTGGTGGCGCTGATCTGGTCGAAACCGCCGGTGATCTCGGCCCGGCCGCCGGGGATCGGGCTGATGATGTTGGGCGCGGTGATGACGACGCCGTCGAGCACGACCGCGACCTTGTTGCGCGGCTCCGGCGAGTTGTACGCGGTGGTGGTGAGCTTGCTCCACTCGCCCGCGCCCTTGCTCTTGAAGTCGAGCTGGACGACCCACTCGGTGGTGCCCTGCTGGACGCCCGCGGAGGCCGTGTTGATGTCGGTGCCGACGACCTTGGCGACGTCGAGGACGTACTTGAAGCTGCCGTCGGTCTCACAGCCGGCGAACTGCTTGTTGGGGTCGTCCTGGACGCCCTGACCGCGGTTCTTCGGGTCGGCGCAGTCGAGCTTGTTGTACTGGGCCAGCACCGCGGGGTCGATGCCCTCGGTGTTGACGCCGGCGTTGGGGTCCTGCTGCGGCGGAGGGCTGGTTTCGCCGGTCGGCGTCGGCGTGGACTTGGCGTCCTGTCCCTTCTTGGCGTCCTGGTCCTTCTTGCCGTCCTGCTGTCCGCCGTCCTGAGTGGCCGAGGGCGACGGCGCGGGCGAGGCCGCGGTCAGCGCCGACGACAGCGCCTTACCCGTGGGGGACGCGCTCGGGGCCGGCGTGGTGGCCGACTGCGAGCTGGACGGCTTGGCCGAGCCCGTGGCGGAGGCCGAGGGCGAGGCGCTCGGCGTCGGCGCGTTGGTGGCCATTTCCTGCGGGATCTGCGTGGGCTCCATCGCGAGAACCTGGCGGAAGCGCAGCTCCGCGGTGGTGGCGACCAGCTTGACTGCCTCGCTCTGCCCCACGCCCGGAATGGAGATGATGATGTTGTCGCCGGACTTGGCGACCTCCGCGTCGGAGATGCCGGTGCCGTTGACCCGGTCGCGGATGATGTTGACCGCGCGGTCGAGGATCTCCTCAGGCGGCGCCGCGTTGTTCTGAGTCACGGGCGACAGAGTCACCGTCGTGCCGCCGGCGAGGTCGAGCCCCAGCTTGGGCGTGTACGCCTGCTGCAGGAACATCGTCCCGCCCAGGGCGAGGATGAGCGCCAGCAGCACCAGGAGCGTACGCCCCGGTCGGCTGTGGCGGCTGGTCGGTCGGGCCACTGGTCGTCAGTTCTTTCGGATAGAGGTTGGGCGCAGAGCTTGGTCAGGACTGCTTGGAGCTGGAGCCCTGGTCGCCGTTGTGATCCACGGTGGCCTCGGACTCCTTGTCGCCCTCTTCGTCTTCCCCGGCGGCAGGGGCGTCGCCGGGCGTGACGACGCGGCCGATCGCGGCCTTCACCCAGCGGGTTTCGATCCCTGGCGCGACCTCGAGGACCACGTCCTCATTCTCCACCGCGACCACGGTGCCGAACAGACCCGTCGTGGTCATGACCCGCGCGCCGGGCGCCAGGGAGTTCTGCATTTTGACCGCCTCTTGCTGACGCTTGCGCTGAGGGCGAATCAGCAGGAAGTAGAACACCACCACCAGCAGAATCAGCGGCAGGATACTACCCAGTTGTCCCATGTCCATAAGGGGCGACCTTCCAATTGTCGTACAAGACGTTGACACCGGCCTCGCGCCGGAAATTCCGTGCGTTGCGTCCGGGGCCGCGCCGCTCAGCCCGTCAGCCTACACAGCCAGCCAAGCCACGGAGTGTAGGCGCTTGTTGCGAAACGCGGCAACGAGGCAGCGTTTCGGCGCGCGGGGAAGTTCCCATTTTGAAACGGTTGCAACCGTTCTGTGATCAGGTGAAAAGTGTCGCTCCGAACGCATCTGGGGGCGGGGTCAAGCCGAGGTGGCTCCACGCGGCCGCGGTCGCGACCCGGCCGCGCGGGGTCCTGGCCAGCAGACCCTGGCGGACAAGGAACGGCTCGGCCACCACTTCGACCGTCTCCGGCTCCTCGCCCACGGCCACCGCCAGCGTGGAAAGCCCCACCGGGCCGCCGCCGAACTTCTTCAGCAGCACACCCAGCACCGCCCGGTCGAGCCGGTCAAGCCCTTCGGCGTCGACTTCGTAGAGGTTGAGCGCCGCCGAGGCGATGTCCCGGTTGACCACGCCATCGGCACGGACGTCGGCGAAGTCGCGTACGCGCCTCAGCAGCCGGTTCGCGATGCGGGGCGTGCCGCGCGAGCGCCTGGCGATCTCGTGTGCGCCCTCGCCGGGCAGCGTGACGCCGAGTAGTTTGGCGGAGCGGTTGAGCACCTGCTCCAGCTCGCCCACCTCGTAGAAGTCCATGTGCGCGGTGAAGCCGAACCGGTCGCGCAGCGGCGCGGGCAGCAGCCCGGCCCGAGTGGTGGCGCCGACCAGCGTGAACGGGGCGATGTCGAGCGGGATGGCGGTGGCTCCCGGACCCTTGCCGACGACGATGTCGACCCTGAAGTCCTCCATGGCGAGGTAGAGCATCTCCTCGGCGGGCCTGGCCATCCGGTGGATCTCGTCGATGAACAGCACCTCGCCCTCGGCCAGCGTCGACAGGATGGACGCGAGGTCCCCGGCCCGCTCCAGCGCGGGGCCCGAGGTGATCCGGAGCGGCGCGTTCAGCTCGGCCGCGATGATCATGGCCAGGGTCGTCTTGCCCAGCCCCGGGGACCCGTTCATGAGGACGTGGTCAGGGGGCCGCTGCCGGCGCAGGGCGCTTTCGAGTACGAGGGACAGCTGCTCTCGCACGCGGCCCTGGCCGATGAACTCGCTCAGCCTCTTGGGCCGGAGCGCCGCCTCGATCTGCAGCTCATCGCCCTCGGCTGCGGCCGACACCAACTCCCGCTCAGCTCCCAAGCCGCCCACACCTCCCCGAACGCGACCCGAACCCGGCCGTCACAACACACCCGCCCCCCACCCTAGGCCC
>NZ_JADOGI010000001.1 GCF_015645445.1 Nonomuraea cypriaca | reverse complement strand
GTGATCCACACCCGACCAGGCATAACCCGGCGATGGCGACCACCAGAACTCTGCTCATGGAAAGACGCATTGTTACGACACCATCCTTTTCCCGTTGCGGAAATGCCGTGCGCTCTTCGTAGGAAGTCGCTCTGCCGCAGTGAGCCAAGCGCTCTGATTTCCCCTTGTTATTGCTGGCAGCGCCCGAAGGTGACGACGTAGGTCCCCGCATGGCCCGCACCTGCGCGGAGATGGGATTTCTGGGCTGTCTTTCTTGGTTTCGAGTGATGACGACGGTGGTGTCATGGCCGGACGAGTGAGGCCGCTTCGGCGGTGGTCTTGATCCGCTGGAGGGTTTGGATCATGCCGGCGCGGGTGGCGGCCCGTGTGCGCCTGCGCGCTGCGGGGATGCTCTGGAGGGCCTCGGCCCATCGGGGGGAGGCGGAGGTCGGCGATACGGTGTACTGCTCGATCACCTGGGTGCCTCCGGCGTCGCCGGAAGCGAGCAGGTAACGCCACAGCGTCGACGGGCGGCCGCGCACATGGGTGAGGAAGGCGAACTCGGTCCCGGGCTCGCAGACCACAACCTCGCATTCGCGTGACCAGCGCAGGCCGGCCATGCGGTTGTGACCGACGAACCGGGCCCCGACCGCCGGGCCGGTGGCCGGGGCTATCCATGCGCAGCGTCGGCACACCGGGCTCCATTCGCCCATGCGGGTGACGTCGGCGATCAGATTCCAGACGGTGCGCGGTTCGGCGCGGATGTGGATCTGGACGCAGTCGTGGTAGGGGCGGGCCACGGCTACCACGTCCTGCGGCCGGGGATGGGCTCGGCCTTGGGTGGAGGGTGCATGGGAGGTTTCCTTCCTGGGTGGGGCACACCGGTGCCGGTCCCGTCAGGGGTCGAGGAGCCGGTCGATGACCTCTGCCAGCCATGTTTCGTACTGCTGCGGCGTCCAGCCGGACAGTTCGGTGAGCAGGTGGAAGACCTCGACGGAGGCGATCGCCGTCAGCCCGTCGCGTTCCTGGGGGGTCACCGCCCGGCCGGCGATGCTGGACATGATCTCCGCGATGGTGATGCGCCGCCGATCCTGCGTGACCTGCAAGTGCCGGGCCAGGTCCGCGTCGGAGGCCGCTGCCTCCCGGAGCGCGAGATACACCCCTGCGGTGCGCTGATGAATGATGGTGCCCAGCCGGGCGGCGGCCGCGATGCGCTCGGGCCGGGTCCCGGAGGTGAGCGCGGCGAACTCGGGCCGTTGGTTGAGCGGCACGGGTTCGTCGTCGCCGACCACGGCGACGTCGATCGCCGCCATGAGCAGCCCGGTTTTGGAGTGAAAGCTGGCATACACCGTCTCCACCGACACCCCCGCCGCGCGGGCGACCTCCCGCATCCCGGTGCCCGCCCAGCCGCGTTCCGCGAACAGCCGGTCGGCGGCGGCGAGCACCGCCGCCCGTGTTTCCGCGGCCTGCTGCTCACGTCGTGGCGACCGGTACGCACGTCGCGCCCGCGGCTGGTCCGTCGTCATACCCGAGCGCCGGTGGCCGGGATCTCCGGTTGCCAGCGGGCGGCGGCCCGGCGCCGGTAGGTCCGGGCGAAGCCGCGCAGCAGAATGAACCGGGGCAGCGGCGGGACTTGATGCACCACGAGCTGGTAACTCTCGGGGTCGATGCCGTCCAGCAGCCAGTGCCCCTCCATGCCGAGCCGGGAAAGCGACTTCGGCTTGACGTTGTAGGCCTGGTCCCAGGCGCGCCACTCGGCGTCGGTGATGCTCACCGACACGACCGGCATGGCCTCTTCGACCTCGCGTTCGAGGTGCGGCACGAGCACGTCCGCCAGCGCCTCCAGGGCGGCGAGGAGGTCGAGGCGTGTCTGGTCGGTGGTGGTGGCCGCGTAGTGCCGGGCGGCGGCCGTCAACGTCTCGCTCGCCGGGGCGATCCGGCGGTGATCGGCGTCCAGCGAATCGAGCAGCGGCCCGGCGGCCGGGTTGCGTGCGCGCACCAGCGGCCACAGACCCTCATCCTCACCGCTGTGGTGGGCGTGCAGGAACTCCATCATCCACACCACGTGCCCGCCCAGCGCGCGACGCTGCCGGCCCTGCGGATACGGCGTCCCGGCCAGTACCGCACGGGTGCGGTCCAGATCCCGGCGCAGCGCCCCGTGCACGATGCCCATCATCCGCGTGTCCGCCTGCGCCGCAATGGATCCCATCTCGTCCTCCCGTCGACGGCCCACAAGCAAGGTAAAACGTCACTGCTTTCATTACAAGGCCGTTCTGATGGAATTGTTGTCGATGCGGGACTGGATCGTGCGTGACGCGATCAGTTTCCGTTTCCGGCAGTCGTGCCGGCGAGGGCGGCCTGCATCGCCGGCACGTCGATCCAGACTCGGAAGGACGTCACTTCCCCGTCCTTGAGCTGCCAGGTGTGTAGCTCTGTGGCCCGGTATTGGTTGCCGTGCGCGAGAACTCGACCATGTGTGTGGCCGAGCCTGGATGATGGCGTCGCCTGCGTCGAAGATCTGGTCGACCTCCAGCGTTGGGTCGACATGGCTGAGCAGCGTGCCCAGGAATGCCGCCAACCCATCTGGGCCGATATGCCGGCCGCCCCAGGGCAGCACGGATGACTGCTCGATCACCGCGTCCGCGGCAATGGCGGCACGGATGGCGTCCAGGTCGCGCCTCGCGAAGGCGTCGTAGATGCGCCGGACTGTTTCGATATCGGAATTGCTCATCGCGGTGGCGTCCTTCTGGTCGTCGGGTCGGCCCGGTTGTCGTCAGTCGTAGTGGTGGCTAAGGATGGGATGAGCATCGAGCAGGAGACGGGTGGCAGACTGGACAGTGATCACACACTGGCAAGTGTGCGAGGCGGCGACGGGTCGTTCGGTGCGAAGCTCCGCCAGCTGCGCGTACGCGGCGGCTTGACGCAGGAACAGCTTGCCGAGCGGGCCGGGCTCAGCGCCAACGCGGTGAGCTCGCTGGAGCGTGGTGCGCGCCAGCACCCGTATCCGCACACAGTGGGGGCGCTTGTTGCGGCACTCGGACTGGGCGGGGACGAACGGGCCGAGTTGGAAGCCACTCTGCGTCCGCGCGGAGCGACGCCGCGGTTGCCGGCTATGCCGTCCAGCATGGTTGGCCGAGAGGCCGAGATCATCGATGTTGTCAGCCGGCTCCGGTCACCGTCGGCCCGGTTGTTGACCTTGACGGGGCCGGGAGGAGTCGGCAAGACGCGGCTCGCGCTGGCGGTCGCACACGAACTGCTGACTGGTTTCCGCGACGGCCTGGTGTTCGTGCCGCTCGCGTCGGTGCAGGACCCGAATTTGGTGATGCCCACCATCGCCGAAAACCTCGGTCTGCGTGAGCTCGGTGCTCAGCCGCTGGCTGGGATCTTGCGAGATTTCCTTCGCGGACGCCACATGTTGCTGGTGGTCGATAATCTTGAACATCTTCCCGACGCGGCGGTGTTGATCGCCGAGCAGCTCTCGTCCGCGCCGCGGTTGAGGGTGCTGGCCACCAGTCGTGGGCCGTTGCGGGTCCGCGACGAGCAGGTGTTTCCGGTCGGCCCGTTGACCTCGGATGCGGCGAGCGAGCTCTTCATCGAACGGATGCGCCAGGCCGCGGTCGAACCGGCCGAGGACGACACCGCCGCCATCGGCCAGATCTGCCTTCGGCTCGAACATATGCCGCTGGCGATCGAGTTAGCGGCGGCCCGTACGCGTGTGCTTCCGCCCTGGGCCCTGCTGGCACGGCTGGATCCAGGACTGCGGATCCTTGGCAGCGGTCCGAGGGATCTGCCCGAGCGACAGCGTACGATCCAGCAGACCATCGGATGGAGCTACGGCTTGCTTGGCCTCGATGAACAGGCGATGTTGCGCGGGCTCGCGGTCTTCTCCGGTGGCTGGACTCTGGAGGCTGTAGCGGAGGTCCGCGAACAAGAGGTGCGGACCGTCCTCGAACGGCACGGTCACCTGGTCGAAAGCAGCCTTGTCGTACCGCGGCGGGGCGGCGCCGATCCCCGTTTCGGCATGCTGGAAACCGTTCGCGCATATGCCATGGACCAGCTGACCGGCAGCGGCGAACAGGACCTCATGCGTGACCAGCACGCGGATTTCTACCAACGGCTGGCGGCAGCCGCCGGCACCCGAGTCTGGGCGCCGGCGAAAGCCCAGACCGAGGTATTCGAGCAGCTGGAGGCCGAGCACGACAACCTGCACACGGCATGGCACCGACTGCTGGACAGCAGTGAACTGGACCGGCTAAGTGAGATGGTCCGCGCTCTCTGGCCGTGGTGGATGATCCGGGGATACCTCACCGAAGGGCTGGACTGGATCGCCGAGGTGCTGAACCACCCCGCGCCCCTTTCCCCCGGCGCTCGCGGCGGTGATCTTTCCCTGGAAGATGCCTCCGCGGGCTCCGGCCTGCCGGTCACCGCCGCGCTGGCGATGCTTGCGCTGCTCGGCCTCGGCGGCCTGCCGCAGCGACAGCCGCTCGATCAGTTCCGCCAGTTCCGGGCGGCTCATCCCGGTCAGCGCCGGCTCTCCGAGAAGCGCCAGCCGGTTCGGTCGCGTCGGGACGGTGTTGCTGTCCAGGAAGTCACGAAGCGCACCGGAGCTGGTGAAGCGCAGCACGGTGGGTTCGATCTTGAGTTTGCGGGCGGCCAATAGCTTGCCGATCTCGGTGACCGCCTGACCGGTCGGGGGCTGGCTGATCTCGAGCATCTCCGACAGGACGCGCTGAGAGCAGATCTGGCTGAGATAAACGATGGCGATCAGGACCTTGTCGGCGGCGGTGAGCAGAGGTCGTCCGTGGTCGGCCTTGGCCTGTCGGCGTGGGCCACCGCGGATTTCGAAGTTGCGCAGCTCGGCCAGGGCCGCCTGACCCGAGGCCAGGGACCCGGCCAGCTCGTTCAGCTCCTTCCGGCTCATCCCGGTCAGCCGGGGATCGGCCAAGGCGTGCAGGCTTTCGGACCGGGTGCGCGCCCGGTCGCCGCATACGGGCAGGTGCGGGTGGCCGTCGGCCAGGCTGATCGTGTAGTTCCAGGCGCCGCGCTCGGCATGCGGCACGATCGGCAGCATGCTCATCCGGGAGGCCGCAGTCGCGGTGACACTGGCGCACCTGCTGGCGGTCTCGGATGGTAAGCGGGTGTCCGTCCCTGACGGGCCCGTCGCCGAAGCATTTCGCCGAGCGATCGACAGTCTGCTCCCTCCGGGGCCACCGAAACGACACCTCGTCCTGGCCGGACCCGGCCTATCCTCCGCGATCACGGACATCGCCCTGGTACCACGGCATCCACAGACCGGTGAGGTATGGCCGTGCGACGCAGGAGCGGCGGTGCCACTGGCCGCGGACGTGTGGACGTACCTGGCCTTCAACGATGATCGGCGGCTCAAACCGGCGGCGTACGCGATGCCGGCCGACGTTCGCCGTGATGATCCACCCCCGCTGCTGCCAAACGGTCCTTTCGGCCCCGATAGGCAGGTGTTCCTCAGCACGCTAGAGCGGCTGGCGGCGGTTCGGCAGCCGTGGTTGCGTCGCATCTATGACCGGGTGAAAGACCACCCGTACATGGACCCGCTCTCGTAGACGTCAGGCCTCGAACCCGGGCACATGCGCCAGTACCAGCTTGGTCGGCCAACCCGGCAGCCCTGCCCGCTCAGGGCGGCCTGGTCAGCGAGGGTCATCGTCACTGTATCGATCGTCCTGTCTCGCCCTGCTTCGCATTAAAAGGACTCATTCGTCCCATGTCTCACAAGAGTCTTACAGAGAGGGGCACAGGACCGTACCTGTTGGCCCGCTTGGGCCGAAGGTCGTCCTCGTCATCGGCGCCACCGCCGGGACGGTAGTGCGTCGGGATGGCTTGGCTGCGTCGTCGGTATTCGCTGGGTGTGAGCCCGACCAGAGTCCGGAAGCGGCGGGCGAAGTAGGTGGGATCGCCCCAGCCGACGGTGGCGCCGACCTGGGCGGCCGACAGGGTGGAGTTCGCCAGCAACGTGGCGGCGCGTTCGGCCCGCACTCGGGCCAGAAAGTTCATGGTGGTCAACCCGATGTCCTGTGCGAACAGCCGGCCGAGATAGGCGGGATCCAGATTGACCGCCCGGGCGAGATCGTCCAGTCGCCACTGCTGGGCGGGTGCCTCCTCGAGCCGGGCGACGGTCGCCGCGACGGCGGGGTGGATCGCGGACTCGGCGGTCGCGGGTTCGAGGTCACGGCCGTCGGCGAGAATGCCCAGCACGGTGACCAGTCGGCCCAACACGCGGCCGGGCCGGGCCTCTGGGGCCGCGAGGTCCCGTTCGAGCCTGCCGATCTCCGCGGTGGCCTCTTCCGCGGCGGTCTGGCCGACAGTCGTCACTGCGACTCCGTGTGTGCCGGACGCCATGGGATCGGTCCACAGAATCCGGCGCAGCGCTGGAATGTCGTGCAGCGCGGCCAACTCCGCTCGTAACGCCTTGGCCGACAGGCAGCAGTTGGCGACTGTCAGGCCCACACAGTCCCGAAACCCGTGCCAGGCCCCTGGCCGCAGGATGACGACCTCACCGCAGCGCAACTCACGCTCGCCCCCGCTGGTCACGTGCCTGCCACGGCCGGCCCCGGTCACGGCGATCTCGAGGAAATCGTGCGCGTGCGACTCGACGTCCGTGCTCAGTTCATGGACAGCGCCCAAGATCGGTCCTCTGGCGAACACCGCGTGCTCGTGCAGTGTCGGCGTCATGTCGGGATCGTACGACTACTGGCAGGGATCCGACTAGCCCACGACGGCGTACCACCCTGACACTGGGTACAACCCAAGTGCTGGAGGCGAGAATGACCACGACCATAACAAGCGATGTCGGCGCCGACGGTCGAGTGCGGGACGAACTCGTTGCGGCGTACCGTGAACACGGTTTCGTCCGAGTGCGTGGCGTGCTCGACCCGGACCAGGTCGAGCTCTTCCGGACCAGCGCCGAGGCGTTCCTGACCGTCCATCGCGCGGAGAGCCTGGAGAAGCAGGGCGCCTTCAGCCAACTGGTCAACGTCTGGCAACACGACGACAATCTCCGCGCGCTCACCTTCGACCCGCGACTCGGCCGCGTCGCCGAACAACTCGCCGGGTTCCCGCTGCGACTCTGGCACGACCACATGCTGGTCAAGGAGCCACACAACAACGTCGCCACGGAGTTCCACCAGGACCGGCCGTACTGGCCACACGCCAGTGGCCGACTCCCGTTGTCGGCATGGATCGCGTTGGTCGACGTTCCGCCCGAGCGAGGTTGCATGACCTTTCTACCCGGCACCCAGCACCGCACCGGCCTGCGACCGCAGGACCTCCGAAACGAGGAAGACCTCTTCGCGCTGGACCCGTCGCTACGGTGGATCCCTCGCGTCACCGTGCCACTACGGGCCGGCGACTGCACCTTCCACAGCGGCTACACCGGCCACATGGCCCTGCCCAACCGCACCGACCTGGCCAGGTTCGCACACGTCATCGTCTACATGGACGAGGCAACGACCTACAGCGGCACCGAGCACGTCGTCACCGACCCACTCGGCCTCGTCCCCGGCGCCCGACTCGATGGCGACACCTTCCCCCGCCCGTGGCACTAGGGCAGTGGGCGGCGCCGATGTAGGCACCCACCGCGTGCGGGGCAGGCTCGACACGGCCGGACCGGACGAGGGAGAAGATCACCAACAGGAGCCCGGCAGTGGCCACGGCCACTACCCACCGTGCGCCGCTGTCGCGCGGTGGGTAGTGGCGGTGTGGACTGGGTCGAGAGCGAACATCAGGTTGGCGACCACCGCGCCGGTGATGCGACCGAGGACTTGCGAGGTAGGTAGGTGAGCGCGTCTGAACACACGGACGGGACCCACCCAGCCGAAGCTCGGCGGGTCCCGTCCGCCGTGGTCAAGACGCTATTACGACGGCGATGTCGTCGACGAAGTTGATGCCTGACTCGGACTGGATGCCCCACCAGTCACCGAGGGCGATGGTGCTGAACATGGCGAGCCCGGTCGCGGTGCCGATCTGCTGGCCGTCGATGGACATGGTGACGCCGGTACCGGACGTGTAGTCCCAACGGAACTGGTGCCAGCCAGTCGTCCGCACGACCGAGGTGACGCTGAAGGTGCCGTCGACGCGCAGCACGTAGTGGGTCGCGTTGATGTCCGTGCGGACGCCGATGCCGCGGAAGTGCCCGGTGTCGGGGTCGTCGTCGACGCGGGCCACGAACATGGTGTCGGTCGAGGCGGCGTCGTCGTAGAACCAGAGCGTGACGGTGCCGTGCGTGGCCGTGCCTTGGCGGTAGACGACGCCGGGCCCACCGGACTTGCCCAGGCTCTGCGTACCGGTGTGGGCTTTCGCGGTCGAGACCGCCAGGGTGCCTTTGAGCACGGTCCACGCGCCGAGGCCGTTCTCGAAACCCTCGGTGAAGCCGTCCCAGCTCGGCGGTGGCGGGTCGAGCGGCACCGAGGCGGGCACGGCGAGCAGGTTGGCGAGCAACTTCCCCGCGAGCGGGTCGACGGTGGCCGAGGTCGAGGTGGTCAGCTCCGACACGACGAGGTAGCCGGTGGAGTCTGGCCGCGTCTTCTTGAGGAAGATCGGGTACCCGGACCGCTCGTCGAACGTCGGCGTGGCCTGCGGCGGGCCTGGTGCGGTGTAGATGCCGAGCCGGGCGATGTTCACCGCGTTCAACCGGTCGAACTGCGCCGCCCGGTGCGTGACGTACGGCTTACTGCCGTCGTTGTGCCGCCACCAGCGCATGTCCATCGGGTCCATGCCCGCGAACACCGCGGAGTCGTCGTGCACGGGGGTCACGACCTCGCCGTCGACGCTCTTGACGGTCGCGATCTCTCCCGGGAAGAGCTCGCGGGTTCGGTCACCGCCTTCGAGGATCACCACCCGCCCGCCCGCGTCGGCGTAGTCGCGCAGGTTCGCAGCGAGAACCGTGTCGTCGACGGCTCCCTTGCCGATGACCAGCAGGTCCGGGTTGCCCGGGGCGAGACCGATGAGGCTGCCGACGGCCGTGTACTGCAGGCCCACCGTGTCCAGGGACTGCCGCGTGGCGCCGGTGGGGTCGTACAGCCACACGCTGTCCGCCCCGCCCGCGGTCCCGGCGGCGGCGTAGGCGTGGGTGGCGAGCACGATGTCGTACTGGTTCCGCGAGATGGTCGTCGCGCCGTCGGTCACGGTCAAGTGCAAGACGGCCGCGACCCGGTCGGCGGCCAGCGTCGCCGGGATCGCAATGGTGACGTTGGCGCGCACGTTCGCGTGGTACGCCACGGCAGGCAACGGGATGGACCCGGCCCCGGCCAGGTGCTGGCCACCGGCGTCGACGATCTCCCAGGACAGTGTCGTGGCACCGTGGGGGGTGTGGTCGTTGACCAGCACCACAGCGGTCTGGAACTGCTCGCCCGCGTAGAAGTGCCGAGCGGCGGAGTCGAGTGACACGAGCACCGGCTGGTAGGCCAGCAGGACAGCGTCGTTCACCGGGAACTTCCCGATGGTCGGATTGCTGTAGAAGTCCTTGAACCAGGTAGCGGTGGAGAACAGCAGGAACCCCGCGGTGCCGCGGCCTTCGAACCGGGTGCGGCGCAGCATCTCGGCGAGTTCCTTGTTGAGCATGGCGTGGGTGTCGAGGAAGATCGCCGGGTCGGCGTCCGCGGCGTGTGCGCCGACCCAGGGCTGGGCCGCGTGCACCAGGTTCAGGTAGGTGTCCTCCGGCCGGCCGGTGTGGAAGTCGGGGTAGCCGGTGCCGAGCTCGGCGCTGATGAACGGGCGGTTCTGATCCGCCTGCGAGCCGCCGTTGGTCTGCCCGGAGGTCAGGACGAACGCCGACGGCTGGTACCAGCCGAAGTACAGGTGGGCGTCGTCGACGTCGCCGTCGTCGATCCCGGCCGGTTTCAGCGTCGACTCGTACGTCGTCGGGTTGCGCATGTAGTACGAGTCGGCCACCAGCGGCCGGGTGGGGTCGGCCGCGCGGATCGCCTTGTTGAGGTTCGACAGGACGGTCCAGCTCGCCAGGTCGTAGCACCCCATCTCGTTGCCGGTGGTCCACAGCAGGACGCTCGGGTGGTTTCGCACCCGCCGGATGACGTCGATCATCTCCTCGTACCAGGCGTCGACGTAGACCTGGGCCGGTGCCGGTTCGCCGCTGAAGGCCCACTGGCGGATGCCCTCCATGTCCACGCCGAACCCGATTTCGTCGGTCAGGTCGAACCAGGGTGAGGGAGCTGGACCCATGTGCATGCGGGTCACCCGCACGTTGTCATCGCGCAACAACTCGAGCCACTGGCGCATCTGCGGGATCTTCTCCCGGCCGACCATGACCGTCGGCAGGTGGCCGGCACCGCGCATCCAGTACGGGTTTCCGTTGAGGTAGAAGGTGTTGCCCCGCACTTCGAACGTCCGGAACCCGACCCGGGTCGTCACCTCGTCGAGGACCGTGCCGTCGCGCTCCACCGTGGTGGTGAGCAGGTACAGCCTGGGGTCGTCCGGCGACCACAGCCGCGGTTGCACGCCGGACGCCGACGCGGTGATCATCCCGGTGGCACCCGCGCCAACCGTGACCTGGTCGACACGCTCGAACAGCGTCGCGCCGCCGTCGACCGCGGTCGCCACGTTCCGGACGGTCAGCGTCGCGCCGGTCGACGAGTGGTTGGCGACCGTCACGTCGATGTCCGCGCCGTCGGTGCGCGGCTTGAAGAACACGTCGTCGACCAGGATCGGGTCGCTCGCGACGAGCCGGACCGACTCCCAGATGCCCATCGCCTTCGACGTCGCCGCGCGGCTCAGGCCGCCGAACTCGCCGTGTGAGTAGGTGTCGGCCCGCTGATCCATCTTCACGTAGACGTCGATCGTGAGCGGCTGGCCCGCCTGCACGTGCCCGGTGACGTGGAGCCGGTGGGTGCGCCACATGCCCCACGACGACTCCATCAGCGTGCCGTTGACCCTGATCTCGGAGTACATCGCGATGCCGTCGAACCGCAGCTCGACCCGCCGGCCCGCCCACGCCGCCGGGATGGTGACCACGCGGCGGTACCAGCCCTCGGTCAGCGTCGAGGCGTCGTAGCCGTAGCTCGCGATCCGGTTGACCTCCTCGGGGAAGTCGTCCGGCGTGTAGATCCACCAGCCGACCGGCACGAGGAAGTTCGGCACGGCGACCGAATGCGGATAGGTCGCGCCGTCGGTGCCGAACTCCCACATACCCGCCAGGTCCAGCGTCTGCCGCGTGGCTGACGTCTCGGCGGACGCGTACGCCGTGGCGCCAGCGGGTACGGCGAGCACCACCCCCGCCGCCCCCATTCCCTTCAGCACATCGCGCCGGGTGACATCGAATGACATTTCGACTCCTTCGCGAGTGGCGGGTGCTAGTGCCTGGTGACGAGCAACGTCCAGTCGTCCGCGGCGGTGAGTTCGGGCGGGAGTTGCGCCGAGCCGTGCGCGGTCGTGACCGTGAACGAGCCGGCCGAGGTGTACTGACCGCTGCGGGGGTTGAACCACTTCATGACGTAGTGGCCACGCGGCAGTCCGGTGAGGGAACCGCGGTAGGGCGCGCCCCCGTCGAGTCGGTGCGGGTAGTACACGACCGTGTGGGAACGGTCCGGAGTGGCGGACGCGAACGCGAGTTGCGTGTCGGTGGGAGCGGTGGCCGCCCAGGCGATGGCGGTCGGCGCCGGGGCGAGCCTCGACCACGGCAGCGCGGTGAAGAACGCCTTCAGGTAACCCATCTGCGCCGCGCCCGGCAGGAACAGCCCCTCGTTCCAGGGCGTGCTGCCGAAGTTCTGGCAGTTCCAGTCCGGGTCGTCCGGGGTGTAGCACGCCCACCAGACGCCGGCCGCGCCGTAGTCGTTGCCGGCGACGCCGCCGACCCGGGCCTTCCACGCGCTCTCCCGTGTCTGCCACGTCTGCACGATCGCGTGGTTGTCCCAGAACACGTCGATGCCTTCGTAGTTGGCCTCGGCCTCCACGACCGGGCGGACCGGCGTTTGCTGGTACTGCTTCAGCCAGTAGTCCGACACGCCGTCGACCCGGTTGTGGCCTTCTTGCAGCGCCACAAGTCCGTACCAGGACTCATCGCGGGGCTGCACCCCACCGCCCGCGTAGATGGGGTAGTTGTGCAGCGTCGTGGGCTGGCGGTAGGGATCGGTGTCGGCGAACACCTGCGCGACCTGCTCCCAGCACTGGGCGCAGTTGCCCGGTGCGTCGAACTCCTGCGCGGTCAACCAGACCATCGGGTAGGCGGCGTAGCGCGCCACCATGTAACGCGCAAGGCGTTGGTACTCCGGCAAAAGGTCCTTGCTCGCGTCGGTCAGGCTGCTGCCCACGCCCATCGCGATCGCGTCGACCACACCCTTGCCGGCGATGTAGCCGATCCGCTCGTCGATGTTGTCCCAGAACTCTGGGTTGAGGGTATGGAACGTGCCGCCGATCCAGTCCGGACCGCCCTCGTTCGCGTTGCCCCCGTTGTTGGCGAACGTCTCGTTCCAGATCACGTTGAAGCCCTGCTTGACCCGGGTGTCGACGATGCCTTTGAACATGGACGGGAACCGCGGGTCGTTCGATTCGTAGAGCCGGGTCTGGCCGGTCAGGTTGCTCTGCTGGTTGTCCCCGAGCCAGAAGAACGGTGTGCCGTCCGCGTAGGTGAAGTAACGGTTGTTCGCACTGGTCTTCAGGAAGCCATGCCGGTAGATGGCCAGGTTTCCCGTGTACCGGGCGGCCAGGATCGTGCCGTGGTGTCCATTGAGGCCGGTGTTCGCGGCGTCGGTGCTCGATGTCGTGTACTGCCAACGGCCCGGCGTGGGGGCGGCGAACCGGACGCGCCAGGTGGTGCCGCCGTCCCAGAAGCCGGGCATGGTCAGCCGCTGGCCGTTCGGCCCGGTGAAGGTGGCGACGAGATCGACGTCCCGGTACGGATCCGCGTAGTCGACCGTGCTGTGCAGCGTGAACTCGACGGCCCGCCAGGTCTGGGCGTGCAGCGTCGGGCCTTGACCGGCCGAGTGCACCGAATCCGCGCCGCTCGCTTGGGCGTTGGGGCCTGCCGCCAGCAGGGCCAGGAGGGTGATTGCCGCGGGGATTACCAGGCGGCGCCGACGTAACGACACAACTTCACCTCTTGAACCGTTTCTACCGCGACCTCCAGCGGCACGTGGCCACGTGGTTGATCGCGTGGGGAGGGGAAGGCCGATGATGCTTAGAACGTTTCAAACGAGCCGTAGGTTATGTGGCTGTTAACGGAGCCGTCAAGAGGCAGACCTGGGGTGACTTGCATGGGGGTTCGTGGCCGGCACCCTTGACGTGAGTGTTGGCCCAGGGTTACGGTCCGCTGGCGGCGTTGAAACATTCCAACTCGATCCGCGGAGCGCCCATGAGCAGAACCACTCCCCGGGTGCTGGGCATCGTCGTCACACTGGCGGTGTTCGTCACGTCAAGCACGGTTGCCTCAGCGCACGCTGAGCCGACAGCCACGCCCGCCCAACCCGATCCCGCTTCCGACTGGACACTGCTGATCCGCAAGGGCTGATCCGCCGCTAGCGTCGCCCGGCGCGCCGCCGGGCGACGGGGCGCAACCGGCTCGTCGTGTCGCGGACGACGAGGTCCGGCTGGAAGACGATCTGTTGGTGCGCGTGGGCGGCGCCGCGTTGCCCTTCGTCGATGAGCAGGTTGGTGGCGATGCGGCCGAGCTCCTGCTTGGGTTGCCGGATCGTCGTGAGCGGCAGCGGGCTCTGCTGGGCGAGCTCGATGTCGTCGTACCCGACGACGGAAATGTCGTCGGGCACGCGGGTGCCGCGCCGCACCAGGCCGGCGATGAGGCCGAGCGCGAGCAGGTCGTTGCCGCAGACGACGCCGGTCACCTCAGGATGGTTGTCGACCAGGATGTCGGACGCCGCGCGTCCTTCGACCGCGGTACCCAGCGACCCGACCTCGACGACGTCACACGCGTCGTCGGACAGCCCGCGCCTGGCGAGTGCGCGGCGCACGCCGGTGAGGCGCTCGTGGTACTGCGGGATCGCCAGCGGAGCCGTGACGAACGCGAGCCGGCGATGACCCAGGTCGAGAAGGTGGTCGGCCGCCAGCTCGCCGCCGCTCACGTCGTCGACGCGAACGGAGCAGAAGTTGCGGCGCTCGCGCCCCAGCAGCACCACGGCCGTACCGCGATCTCGGAGCCACTGCAGGGAGTTGTCCCGTTCGTTGACCGGGCTGATCAACACGCCGTTCACGCGCTGCTCCTCCAGGACCTCCAGATACCGCTTCTCCTGCGCGCGGTCCTCGTCGGCATTGCAGAGGATGAGCAGGTAGCCGAGCTCGCGCACAGCGTCCTCCACCCCCCGTGCGAGCTCGGTGAAGAACGGGTTGCGGATGTCCAGCGTGATGAGCCCGATCGTGCGCGCCCGTCCACCGCGCAGCAGGGAAGCGCCCGCGTTCCGGACGAACCCCAGCCGGTCGATCGCATCCAGCACCCGCAGGCGCGTCTCGTCGGAGACAACATTGGGACGGTTCAACACATTGCTCACCGTGCCAACGCTGACTTCCGCCGCCTCCGCGACTTCCTTGATCGTGGCGGAACGGCCTGGCACCACACCATCGGCCGGGCTATTCCCTTTCCGCACCGCCACCGAACCTCCAGCCTTGACGCACTTTGTCACCCAAGGCTACCGTACCGCCGTACTGAAACATTTCAATATCGCCCGCCTTGAGCCCAGCGGGATCGCCCTGGAAGGGGGCAGAAACGTGAGATCGCTCTGGCGCAAGTCCATCGTGGTGCTGTGTGGCGTGGCACTCATCGCGTCCAGCTCGGCATGCTCGTCGAGCAGCGAGAACAGTGACGGCGGTTCCCCGGCCGGGGGCGGCTCGGGCGGCGGGACCTACTCCGCCGCCGAGGTCGCCGCCGCGACCGGTGTGTACAAGGTACGACCGCTGTTCGCCGTGCCGAAGACCCTTCCGGAGCGCTACCGGTTCGCCTTCATCAACCCCAGCCTGAGCTACCCGTACTTCGCGACGTGGTCGCAGGGGATGAAGGACGCGGCCAAGTTCTACGGCGTGGATCTCGACGAAGCGGACATGAACTTCAAGTACGACACGGAGTTAACCGCCTACCAGCAGGTCGCCGTCAAGCAGCCCAAGGTGATCGGCTCGGGCCAGATGAACGACGCGACGTACCATGCGGCCCAGCGCGACGGCACCAAGATCGTCTTGATCGACGGCACCTTCAAGGATGTGCCCCATTTCGGGGTCGACGACAACCAGGTCGGCAAGCTGGCCATCGACACGATGGCCGACCAGGCGAAGGCGAAGATGGCCGGCGCGTGGCAGGGCCGCAACGTCGTGGTCGCCGGAATCACCTCGGCGAACTGCACGCCCTGCGACACCCGGGTCAAGGCGTCCTTCGCCGAGGCGCAGGCGAAGCTCGGCATCCCCGCGAAGAACACCACGATGCTCACCCCGCCGGGGCAAGACCCGACGTCGTCGGCGGCGAGCACGTTCACCGACTTCCTCACCGCCCACCCCAGGGACGTGGTCCTGGTCGTGTCCTACGGCGACGAGCCGGTCATCGGCGCGATCAACGCCGCCAAGGCCGCCGGGCGCAAGGACGACATCCTCGCGGTGTCCAACGGCGGTGACTCGGCGGCGCGCATCGCGCTCCGTGACCCCAGTAACGCCGGGGTCCTGGTCGCGTCCATCGACTACCAGCCGTACGCGGAAGGATGGAACTGGATCGAGGCGGCGATCGCCACGGCGATGGGCCAACCGTTCGACACCTACCGGGTCGACCGGGTCCTCACCGCCGCCAACGTCGATCAGTTCTACCCGAACGACAAGACCGGCAAGTGAGCTCCGACACCGAGCGGGCCCCCGTGCAGGACACGAAGCAGGCCCAGAAAGCTCCGTCGCACAGCCTCGGTGTGCTCGACCCACGTGGTTGGCTGCGCCGCAGTGCCATCGTGTCGGCCCATGGCCCGGACGAGCGGGCCGGCCGGCGCACGGTGGTCGACCGGGTGCTCGACCTCGGCATCTACGTCGCGCTGATCGGCCTGATCATCTACTTCTCGCAGGCGTCGCCGTACTTCCTCTCCGAGCGGAACCTGCTCAACATCGGCTCGGCGGTCGCGGTCACCGGGGTGCTCGCGGCCGGCATGACCATCGCGCTCATCGCGGGCCAGCTCGATCTCACCGTGGGCGCCAACGTGGCGCTGACGAGCGTCGTCGTCGCCATCCTCATCGAGGACGGCTGGTCCACCTGGCTCGCCGTCGCGGCCGGCATCGTCGTCGGTCTCCTGATCGGTCTGGCCAACAGCACGCTGGTCGTCAGCGTCGGCATCAACTCGATCATCGCGACGCTCGCGATGGGCATCGTGATCCGCGGTCTCGCCCTGATCTTCACCGACGGGCAGAACAAACCGTTGACACACCTGGCGTTGACCGACTTCGTCAACGACCGCCCGCTCGGCATCCCCACCACGGTGTGGCTGCTGCTGGCGGTCTTCGTGATCGGCACGATCGTCATGACGTTCACCCGTGCCGGGTGGCACGTCTACGGCGTGGGCGGCAACCCGAGCGCGGCCCTGCGGGCCGGCATCCGCACCAAACGGCTCTACACCACGGTCTTCCTCGTGACGGGGGCGCTGGCGGCGCTCGGTGGCGTCATGACCGCCGGCACCTCCAGCAGCGGCGGCCCGAACTACGCCGTCGGGGCCGAGTTCGACGTGCTCACCGCCGTCCTGCTCGGCGGGATCGGGCTCGGCGGTGGCGCGGGACGTCTGGAACGCACGCTGGCGGGTGTCCTCGTCATCGGCGTGCTCAACAACGGACTCACCCTGCTGTCGGTCGAGTCCTACTACCAGCAACTGGCTCGTGGCGCGGTGTTCGTGTTGGCCGTCGTCATGGGTGCGATCTCGGAGCGACGGAGGACACGATGACCGACGACGAACCGATCCTTGCCGCCGCTGGCATCGGCAAGTTGTTCGGCCACGTGCGTGCCCTGCGTGACGTCAGCTTCGACCTCCGCCCCGGCGAGATCCTCGCGGTGGTGGGTGACAACGGCGCCGGGAAGAGCACACTGATCAAGATCCTCTCGGGCGCCTACGACCCGACCGAGGGGCAGGTGCTGGTGCGGGGGCGACCGGTCGCCTTCGGCAAACCGGCCGACGCCACCGCCGCGGGCATCGCGACCGTGTACCAGGACCTCGCCCTGGTCGACACCCGGGACGTGGCCGCCAACCTGTTCCTCGGCCGCGAGTTCCACAAAGGACCTTTCGTCGACCGTCGCCGCATCTACCGCGAGGCGGAGAAGCTGCTCGCCACGCTGACCATCAAGCTGCCGTCGGTGCGTGTCCCGGTCTATCTGCTCTCTGGTGGCCAGCGGCAGGCGGTCGCCATCGGCCGGGTCCTGGTCGGCGGCCCCGACATTGTGATCATGGACGAGCCCACCGCGGCACTGGGTGTGCAGGAGTCCGAACGGGTCCTGCGACTCGTCCGGGACCTGCGGGACGCGGGCAAGGCGATCATCCTGATCAGCCACAACTTGCAGCAGGTCTGGCGTACCGCCGACCGTATCCTCGTCATGCACCTCGGGACGGTCGCCGGGATCCGGGAACGCCAACACAGCACCGTGGACGAGATCGTCAAGCTCATCGTCTACGGCAACGAGGACGACGCCACCACGAGCGGCCTTCCCGACTCAGGAGCCTACGCATGACCGTGCCCAACCAGGATGCCGCTGACCCCCATTCCTTTGCGGGCGCGGTGATCCCGGCGTCCGCGCCACGGCCCGCGCTGCCCGGGGATCGAACCGTGCAGGTGCTGGCCTACTACTACCCGCAGTGGCACACCGATCCCACCAACGACCTGATGTTCGAACCCGGGTGGACGGAGTGGGGCCTCCTGCGTAAGGCCACGCCCCGGTACCCGGGGCACTACCAGCCGAAGGTTCCCGCGTGGGGCTACGCCGACGAGGCGGACCCGGGTGCCGCCACCCGAATCGTCGACACCGCGCTGACCCACGGCCTGACCGGCTTCGTCGTCGACTGGTACTGGTACGACAACCACCCGTTCCTCAACCGGGCCCTCGACGACGGGCTGTTGCACGCGGAACGCGTCGACGAACTGCGGTTCGCGCTGATGTGGGCCAACCATGAGTGGCTCGACATCTACCCCGCACGCGACCCCACCTCGCCGGCGCTGCTACCCGCACCGAACACCCGCTACCACGCACGCAACGCGTTCCGCCACGTCATCGACCGGTACCTGCACCACCCGTCCTACTGGCGCCTCGACGGCGCACCGTACTTCTCTCTCTACGACGTGCCCTCGTTCGTGCGCGGGATGGGCGGGGTCGACGCCGCGGCCGACATGCTCGCCGAGTTCCGCGCGATGGCCGGTGCGGCAGGCATCCCCCGCCTGCACCTGAACGGTGTGACGACGTTCAACATCGACGACACGCCGGCCATGGCAGCCCGGCTAGGCTTCGACACGGTCACCCACTACACCTGGTGGCACCACCCCGATGCCGGGTTCGACACCTTCCCGACCGCCGACTACCGGCGCGTGCTCGACCGGGCCCGTGCCGTGTGGGACGAGTTCAGCACGTCGCTGAACGGCCGCTACCTGCCGAACGTGACGATGGGCTGGGACCCCAGCCCGCGCACCGTCGACTGGCCCATGGACAAGGAGTGCGGTTACCCGTTCACCAGCATCCTGACCGGCAACACCCCGGAGGCCTTCGGCACCGCCGTCCGGGACGCGGTCCGGCACGCCCGCACCCACGCGCAGCACCCGGCGGTCCTCGTCAACGCGTGGAACGAGTGGACCGAGGGCAGCTATCTCGAACCGGACGACCAGCACGGGCTTGCCTATCTGGAAGCCATTCGATCGGCGATCGAGGGGGCCGCGTCATGACCGTGTCCGAAGTCCTGCGCACGCAGCGCATCGAGCTTCCGTCCTGGGCCTTCGGCAACTCCGGGACGCGGTTCAAGGTGTTCGCCCAGGCGGGCGTGCCGCGCGATCCGTACGAGAAGATTGCCGACGCCGCGCAGGTGCACAGGTGCACCGGCGTCGCACCGAGCGTCGCGCTGCACATCCCGTGGGACAAGGTGGCCGACTACACCGATCTCGCCGCCGCGGCGAAGGACGACGGCATCGAGCTGGGCACGATCAACGCCAACGTCTTCCAGGACGACGACTACCGGCTGGGCAGCGTCTGTAACCCCGATCCCCGGGTGCGGCGCAAGGCGCTGGACCACTTGCTCGAGTGCGTCGACGTGATGGATGCCACTGGCTCGCGCGACCTCAAGCTGTGGTTCGCCGACGGCACGAACTACCCCGGCCAGGACTCGATCCGGGCCCGGCAGGACCGGCTGGCCGAGGCGCTGCACGCGGTGTACGAGCGGCTGGGCGGACACCAGCGGCTGATCCTGGAGTACAAGCTGTTCGAGCCGGCGTTCTACGCGACGGACGTGCCGGACTGGGGCACGGCCTACGCGCACTGTCTGCGCCTCGGCGAGCGGGCCAAGGTGTGTGTGGACACCGGCCACCACGCGCCCGGCACCAACATCGAGTTCATCGTCTCGTTCCTGCTTCGCGAGCGGAAGCTGGGCGCGTTCGACTTCAACTCGCGCTTCTACGCCGACGACGACCTGATGGTGGGCGCCGCCGACCCATTCCAGTTGTTCCGCATCCTGCTCGAGGTGCGGCTCGGCGGCGGGTTCGAGCCCGACGCCGGCATCGCGTTCATGCTCGACCAGTGCCACAACATCGAGCCGAAGATCCCAGGCCAGATCCGCTCGGTCATGAACGTACAGGAGGCGACGGCCAAGGCACTGCTCGTCGACGTCGAGACGCTGACCGCGGCCCAGCTCGCGGGAGACGTCCTCGGCGCGAACGCGGTCGTGATGGACGCCTACAACACCGACGTCCGGCCCCTGCTCGCCGACCTGCGTGCCGAACAGGGGCTGGCCCCCGACCCGATGGCCGCCTACGCCGCGTCCGGCCACGCGGAGCGGATCGTCGCCGAGCGGATCGGCGGCACGCAGGCCGGATGGGGCGCGTGAACGTCGTTTCCCTACCACGGGTGCCCGACGAGGCGGACGAGTTCATCCGCCTGCACACGAAGGACTACGGCGCGGTGCCGGCGTACCGCTGGATCCTGCCGTTCTTCATCTCGGGCGGCGTCCCTCATCACCGACGCGCCGCTCTGGATCCGCTTCACGATCTCCGAACCCGGCCTCGCGGCCTACGTCGCAGCCGTGAACGACAGCCCCGGCCGTAAGGAGCCCTGCCGATGGGCAGAACTCTATTACGCGTGCGACGGCTCATCCTTTCGACGACGAATACCCCGGCGGCGCGACGTTCGAGGTCCGGGACTGGTTCCTCGACGGGGGCATGGGGTTCATCTGGATACCCACGGGCGAGCTGACCACCGACGAGGACGGCGTCCGCTACAACCATCTCAAGGACCACTGGTACGGCTACGCGCTCAATGATCACTGAGAACGGGCTTCAGTACTGGTTCACCCGGGCCTCCAGGGCGAGGCTCGCGTCGATCGCCTTCGCGGGGACGCCCTTGATGCCCATCTGGTCCTTGGCGATGCGCCCGAGCGAGGGCAGGCTCTTGCGGTCCGGCCACGTCTCAGGCTTCCACAGCGACGACCGCAGGAACGCCTTCGCGCAGTGCATGAACAGCTCCTCGACGTCCACCAGCACCGCCAGCCGCGGCCGCTTGCCCCGGACCGTCAGGTCGTCGAAGAAGGGCGCGTCCGAGACGAGCGTCGCGCACCCGTTCACGCGCAGGGTCTCGTTCATCCCCGGCACGATGAACAGCAGCCCGACGTGGGGGTTCTGGAGCACGTTGCGGAGGCTGTCGACGCGGTGGTTGCCGGGGCGGTCGGCGATCACCAGCCGGTGGTCGTCGAGGACCAGCACCGACCCGGCCGGGTCCCCCCGGGGCGAGACGTCGCAGGTGCCGTCGGAGTTGGCGGTGGCCAGCAGCACGAACGGCGGGTGCGCGATGATCGTGCGCGCGTGCTCGTCGATGCGGCCGATGTCCTTGTCCCAGTTCGCCTGCGGCGGCTCCTGCACGATCGCCCGGAGCTCGGCCTCGGTCGCCACCGTACGGATCTCAGAGGTGTCCATCACGCTGATATTAGGTGAGGCTAACCAAACGTACTAGGGTCGGGGCATGTCGTACCCCCACCTCCCATGATCAGGGAGACCGGTACGCTGCCCGTCCTCGCGGCGGGTCCGTCTCGCCGGCGATGCGGGAGCCATGGTCATGCCACCGCGTTGGCCCGGATCACCGTCTCGGTGCGGCTGCCCCGCCGTCTGCCTGCTGGAGGCGGCGATGCGTCCCGACGTGCCCACCACGCTCGCCGCAACCGACCCCGGGCTTCGCAGCCGTGCGCCTGGGCGCCATCTTCCATCTGGCCTTCGACGGTGGCCTGATGCGCCTGCCCGCCCCAGGCGACACTTCTCGGCCGGGGAGGTGACGCGGACATGACCGACGGCCAGCACGAGACCAGACTTTCTGGTGCCGCCTGGCCACACCGGCAGGTGTCACCGTATGCGGAGAATAGCTCCGTTGGTGCGTGACGAAGCCCCGCCGGTGGCCAGTGCCCCTGCCAGGTAATGGAGCCGCCTGAGCGGGGGGCAGCCAGTGGTTCGACGTGATCGTGCACCCGCGTTCGACAAGTGGCGTGTGCTGCCCCTGGTGAACCCGGGCTACCGTGTCGTTTGGCACGATAAACAACAATTTCTAGGGGAGACACAGTGAAAAACGAGCTGAAGACCACCGAAGGCGCTCCCCCGCTCGGCGCATACTCACAGGGTCTCGTCGTCGGTGACTTCGTCTACACCTCCGGTGTGTGCCCACTCGACCCGCACTCAGGCGAGGTCGTCGGCGACGACGCGGCCGCCCAGACGCACCGGGTCATGCGCAACCTCGGCGCCATCCTGGCCGCGCACGGCCTCGGCTTCGACGACGTGGTCAAGTCCACGGTCCACCTGCAGCACCTCAAGCGCGACTTCGCCGCGTACAACGAGGTGTACGAGTCGTACTTCAGCAGGCCCTACCCCGTGCGCACGACCGTGGGGTCCGAGCTGCTGGAGGACATGCTGGTGGAGATCGACTGCGTGAGCTGCCGGTCGTAGCTGACGGCCGCGTTGTCGTCCCAGGTGTCGAGGCGCATGCCGGCCTTTGAGTGGCACTTCTCGGTGCGCGCCGTTCCAGCGGGACAAAACATGTCAGCCGGAGCGCTGCTGCGCTGGTACTACTTCAGTGACCGGATTCTGCACGAATTCGATGATTTCTGGGTCGAGGTTAAGGACTGACGTCACTCCGTGCCCATAGAACACGGTCCAGCAGGATCTCAGCGACCCAGCGTCAACGGGGCTCCGGGTCGAGCCTCTGCGTGAAGAGTGCCCTGCCCTCGACGTCCTTGAGGGTGACGGTCAGTTGCTTCGTGCGCGGGTCGATGTCGACCTGGCCGAAGAACTGGTAGCCCTCCAGCGGCGAGGCGGACGCCCGCGGCGGCACGGCCTGGAAGACGGCCTCCGGGCCGAAGGTCGCGTCGAGCGTGTTCGGGCCGAAGGCGCCCGCGTTGAGCGGGCCGGAGACGAACTCCCAGAACGGGTCGAAGTCCTGGTACGCCGCCCGGTCGGGTTGGTAGTGATGCGCGGCGGTGTAGTGCACGTCGGCGGTGAGCCAGACGTGGTTGCGGATGCCGAGACGCTTGATCTGTGTGAGGAGGTAGGCGATGTCGAGCTCGCGGCCCAGCGGCGCACCCGGGTCGCCGTTGGACGACGACTCCTGATTGCTGCCGTCGGGAACGACGAGGCCGATCGGCAGGTCGTTGGCGATCACCTTCCAGGTCGCCTTCGACGCCTTGAGCTCACGCAGCAGCCACGCGGTCTGCTCCTTGCCGAGCAGGCCGCCGTCGGCGACGGTCTCGAGGCCGGTGGTGTTCGGGTCCTTAGAGGTGCGCATGTCAAGGATGAACAGATCCATCAGCGGCCCGTAGGACAGCTTGCGGTAGACGCGGCCCACCTTGTCCGGCGAGACCGGCGAGACCGGGATGTACTCGTGGAACGCCTGGCGGGCGCGAGCCGCCAGCTGGTCCACGCGCGTGCCGTCGGGGAATCCGGCGCGGCCGACCAGGACCTGGCCGGGGTACCAGTTGTTGATCACCTCATGGTCGTCCCACTGGGCGACGATCGCGGTCTCGGCGAGGAAAGCGCGCCAGTTGTCGGCGAGCAGGTTGTACTTGTACTGGCCGCGGTACTGGTCGAGCGTCTGCGCGACCGCAGTCTTCTCCTCGATCACCAGGTTGCGCCAGATCCGGCCGTCGGGCAGGGTCACGGTCTCGGTAACCGGCCCATCGGCGTACACGTTGTCGCCGGAGGAGAGGAAGAAGTCGGCGTTCGCCGCGCGCATCGCGTCGGCGATCCGGAACCCGCCCAGGTCGGGGTTGACGCCCCAGCCCTGGCCGGCGATGTCACCGGACCAGATGAAGCGGATCGGGCGGTGGCCGTCGTGCCGGCCCAGGCCCGCGCGGAAGCGGCCGACGAGCGGCTCGCTGCTGCGGCGGTGGTCGTGCTGGTCGGCGGCGGTGATCCGGTAGTAGAGGTCGGTGGCGGTGGGCAGGCCGCGCACGTTGATCTGGCCGGTCAGGTCCGAGGCGGGGGTGGCGGTCGGGCCAGCGACGCTTCGCAGGATCCGGCGGAAGGAGGGGTCTCTGGCGATCTCCACCCGCAGCCGGGCAGGACGGTCGACGCGGGTCCAGAGGGAGACTGAGCCGTCGACGGCGTCGCCGGCCTGGATCCCGTGTGTGAGGACGGGTCGGTTGGCTAGTACCTGCCCGGGGCCGCGGCGGGCCGAGCGGGCGAGGGCAGAGGAGCCGAAAGCAGGGGCGAGGGCGAGCCCGACTCCGATGGCGGACGTGCCCCGGAGCAGCGTGCGGCGGTTGAGCGCGGTCATGCGCTGAGCTTGGTGCGATGCGGACAACACCGGGTGAAATTCCGGGAACCGGGTACTGAAACTGCAGCGATCACCGAGTACGCCGCCACGCGACTCGCCGGCCCGGCCGGCCCTGGACGCCGCAGGTGTCGACTACACCTCCGAGATCTACCCCGGCACCGTCCACGGCTTCACCATGTCCGACACCGACGCCTTCAACCCCTCAGCACTGCAGCGCCACTGGGACCGCCTGCTCCCCCTCCTCGACCGCACCCTGGCCAACAGCTGAGGCTCCGGCTCGGAAAACAAACACGAAGTACACGGCTCCGCGGTCCTTAGAGGCCGGCTGTGATCCTCATATGATCACTGGAGAGGATTGAAGACGGCCTCTGATCAATCACCTCTTCACACGCTCGAATACCTTCGCGCCGGACCCCTGTGCCGCTCGTGGCGGCTCATGCCGCCTCCTTTGGTGTCCGTCCCTGTGCTGCTGCCTGCTCGTAGTCGATCGGCGTCCGCATCCCCAGCGCGGTACGCAAGCGCTCGCGATTGAAGTCGTCGACCCAGGCGGCGGCCGCCCGGCGGGTCTGCGCGTGGGCGGCGAACGGCCCTGCGGCGCGCAGCAGCTCGAATTCCATGGACGAAAACAGCGACTCGGCCGCGGCGTTGCCCAGCGCCGACCCCATTCGGCCCATCGACTGCCGCACGCCCATCCGGGCGCACGCCTGCCGAAACAGGCTCGCGGTGTACTCGCGGACTTCGTCGGCGCCGCCCCGGAAACTGACCGTCACCCCGGCAGCGCAACCATCCGGGTCGGGGCGTTCGACTTGGCCGGGGTCGGGAATGTAGGCGTTCGCTCGGCTGGGCTGGCGATCGACGTCGGCCACCCGTTGCAGAGCAGCGGGTAGATCGGGTTCGCCCTGCGCTCGGACCGGTGGGGGCGGGGCCTCGGGGCGAGGTCGTGCGGCTGCTGCTGCGGCTCGGGTTCGATGAGTTCGGCCTGTACCGGGTGTGGGGAGCCCGCGATCCTCTCAACGAGGCGTCAGCGCGGGTGATGCCCTAGACCGGAATGGTGGAGGAAGGCACCATCCGCGGGCACCTGCATCTCAAGACGGGCTGGCGGGATTCGGCCGTGCATTCCATCCTGGCTCCGGAATTGGCCCGAAATGCCCCGTGCCTCTTCTTGAGCGTGTGGCCGGGAGCGCGGCGCCCCACCGACGTAGCTCTCCCCGTTCACCCGACTTTGCCGGGGCCCCTGGGATATGTGGTAGGTGAATATCATCCAAGGTAAGGCCATCACAAAATCGGCGCTCGCCCCGCTTAGCCGACTTTTCCCCGGATATGACAAGGGCCGCGCGACCCGCATCGAACCGAAAGCTCGTTTGTCCGATATGTATCGTTGGTCGCCATTTCCTTTGATGGGGCGAATCGTGAAGAAATCGAAATTGCTGGTAGGCCGGCTGTCCGGCCTCACTCTCACGGGCGCGGCAGTTCTGATGGCCGCACCCCAGTCGGCGTACGGCTACGACACCGGCGCCCCGTGCGACTCTGGTGCATGCGACGCGCAGGCGGTCGCGGTCGACGCCGGACGCACAGACGGCGAACGGGCCCTGCCGGCCCTCTTCCCCGGCCAGACGTGGGGCATCATCGGCCGCAACACGCTGGGCGGGCCGAACGCGGTCTTGCGCGACGGCCCCTACGGGCGCACGACCGCTACGTTCGCGGCCACCCAGGCACCTCCCTATGGGCAAGGCAGCCTGGGCATCATCGTCGGCAGCGGCGCCGACAAGATCGCATTCGGCAACGAGACGATCTTCGCGGGCGACCGGCTCTCCGCCATCCGCACGCTGAGGTACTGGATCTTCGCGGGGGTCGACTCCCTGACCGGGGTCAGCGTGCCGAACATCACCATCGAGGCCGATCCGAACGTCGGCACCGCCGACTACACGAGCCTGGTCTACCTGCCCGACACCTCCACCAGCCCGTCGGCTCCCGCGACACGCGTCTCCAACGCCTGGCAGCGCTACGACGCCGCCGCGACCGGAAGCAGGTGGTACGCGACAGGCGCCACGGGGACCACCATCGGTTGTACCCAGGCCACGCCGTGCTCGTTCACCGATCTCAAGACCCGGCTGCCCAACGCGGTGATCAGCCTCAGCCTGGGGATCTCCAAGGGCAGGGACAATCCGTTCGTCGGCGCCGTCGACGGGCTCCGGGTCAACAACACGGTCTACGACTTCGAGTTCTCCGGCGTACGTACGAGGCTCGAGCGCTGATTGCTGGACACTCGCGGGACGGGTGCGATCGCGCACCTCGTCCCGCGCTGTTTCGCTTCAGCGTCACTCATCGGACGGAACTACGGGTTCACGAGCTGGACCGGTCGATCGAGGGCATCACCTCGGCGGCGGTGCGGTCATGGTGTGAAGGTGTGCGCGATCAGCGGAGATCGAGCTGGCCGAGCATGCCGAGCTGGTCGCTGCTGCCCCACCGCTCCACCAGCTTGCGAAGCGGCTGATCTGCATGCCGCGGTAGCGCATACGACCGCAGTGTCACCGGCGAGCAGTCCGACGCCGACAGATCCCCGCAGAAACTCGCAGCCGAAGATCGTCCTGGCCCGGCGGGTCAGTCTGGCCCCCGTCACCGGCTCACCCGCCGGATCCCGCGGATCGTGGGAAGGGCGGTCGGGCCGGAGTTGACGTTGACCTCGTGCTCGACGGTGACGGCATCCCCGTCGAAACGGAGGGTGAGCTTGTCGATGAACGGCGCTTCGAGGAAGTGCCACGTCAGGCACAGGACGTCTCCCACGGCGTCGTGGCCGGGCCGGGCGGCCCATTGGGCGGCGGCCAGGATGGGAGCGCAGGCGTCCTGGTACGAGTGGTGCAGCCGCCACACGCTCACGCCGGTGCGCTGCCGCACCCAATGGCCGATGCCATGTTCGATCTCATTCCGGCCACACTCGTCCTCAAGGACCAGCAGCACCGAATCGGCCCGTACGTCGATCGAGACCGAACGCAGGCCGTGCTCGTTGGGTTCGAAGTCGTAGATCTCCCGGAAGCCGAGCCGGTGCCCCGAGGGGCGCAGCCGCTCAGGTTCGCGGGCGCGCAGCACCCACCGGTCGACCGCTTCAGCATCGGCCGCCTGGAACGGGTCGTCTCCGTCCGCGCCGGCGAAGGCGGCCCGGAAAGTCTCCCGGATCATCTTCGGAAGCTCGCGATAGGTGTCGTCCCCCATGGCGCCGGTGACGACGACGACGCCGTCCTGCTCGGGGAAGATCATGCACTCCTGGCCGAAGATACCGGCGGCGTTGTAGATCCCGTCCTCGGTCGTCCAGAACTGGTAGCCGTATCCGGAGTCCGCGACGGCGTCCGGAGCGGGGGGCACGAGTTCCTGACCGTTCCACGCACCGCTGAGGGCACTGCGGACATGCGGGGCGGACGCTTTCTGCGGCCACCCGTTCGGAAGGATCCGCCGCCCCTGCCACACGCCGTCCTGGAGGTAGAGGACGCCGAAGGAGAGCAGATCGCGGGGCCGCATCGACAGGCCGTTGCCGCCGCTGGCCACGCCTTCGGGATCCCGCTCCCAGTCGAAGTCCGTGATGCCCAGCGGCTCGAACAGGCGCGGGCGCAGATACTCGTCGACGGGCTGACCGGACACGCGCTGCACGATCGCCGAGAGCACATGGCTCGTCGTGCTGCTGTACATGAAACGGCGGCCCGGCAGCTCGACCACCGGCTCCTCGAGGAACTCCTCGATCCAGCCGGTCCGGCGCAGGCGGGTCGTCGCGCCCGACAGCCCGCGACCGTGCCCGGTCCGCATGGTCAACAGGTCCCGGACTCGCATCCGGCTCAGATTCCCGCTCGGTACGGCGGGCAGCCGCCCGTCGAAGAAGCTCACCACGGGATCGTCGAGCCCGAGCAGCCCTTCGGCCTCGGCGAACCCGACGGCCGTGCCGGTGAAGCTCTTGGTGGCCGAGTGAAGCTTGTGCTTGAGATCCGGTTCGTGCGGCCACTGCCACAGGTCGAGCACCGTCCGTCCGCGCCAGTGCACGAGCAGGGAGTGCAGCCGCATGCCCTTCTTCTCGAGTTCCTGCAACAGCGCGTGAACCGGGCGCATGCCGATGGTCGCGTGGTCGTTCGTCATGGTCACCTTTCTTTGTGGGATCGGACGCCACCATCGCGTTGACGAAGACGGCGCCTGCGTCGATGAGGGGTACGAGGCGCCGCGCCTCGTCGAAGTCCGAGGTCCGAGGTCCGAAGTCCGAGGTCCACAGTGCCGCGCCGAGCCCGTACTCGGTCCGGTTGGCCGGCTCGACGGCCCCCGCGGCGTCATTGACCCGGTGGAGCACGTCGAAGTACACGCAGCCGGGCTCGTCGGTGAACGGGCGTTCGGCGTTCTCGGCGATCGCGGCCAGGAACGGTTCCAGGTCTCACAGGCGAGCCCGCAGGTCGGCGGTGAGGCTGATCATTGTGTCCCTTCGGCGGCGACGGCGTGCGGTAGCGCGGTTCCGGTCTGCTCGGCGAGCGCGGTCAGCCTCGCCCAGGTGCTGTCCGTGATGGGGATGCCTTCGGCAGTGCGTCGCTGGGCGGCGCGGGCCTCGAGCTCTCCCGGAAAGAAGATCTCTTCCGTTCCCGCGGCCTTGTCGACTGCCTTGGTCGCGTCGATCAGCGTCTCCATACGGGCCTCGAACTCGGTCAGGGTGGTGAGCGCGGCAACGTCTATGGTCATCAGGAGGTGTCCGCAGCCACTGGGCCTGTCGGGATCGTAGGGGCCGACGACGGAGTCGCCGAAGCCGCTGCCGGTGAGGACTCCGGCGAGAACGTCCATCATGAACGCGATCACATAACCCTTCGCTCCGGCCATCGGCAGGATCAGCCCCTCGATACCGGCTTGTGGGTCGTTGGTGTCCGCTCCTGCGGCGTCTACGGCCCACCCGTACGGGATCGCCTGGCCGCGTTCGGCGGCGAGGTAGAGCTTGCCGCGCGCGACCGCGGTGTTGGCGAGGTCGATGACCGCGACGCCGTACCTGCCGGCAGGGGCCGCGATCGACCAGGGGTTCGTGCCGATCGACTTGCGGCGACCGCCCCAAGGCGCCATGGCGGGGCTGGCATTGGAGACGAGCAGGCCGATGCAGCCGGCATCGGCGGACTTGCGGGTGAAGTAGGCGGCCATCCCGAAGTGATTGCTGTTGCGGACCGCGACGCCGCTGATCCCGTGTGCTTTGGCGCGCTCGGTGCCCAAGGTCACGGCACGGTCGGTGAGCACTTGGCCGATGCCGTCACGCCCGTCGAGTACGAGCAGGGAGCCCGTGTCGATCACGACGGTGGGATCCGTGGTGGCGGACATGGCACCGGTCCGGAGCCGCTCGACATACCAAGGCAGACGGAGCGTGCCGTGGGAGGGATGTCCCCACAGATCGGCCTGGACGAGGCTGTGGGCAAGCAGATGTGCGTCCTTCTCCGGCACGTCGGTCTGGACGAGCACCTTCCCGCCGAAGCTCAACAGTTCGTCGGCGGCAACCGTACGCGTGGCCGGCTCGTCGGCGCTCACGCGGTGCTTCCCTGGACCAGTTCACCGATCGGGGCATGGTGGCGCAGACCGGTCGAGCCAAGCGCCGACCGCTCGTGGTCACCCGTCGACGTGCTCATGGTTCTCACCGGCTGACTCCCGCCGCGGGCCGGCGGGCACCCAACCCGGTCGTGGCACGCTGTCCAGGAGCATCGCGGTGTATTCGTGCCGCGGATCGCGCAGCACGTCGCGAGTGGCTCCCGACTCCACCAACGCCCCTTTCCGCAACACCAGGATCTGCTCACTGATCGCTTCAACGACGGCCAGATCATGGCTGATGAACACGTACGACACCTCGAGCTCGCGCCGCAGCTCGTCGAGCAGCAACAGGATCTGTGCCTGGATCGAGACGTCCAGCGCGGCGACCGCCTCGTCCAACACCAGTACGTCCGGTTCGATGCACAGCCCGCGCGCGATCGCCGCGCGTTGCAGCTGCCCACCGCTGAGCCACCGCGGTCTTGACTCCCGTTCTCGGGTGCCCAGCCCGACCCGGTCCAGCAGCTGATGCGTGCGGCGCCGACGCTCTGCGCGATCGCGGTGTCCGTGCAGTGCCAAGGCGTAGTCCAGGCTCGCCTCGATGTCTTGGCTCGGGTCGAAGGAGCTGTACGGATTCTGGAACACCAGCTGCACGGCGCGTGCGCGGCGCAAGCGGGCTCGGCGGCCATGCGGCCGGGTGGCGACATCGTGGCCCCCGACCGCGACGGTTCCCGTGTCCGGTCGTTCGAGCCCGGCGATGATCCGGGCGATCGTCGTCTTGCCGCAGCCGGACTCGCCCACGATGGCCAGGCACTGTCCGCGCGCGAGTTGGAACGAGACGTCGTCCACAGCGACCACGTCCCGGCGCGTGTCCGACCGGCTCCGAAACGTCTTGCGCAGACCGTCGACCCGCAGGGCCGTCTCGCTCATGGTGTCCCTTCCGTACGTGCCAGGCCACCGGCCTGCGCTCGCAGGTCCAGTTCGGTGTGCCGGTGACAGGCGACAGCGCCGTCATCACTACTGCGCTCGAGGTCCGGTACGCGGTCTCGGCACATCTGCGCGGCGTACGGGCAGCGCGGCTCGAACCCGCAACCGGTCGTGGACTCGCCGAGCGACGGCGGAGCACCGGGGATCGGGCGGATCGGCCGGCCGGACAGCAGTTGAGGTGTGCTGTCGCGCAGGCCGGCGGAGTATGGATGTAGCGGCGACGTGAACAGCCGGTCGCCCGGTTGAACCTCGATGATCCGTCCGGCGTACATCACGCACACCCTGTCGCAGATCGCGGACGCCAATGCCAGGTCATGGGTGATGAACAACAACCCGAGGCCGTGCTCTCGCCGTAGCCGGAGCAGCAAGGCGACGATGGATGCTTGGGTCGAGACGTCCAGTGCGCTGGTGGCCTCGTCGGCGAGCAGGATGTCTGGTTCGCCCGCGAGTGCCGCAGCGATCACGACCCGCTGCAGCATCCCGCCCGAGAGTTCGTGCGGGTGCTGGTCGTAGTGCCGGGCCGGATCAGGAAGCCCGACCGCGTCGAACAGCTCGAGTACCCGGTCGCGTGCCTCGTCGCGGGCCATACCGTGCGCGGTGCGCAACTGCTCGCTCGCGTACGCGCCGACGGTGCGGACCGGGTTCAGCGCCGACTTCGGGTCCTGATAGATCATCGCCAGACGCCGGGAGCGCAGCCGGCGTAGTCCGCTGTCGTCGAGCGCGAGTACGTCGTCGCCGGCCATGCTTACGGTGCCGTCGACGCGAGCGCCGTCGGGCAGCAGTCCCAGGGCGGCACGGGCGGTGGTCGATTTGCCCGAACCGGACTCCCCGACCAGCCCGACGATCTCACCCGGTTCGACCGTGAACGACACGCCGTCCAGCACCGGCCGCGCTGTGCCGACCATGCGGACCGTCAACGACGCATAGCGCAGACTCATCGGTCCACTCCCAATTTGTCGGCGAGCCGTACTCCGACGACGTTGAACGCGACCACGGTCAGCGCGATCGCCGCGCCCGGCGCGAGCGACGGCAGCAGGGCACCTTGAATCAGCGGCAGCTGGCCCTCGGAGACCATCAAGCCCCAGTCCGACGCAGGCGGTTGCGCGCCGAGGCCGAGGTAGCTCAGCGCGGCCATGCTCATCAGCGCCTCGCCGAACAGGACCACGCAGTACCCGAGAATCAAGGGGATCACGCGGGGTGTCAGACGCCGCAGACAGATCGACATGCCGCCGACGCCGAGCACACGGTACGCCTCGACGTACTCCTTGCGGCACTCTGCCAGGGCCGCGCTGCGCGCCAACTTCGACACCGCCGGGGTGTAGGCGAGGCCCAGGGCGATCACCGCCGAGGCGATGCCCTCGCCGAACACGGCGATCATCAGCACGGCGAACAGCAGGCCGGGAAACGCGATCCCCGCATCGGTCGCTCGTGAGATCGCGGTGTCCACCCAGCCGCCCTTCCAGGCGGCGAGGATTCCGATCGGCGGCCCGAACACGAGCGCGAACGCCAGGATCAGCAGCGGACTCAGCAGTCCGGTCCGCACGCCGTACATCAGACGGGAGGCGATGTCCTGGCCGGACTGGTCGGTGCCGAGCCAGTGTGCGCCGCTGATGCCCTGCAGCGAGGCGCCGAGGTCGGCATCGGTTGGATCGTGTGGCGCTATCCACGGCGCGAGCAGACCGCACCCGATCACGACCACCAGGAACGCGACGGACAGCCAGAACGCCGTACCGGAACGACTGCGCGGTACGGGTGGCGCCACATCGATGGCAGCGGCGGTCACGACGCACTCTCCCGAAGCCGCGGATCGGCCAGCCGTTGCAGCACGTCGGCGATCCGGGTGGTGACGATGTACGCGAGCACCAGGAACAGCAGCACCGCCTGCGTGACCGGCAGATCGCGCTGGTCGATCGCGTCAATCAACAGCTTGCCGACGCCGCTCAACCCGAACGCCTGCTCGACGATCACCGTGCCCGCGATCGTACTGGCCGTGACCAGACCCGCCATGGTGATGATCGGCGCCAGCGAGTTCCGCAGCAGGTGCTGGCGGACGATATGACCGTACGGCAGCCCGCGCGTGCGGGCGACGTCGACGTGCGGCGCGTCCTGCTGGCCGACCATCGACTGCCGCGTGACCCGGGTGATGCCGGCGATCGAGCCGACCGCGAGTGCGAGCGCCGGCAGCGTCAGGTGATGGATTCTGCCGAGCAGTCCGTCACCCGCGCCCGTGGTGGGGAACCAGCCGAGTAGCGTCGAGAACACGCCGATCAGTGCCACGGCGGCGACGAACGGGGGCACACCCCCCAGGAACGTCGTCACGGCCACGATCACCGAGTCGGCCGGCCGGCGGCGTCGCAGGGCGGAGACGACCCCGAGCACCACTCCGGCGCAGATCACGATCGTCGCCGTGTAGAGCACCAGAACCAGCGTGACGTCCATCCGCGAGCCGAGCAGGCTCGAGACGTTCTGCCCGTACACGTACGAGCGGCCGAAGTCGCCGCCCAGGGCGTTCCCGAGCCAGTAACCGTACTGCACCCAGACCGGTTCGTCGAAGTGGTACTGCGCGTTGATCGCCGCGAGCGTCTGCGGGCTGAGGTTCTCCGGCCCGCCGGCGAGCAGCGCCGCCTTGTCCCCCGGCGCGAGGTACATCGCGATGAAGATCAGGAACGACGCCAGGATCAGTGTCACCACGACCTCCGCGATGTTGCGGGCAATGGTCCGTAGCACGTGGGCTCCCCTCAGGCCGCGCCGAGGTCCGCGGCCCACGGATAGTTCAGGTAGGCCATCGACACCGGTGCTCCGGTCAGGTTCTTGCTGGTGACCAGCGTGTTCGGCGTCATCACCAGGGGGATCGACACCATGTTCCGCAGGTAGATGTCCTGAACCTGCAACGTCAGGTCGGCGCGTTCGGCCTCCTGATATTCACCTGCCGCCCGCTCGAAGGCCTTGGCGTACGCGGGATCGTCGAAGCCGACGTAGTTGTTCACGCCGCCGGGCAAGGCGTTGTCGTACATACCGAGCGGGTCGGGCTTCGAGAGGTACCAGTCACCGATGAAGCCGTCCACCTTGGCGCGTGCCTTCTCGCTGGCGTACAGGTCGGAGTACTGCGCGTCCGACAGCGTCTTGATCTCGACCTTGAGACCGAGGTGGTTGGCGGCGACGCGGACTCCGTTGGCCATCACGTTGGCGATCTCGCTGCCGTTGGTGGCGATCGTGATCGGGCCGGGGTCGCCCGCCTGGTCGACGAGCTTCTTCGCCTTGCTCAGATCGTCGTCGGTCGGCACCGCCGGCGCGACGTCCACCCGGTCGTACGCCTGCTGGAACACCGTCGGTGCGTATCCCCAGGTGCCCGAGCCGACCGGCAGTTTCCACGGTTGGGCGCGGCCGTCGAACGCGGCGGTCACGATGTCCTCGCGGTTCATCGCCAGCGAGAGCGCGGTGCGGATGTTCGGGTCGCCGAGCCCACCGTCCTTACGGGCGGGGAAGACCTGCCAGGAGGTCGTGGTGGCACCGTAGGAGATCGTGAGTTCGGCGTTCGAGGCCAGCGGGCCGACCAGCGAGGAGTCGCTTAAATACGTCCCGTCGGCTTCGCCGGAGTTCACTGCGTTGACGACCGCCGACGCGGCGCCCCAGGTGAACGTGATGTGCTTGGTGCGCACAGTGCGCGAATCGTCCCAGTAGTCCGGCGCCGCCTCCAGGGCCAGCGAGGAACCCGCCTTCCACTCCGCCAGCCGGTACGGGCCGCTGCACGCGTCCGGGCTGCTCGGGGTGCCGAACGAGTCGCCCTCCTTGTCGATCACGGAGCGGTCCCAGATGATGCCGCCGTCGCCGGCCATCCGCATGTCGAACTGCGCGTCCGGGCGGGCGAGGGTAACGGTCACCTCGTGCTCGCCGGTCTTGCGGATCGCCTTCACCCCCTCGTACTCGTCCGACTCGTCCGCGCCGGGCTCGGCGTGCCGCTGCATGCTCCACACGACGTCATCGGCCGTCATCGGACGACCGCTGTGGAACGTGACGTCGTCGCGGAGTGTGTAGACGATCGTCGTCTTGTCCGGCCGGGTGACCTTCTTGGTCAGGAACGGCCGGATGCTGAAGTCGGGCTGCAGTTGGAACAGCCGCTCGCACATGTTGCTGATCACGGAGTCCTCGACGTCGCCCGCGTCCACGTCGGCGTCGAGCGTGGCCGGTTCGGCCTGCAGCATCCAGGCGACCTTGTCGACGGGACCGGACGCCGGACCGGTGGTGGCGACGAGTTCTTGCTCCGACGGCGGTTTGCCTTGGCTCTTGGGGGAACCCCCCGCGCATCCGGACAGGGCGAGCGCAGAGGCCGTGATGACGATGGTGGGGATCAGGATGTGTCGATGCATCGGGTGCTACCTCTGCGGGGTGGGGGAGTCCGGGCCGTCGTAGATGTTCCAGGGGGTGAGCTCGTACGGATGTTCACAGGGCATGCCGGCCGTCAGGTGGTACGTGCCATCGGTCAGGTCGGCGCAGCTGGAGAGCAGGGTCGACCACTGCTGGTGTTCGGTATGGGACGAATCGGGGTGGGAGCACACCGACTCGGGTGCGCTGAAATGGTTGGACATCGTGTCCCGCACGACCTTGCGGACGGCCTCGCTGTCGGGTGCGGCGGCGCAGTCTGCCAGACCCTTCTCGATGATCGGCACGCGATACAGCGAGCTCGCGGAGTACGGGCGGTAGGTGTGGGCGAGCTGAGCGGGGATGCGTGCCTGGTAGTGGTTGCCGTGCACGAGCACGCCGCCGGTCGGGTAGATCCAGTCGTGTGCGAAGGGAGTGGTCTCCAGGTCCATCGCGAACCCGTCACGGTGCGTGATCAGCGCGTTGCTGGGGATGTCCTGTCGGACGTCCAGGAGCGTCCGGATGGCCTCGTGATACCCGAAGGATTCGAGCACCCGCCGGCGGATCAGCGGCTGCGGCACCCCCGGCGGCGTGCCCGGGAAGCGCCCGCCGAGACCGTTCGCGTTCAGCGCGATGCCCGCGGAATTGGCGCCCTGGCGACCGATCTGACCGGCCTCCACGTGCTGCACGATCGTCGGCTTGCCGGGACGTACGATCCGCAGCAGCATGACCGTGTCGCGTACCGCGTGCCGCCAGTCCCAGTTCTGCCCGCAGTACACATGTCCGTCGCCGGTCGCCTCCGGCAGCAGCGCGAACGACGAGCAGCCGTCGGAGTCGAGGTCGTGCTCATCCTCCGGCGACGGAGGCAGCTCGCTACGCCGCATCCGGGAGACCTCGCCGCGGGCGTTCAGCGCGAGAACGTCCAGCAGTTCGAGACCCGAACCCTCGGCGATGCCGCGCATCTCCTCGACCAGGTCCGGAGCGAAATCGATGCTCGGCGCCAGCCATTCGCCGGCGAGCTCGCGAGCCTGATTCCAGGTCAGACCGAGAGAATCCCCGAACGATGCCTCGTAGAAGTCCCGCGCGAGCGCGATCTGGCCGGCCGCGAACTCCCCATACTGCCGACCGCGGGTGCGGTCATCGCCGCTGATCTCGACGCACGGGAGGCTGACCATCCGAACTCCTAGCTGCTGTAGTATCTACCAACAGATCGTGCAGTTTGGTAGTAGGTACTTCAGGAGGGAAGTGTAGTGAGTGCTTCAGATCTGTCAATGGATGTAATCGACCCTTCACGACCATCCCTTTCTGAGCGGGTGAGCCGGGCACTGGCGAGCCTCTCGCCGGCCGAGGCCCGAGTAGCGCAGTACCTGAAGGCGATGCCGGCCGAGGACCTGATCTTCGCCAACGCCGAGGAACTCGGCCGGCTGACCAAGAGCAGCGACGCCACTGTCATACGCACCGCACGCAAGCTCGGCTACACGGGCCTGCCACAGCTCAAGCGCGAAGCCGGGAACACGCTCGGAACGAATGCCGATCCCAAGGACCAGTTATCCAAGAAGCTTGCGGCGCTCGGTTCCGACATCGGGTCCATGCGCAGGCAGATCTTCGCGGACGCCGCCGAGTCGCTGGAGCTGTCCGAGAACGCGCTCGACGACGCCGAGCTGCAACGGGCGGTCGGGGCGATCGCGCACGCGGGTTCGATCCACGTCTACGGTTACGGCGGCTCGGAGCTCGGCGCCCGCCATCTGGCGCGGATGGCGAACCGGATGGGGTACAACGCCCGGACCATCGGCGACACCGGGCTGATGCTCGCGGACTCGGTCATCTCGATCTCGCGTGGTGACGCCGTAGTGATCTTCCAGACCGGCCGGCGGTTGCGTGACATCGACGTACTCCTCGAGCACACCGCGGCAGTCGGAGCGACCAGCATCCTGGTCAGTGGTGAGATCCTGCACGAACAGCTGGCCGGCGCGTACGACATCGGCCTGTTGGCCATCAGAGGCTCGGCCAAGGTCTCCGCGGAGGCGCTGGCACCGATCCTGGTCGCCGACGTGATCGGATACAGCCTGAGTGCGCTGGACGAGGAACGTGCCATGCAGACGCGCGAGCAGCTGACCCACGTACGCCAGCAGTTGATCCAGCGCAAGGCGTGAGCCGGGGTCAGGCAGTCGCAGCCGCCGTTGACCTCCGGCGCGGACCAGAGCGACGAGATGCGGAGCGTTGACCGTGCGCAGTCGCGCAGCAGATCAGCCCATGACTCGGTGGACTCGCGGTAGCCGTCGGCCAGGGTGATCAGCTCTTTGCGTCCGTCGACAGGTCACGGCCGGGGAAGGCGCGCTGCTCCGCCTTCCACTGCTCGGTCAGCTTCGTGATCATCAGCAGAGCACCGGCAACGCGCAGCCCACCAAGGTTGAGTGGCGGCTCGCCGTGGCTGCGGGAGTTCCGAGCCTGGTACGGCACGTCGAGGATCTCGGAGACCACGAACGTCGTCGTGGGGGCGTTTGAGAACCCTGCGGACCGCGAGTTCGCAATCGCGTGATCATTCCAGCAGGCGGCAGGCCTCCGCCATGAACTCCAGTTGCTCTCGCCAGCCGGCGTTGTCGGACCCGGCGACGACCCGGTCGGCGCCCGCGGCCTGGTAGGCGGCGAAGATCTCGGCGAGCTCGCCGGGTACACGTGCCACCATCGGAACCCGCGCTGCCACGTCGGGTAGCATCCCGTGGACGTCGATCAGATTGCGGACCAGGGCATCGTAGGCCAGGCGGGCGGACTCCCCCTCGCCCATCACGATATGGCCGCCCACGGTGACGCTCGGGCGGGGCACGCCGCGCTCGGCCGCGAGGTCGCGCAGGCGTGCGACAGCGGGCGCCAGGTCGGCGGGGCCGATGAGGGAAGGGAACCAGCCGTCGCCGTGGTCCAGAACCCTGCGAAACGCGGTCTCGGAACCACCGACGAGGACGGGCGGCATGGCGGCGGCCGGGGCCTGGACAAGCGGCGGCCGCCCCTCGGCCACTTGAACCGGCTCGCCGGCGAGCAGCCTGGGCAGCAGCGCGAGCGCGGCGTCCGTGGCCCGGCCCCGCCCCCCGGGCTCGACGCCGAGGGCCTGCCAGAACGGCGCGCCGGGGAAGCCTCCCGAGCCCACGCCGAGCAGGAGCCGGTCGCCGGACAGGTGCTGAAGCGTCGCGACCTGGGCCGCCAGCCACGGGACCGGGCGGATCGGCGCCACCAGGACGCTGAACCCGATCTTCACCCGCTCCGTGACCGCTGCGGCTACGGCTCCGACGCCCTGCGGGACGCACCGGAGCACTGCGTGGTGAGTAGACTGAGCAGCCACATGATCGACAGGACGGCAAAGATCCGCGCGACGCAGCAGCTCGCCGGGGCATGCTGCGACAGATTCTCTGAGGCCCGTGGCGAGTTGACTATGCGAGGAGGCGTGCGTGACCGGGTCGCAGGAGCGCTACTCGACGAAGAGTGAGTTCGCCTACATATGCCTGCGTGACAAGATCGTGTCTCACGAGTTCGCTCCAGGTGAGACGCTCAACCAGGCGGTGATCGCGCGCGACCTCGGCATCAGCACGACCCCTCTGAGGGAGGCCCTGCGCAGGCTCAAGTCGGAGGGGCTGGTCGAGCTCGACGCCCACCGCGACGCCAGGGTCACCATGTTGTCCGCGGAAGAGGCACGTGACCTGGTGGAAATCCGTCTGGGCCTCGACCCGCTCGCCGCCTCGTTGGCGGCGGAGCGGCGGTCGAAGGAGGACATCATCGAAATGCGCGCCGCGGCCGAGCTCGGCGCGTTGCCCGATCGCCCGTCGGTCGCCGATCTCGCCGCGCATCGGCGGTTCCACCGCGCCATCTACCACGCGTCGCACAACGAGATCCTCATCTCGACCCTCGACGCGCTGTGGGACAAGGCCGATCGCTACCGGCTCGTGGGTCTCCAGGACCGGCCTGACCGGCCCGAACGCGATGACACCGTGGACGAGCACCGGCAACTGCTCGACTTCGTGATCGCCGGCGACGGCGACGCGGCAGCCGAGGTCATGGTGCGCCACATCAGGGGGAGCCTCGGGGCGAGGGCCACGTCCCGCCTGGCCCGAGGGTAGCCCGTCACCGCTCCGCCACCACGGCCGAGCCGTCCGAACGGGGGTCTGCGGCTGCGTCGAAACGGCCGTTGAGACCGACCCTGATCAGGTTGGCATGACCTAGCGATTCGTCACGCGGTACGGGCCGTCACTCGGGCGATGACCCGGGCGAGCGTCGGCATCAGGAGGGTGTACGCGTCGCCGGTGAGGTGCAGCCCGTCCTCTTCGAGGCCGCCATTGAGGATCTGGTCCGTGTCGAGACACGCGTCAGCGCCGACGGCAGCTCGTAACACCTCGCGGTAGGCATCGAGCTCACGGTTGGTCCGCGAGCCGAGGCCGGGTCTGACGATCTCCTGCATCACCGGCGGGAGGAAGGCGACCAGGTGGGCACCGTCGAAGGCCTCGGCGATGGCGTCGATGTTCTCGGCGAACCGGTCGATCGGCACCCGCTTCCAGGGTGCACAGTCGTTGGCGCCGAATGACACCACCACCACGTCCCAGCCGGGCCGAGCGAGCATCGGCGCGCACCGTACGCCGTCCGAGCTGTCCCATCCACCGGCGGCGCAGTTGTACACGGTCGCCGTTCCATGCAGTTCGCGCTCCAGGTGCCGGATTCGCGCCTTGGTGAACCGCGCCAGCATGCTGTCGCCGAAGAGCATCAGGTCGCGTATGCGCGGCCCGTTTCGCAGGGCGTCCGCCGGAGCGACCATCACCGTACCTGGCCCGGTCGGGCCGACAGGCGGGAGAGAGCCTTGGCACCGAGGCTGCTCCGGATGTGCCCGCGCATCACCTCCGCGGCCGTGGCGCTGTCTCCCGCGACGACGGCGTCCAGCATCGCCTGATGCTCGGCACTCGTCTCGTCGCGCCGCGCCTGGTCGCGCTTCTCCTCCAGGCCGACCAGGCGATAGCGGTCGGCCTTGTCCCAGAGGCCGTCGAGGGTGTTGATCAGCAGCTCGTTGTGCGAGGCGACATAGATCGCGCGGTGGAACCTGCGATGCGCCACCAAGTCGACCACTTCGGGCTGGTTGGACAGCGGCTTCAGCCCGGCGAACGCGGTACGCATGGCGTCCATGTCAGCCGAGGAGCGCCGCTCCGCCGCGAGCGAGGCGGCCAAGGGGTCCAGCGCACGCCGCATCTCCAGCAGGTCACGGGCCTCCTCGGCGGACAGCTCGGTCACCCGGGCGTCACGGTGGGCGTCGAGTTCGACGAGCCCTTCCGACTTGAGCCGCCGCAGCGCCTCCCGCAGCGGGGTGGTGCTGATCCCGAGGTCGCGGGCCAGCATCGCCTGGTTGAGCACCGTGCCAGGACGGTATTCATGGGAGAGGATCCGGTTGCGCAATGCGTCGTAGGCGAAGTCCCCCTTGGTGGAGAAACTGGCAAATGATCCGTTCATCCATGCACCTCGTGTGACGTCACAGCGCCGGGTCAGCCGCGTGGCCGCCGGCCGTGACCGCCGGCGTCTCCTTGAGCACGGATCGGAAGAAGTCGGTGACCTGGTCGATCACGTCCACGCCCTCATGGCCGACATCCTCGACCAGGTCGAACCGGGTCACGATCCGTGCTCCGCCAGGTTCCTCCGGAGCGTGCGCAGCCGCTCGGGCCGCGGGTGCCTCGCTCCCGCAGGCGGCGGACGTGACCAGCATCGCGGCCGCCGCTACTGCCCCCACCCATCGCAACCATCGAGTTCGTTCAGTCACTGTTCACGCCTTCTGTGACTCTGGGGGGTTTCGATTGGAGCGACTACAGACTATAACCTATAGCTGTCAAGATTCCGTTATGCGTACGAGTAGTGCCGGTGACTATCGCTGAAACCGCCGAAGAACCAGCCTCATGATTCCCCCGTGGCGGTAGATCTCGCGCTCCCGGTCCGTGTCGAGCCTGACGATCACGTCGAACTCCCTGCCGTCCGCCCTCACCGTCACGGTCGCCGAGTCGACCAGGTCGGCCAGGCCCCGGATGTCGAACACCTCCTGACCGGTGAGGCCCAGGCTCCGCGCGTTCTGGCCCGGCCGGTACTGAAGGGGCAGCACGCCCATCCCGATCAGGTTCGAGCGATGGATCCGCTCGAAGGACTCGGCCAGGACGGCACGTACGCCCAGCAACGCCGGCCCCTTCGCGGCCCAGTCGCGCGACGAGCCGGTGCCGTACAGCGCGCCCCCGAGCACCACGAGGGGGATCCCCGCCGCGCGGTAGGCCACAGCGGCGTCGTACACCGTGCGCAGCCCGCCGTCCTCGGCGAAACTCGCCGTGTACCCGCCCTCCACCCCCGGCACGAGCTGGTTGCGCAGCCGCACGTTGGCGAAGGCGCCCCTGACCATCACCTCGTGGTTGCCCCGCCGCGAGGCGTAAGTGTTGCAGGCAGATCGTGCGACCCCCCGTTGCCGCAGGTACAGGCCCGCCGGGGAGTTCGCGGGAATCGCTCCCGCGGGTGAGATGTGGTCCGTGGTCGTCGAATCCCCCAGCATGACCAGGACCCGCGCCCCCTTGATGTCTTCGACGGGTTCCGGCTCGGAGGACATCCCGTCGAAGAAGGGCGGGCGTCGCAGGTAGTCGCTCTCCGGGTCCCATCCGAACCGGTTGCCCTTCTCCTGCTCCAGGCCCTCCCATCGGGCGTCGCCCTCGAAGACGTCCCGATACGCCGCGGTGAACATCTGCGGCGTGATCGCCGTCTCCATGACCCGCGCGACCTCCTCCGGAGACGGCCACACATCGCCGAGGAAGACGGGACTCCCATCAGGCGCGTGACCAAGCGGATCGGACAGCAGGTCGGTGTCCATGGTGCCGGCGATCGCGTAGGCGACCACCAGCGGCGGAGAGGCCAGGTAGTTCTGCCGGACGTCGGGATTGATCCGTCCCGCGAAGTTCCTGTTGCCCGAAAGCACCGAGGCCACCGTGAGCTCCTCGTTCCTCGCCGCGTCCTGCACCTCCGCCACCAGCGGCCCGGACGCGCCGATGCAGGTCATGCACCCGTAGCCGGTCAGATGGAAGCCCAGTTCCTCCAGGAACGGTGTGAGCCCGGCGGCGTCGAGGTAGTCGGTCACCACACGCGATCCCGGCGACAGGGTCGTCTTGACCCATGGCTTGCTCCGCAGCCCGAGCCGTGCGGCGTTGCGGGCCACGAGCGCGGCGGCGACCATGACCGAGGGGTTGGATGTGTTCGTACAAGAGGTGATCGCCGCGATGCCCACGGCGCCGTGGCGCAGCTCATACCCGGCTCCGCCCGGCCGTGGCGGGAGGGCGACATCCGGATCCGCGTCGGGCGACGTCTCGGCGAGCACGGCGCGAAACCTCCGACGGGTCTCGGCCAGGGGCACCCTGTCCTGAGGGCGGTGCGGGCCGGCGAGCGACGGCTCCACGGTGCCCAGGTCGAGCTCGATCGTCTCCGTGTAGTCGGCCACCGACTCCGGCCGGTGCCACAGGCACTGGGCCTTCGCGTACGCCTCGACGAGCGCCACCTGCTCGGCCATGCGCCCGGTGAAGCGCAGGTACCGGATGGTCTCCTCGTCCACCGGAAAGTACGCGCAGGTGGAACCGAACTCCGGGCTCATGTTCGCGATCGTCGCTCGGTCGGGGACGGACAACGCCCGCACCCCTTCGCCGTGGAACTCCACGAACTTGCCGACCACCCCATGGCCCCGCAACAACTCGGTGATCGTGAGCACCAGGTCCGTCGCGGTGGACCCGTCGGGAAGGGTGCCCATGAGCCGGACGCCGACCACCGGCGGCAGCAGCATGTTGAGGGACTCGCCGAGCATGGCCGCCTCGGCCTCGATGCCGCCGATCCCCCAGCCCAGGACACCGACTCCGTTCACCATCGTGGTGTGGGAGTCGGTTCCGACGCACAGGTCGGGATACGCCCAGCCCGCCTCGGCGTGCACGACCACGCGCGCGAGGCGTTCCAGGTTGACCTGGTGCATGATGCCCTTGCCCGGCGGGACGATGTGGAAGTTACAGAACGAGGACTGCCCCCAGCGCAGGAACCGGTAGCGCTCGGCGTTGCGCTCGTACTCCAGTTCGACGTTCCGCCCGAACGCGTCGGACGAGCCGAAGACATCCGCGATCACCGAGTGGTCCACCACGAGCTCCGAGGGGATCTGCGGGTTCACCGCCGCCGGATCCCCGCCGATGACATGCATCGCGTCACGCATGGCCGCGATGTCGGTGAAGGCCGGCACGCCGTTGGTGTCGTGCAGGAACACCCGCGAGGGATGCACGTCGACAGTGGCGGCGAACGACCGTCTCGACCCCCACCCCAGCACCGCCTGGATCTGCTCCCGCGTCACGCGGTCGCCGTCCTCGTTGCGCAGCAGGTTCTCCAGCAGGATGCGGATCGTGTAGGGCATGCGCGGCGTGACGAGCCCGTCGATCCGGGCGATTCGATGTCGGGTCGAACCCACGAGGAACTCGCCTAGAGCACCGAAACTGTCGAGCAGGGCGGGCGACCTCGGTGGGGACGGTTCAGGCACGAATATCTCCTCGGATGATGCATGGCTGACGTGCGTCGGCACGACGTGTCGTGCTGGGCATCGGTACGCGGCGCGGGCTCGCGGCCTCCTACCAGATCGGGTGGCCGCTGATCGTTATAACCTCACTCTAACCAGTCAAGGTTATAACCTGTCGGCATGATGCTCGCCGACACCACAAGCCCGAGATGGTGCTGCCGATGAACTCCGGCGCCGAGGCCGTCGAGTCGGCGATCAAGGTCGCGCGCAAGTGGGCCTACCGTGTCAAGGGTGTCCCGGACGGCAGCGGCGAGATCGTGGTCGCCGCGTCGAACTTCCACGGCCGGACCACCACGATCCTGTCGTTCTCCACCGACGAGACGGCCCGCGCCGACTTCGGACCTTTCACGCCCGGCTTCGTCGTCCGAGGCGCTCATGGCTCGCGGGGTGCTGTGCAAGGAGACGCACGGTCGCACGCTGCGGATCGCCCCGCCACTAGTGATCAGCCAGTCCGAACTGGACCGCGGGCTGGAGGTGCTCGGGGCGGTGGTTCGCCTGCGGTGACCGGTTTCCTGCCATGGCTGTGCCGGCTCTCCTCTCAGCAGCACATTGTGCCCGGATCGAGGACCTCCGCCCGCCGCGGTGCTCCTCGTCACGGTGTGGCGCCCTTCTCCGCGCCACGGGAACGCCGGGCTGTTCGCCCGCGCGCTTCGGGTTGGGTCAAGGCGGTGCGCAGCGAGTTGAGCAGTTCGGACGTGCCGGTGGCTCGATCGCGATCCCGGGCGGCGACGCCGAGTGCCAGGCAGTCCGTGAGCAGCATCGAACTGAGTCCTTCACCGGTGTAGCCGGATCCCGAGTGCACGGCGGTCAGGGTGTGGGTCACTCGATCGGCCAGAATCGGCAGGAGGGAATCGGAGAACAGCATGACGGGGGTGCCCACCGCCTGTGCGTGGTCGAGCAGGACGAACACGTCGTTGAACAGGCGGCCGGGCACGTAGAGAACCATGACGTCGGATTCGTGCAGGCCCAGCAGGTCGTCGGCCAACCGGAACCCGGTCGCGTTGATCAGCCGGGCCTGGCGGCCCAGCCGGCGCAGCCGGAGGGTGAGGTAGTGGGCGCTCATCTCCGAGGCTCCGAGGCCGAAGGTGACGATCTCGCGGGCGCCCACGAGCAGGTCAACGGCCGCGACGAAGGTGTCTTCCGTGATCAACCTGCGGGTTTCGAGCAGTCGCTCGGCGGCCTCGGTGAAGACGTGATCGAGCAGGGATGTGGTCTCCTGACCCCCCTTGTCGATCCGGCTCCTCAGCCGTGCCGACGGCCGGGTCTCGCCGAGCGCCTCCCGGCCCGCTTCTCGCTTGAGGTCGGGCAGGCCCGAGAAGCCCAGCGCCTTGGCAGTGCGGATCACGGTCGCGTCACTGGTGCTGGTCGCCGCGCCGATCTCGCCGGAGGTAGCGAAGATGATCTCATGCGCGTGGTCGCGCAGGTATTCGGCGACCCGTCTTTCCGCTGGTGGGAGTTCGCCCAGCTTGCTCGCGATCAGGTCACGCAACGGGTGGTCATCGAACTGAGTGAAGTTCACGGGAGGGGTTGACTTTCTGCTTGTTACGACTAGCCTCGCACCGTAGTTTCCACTACGAATCCGTAGTCTACGCTACGGCCATGGTGCCTTCTCTGGAGGTGAGCGGATAACTCCTTGCACGGTACAGAGTTCAGAACCACTGATCGAGGCTCCCGGTGACGGTCGCTGCGCAACGCCGCGTACGGCAAGGCACGCACCGAGATTCACGGCTCGGTCGATCACTACCGGCACGCCTTCGTGGTCAACCGGTATGAACCGGCCCGACGTCAGGGCACGTCCGTATCGTCCTCTCCGACCTCGTCACAACGGGTGCCATCACCTGCGAGTAGCGGCCGACCGCAGGCGAAACCCTGCGAGAACGACTACGAATTCCTGCCACGGCGCCCGTACGACGGGCCAGGCGGTGACCGTACCTTCCCCCCTTAGACCACTGGGAACCGTCATGACAAGACAGCGTCATACTCGCCCGCTCACAGCCGGCGCGACCACATGCGCCGTGCTCGCGCTGGTCGCCGGTTGCGGCGGCTCGGCCGCCTCACCGTCCCAGGCTGCCAAGGAGAAAGTGCAGTTGGTCGACAGCACGCCCGCTGCCGCGGGCCCGCTCGACAAAGCCACCTGGTTCATGCCCAAGGAGCCGGCCACCCTCGACCTCGACAATGACGCCGCCGGCGCCACCACCGACACCGTCATGGGCAACGTGTGCGAACGCCTCGTCCAGGCGCAACCGGACCTGACGATCAAGCCTTGGCTGGCCGAGAAGTACGAGTGGACGACTCCGAACACGCTGGTCTTCACCATCCGCCAGAGCGTCCGTTTCCACAGTGGGAACGTAATGACGGCCGACGACGTGGTGTGGAGCATGAACCGGCACGCCGCCGACGGCGCCAACGAGTCCGACGAGTACGAGAACGTGAGCGAAGTCCGCAAGACCGGAGCCGACGAGGTGACGATCACGATGAAGCAGGCCGACGCCGTGTTCCTGAAGGCGCTGGCCGGCACGGGCGGCGTCGTCTTCGAGCGCAAGGCCGTCGAGGCTCAGGGCGACGCCTTCGGCACCCCCGGTGGCGACGACGCCTGCACCGGACCGCTGGAGCTGAAGACCTGGGAGTCCGGACGGCAGATCGTCCTGACCAAGGCCGCCGGCTACTGGAACGAGCAGCGCCCCTCGAAGACCGGTGAGCTCACGATCCGGTGGGCGGATGACGACGCCGTCGTCAATTCGCTGCTCACCGGCGAGGCCGATGGCGCCTACCTGGAGAACATCGCGTCGGCGACCCGGCTGGCCGGTGGCCCGAACACGAGCGTCAGCCAGGGCCCGGACACCCGCGTCTGGAACTCGATGGTGACCGAGCGGGGCGGACTCGCCGACGTGCGGCTGCGCAAGGCGCTCTCGCTCGCGCTCGACCGGGACGGCGTGTCCCGGGCCGCGCTCGCCGGTCTCGGGGTGCCCGCCGCCGAGCCGGTGGGCCCCGGCGCGTGGGGATACGAGGCCGGCAAGTTCCGCGCGGCGTCCGAGAAGCTGGCGGCCGGCGCGCCGGCCAAGCCCGGCCAGCAGAACCTCGACGCGGCGAAGAAACTCGTCACCGAAGTGGGCACGGCCCAGCAGATCGTGGTCGCCAGCGACGGCACCACGGCGCGCGACGTGATCGCCAACGCGATCGTGGACGCCGCGAAGAAGATCGGCCTCGACGCCCGGATCATCCAGATCCCGCCCCAGCAGTACGGCGACTACTACAGCGACCCGCAGTTCCGGAAGCAGGCCGACCTGTTCACCGACGACTACTTCATCTCCAAGAACGACCCGGTCGGCTTCTACAAGAACGGCGCCTCCGACTCGTCCGTCCAATGGGTACTCAAGGACCCCGAGTACGACGCGCTCGTGAAGCGGGCCAAGGCCGAACTGGACGACGCGAAGCGGGCCGACCTCGCCATCGAGCTGGCGCAGCGGTGGGCGGCGGCCATGCCGTGGCTCTCGGTCGTGCAGAGCCCCACCACCGTCGTGCTCGCGAGCGACGTGACCGGGGTCCCCGCGTCCGGCTCCTTCCGGAACTACCCGTGGGCGGCCGACCTCGGGGCGAAGGGCAAGTAAGCATGACGGCGCTCCTACTGCGGCGGCTCGGCGCCATGGTTCTCACCCTGGCCATCAGTTCGTTCGTCATCTTCGTGGCCATCTATGCGGCGCCGGGTGATCCGGTGACGTTCCTGATCGGCAACCCCGAGAACATCACGCCGGAGCGGATCGCAGCGGTGCGCGCCGAGTACCACCTCGATCAGCCACTGTTCGTGCAGTATGCCCTGTGGGCGCAGGGCGTACTCCACGGCGACCTCGGCACATCGTTCTACTACCAGCAGCCGGTATCGGAGCTGTTGTCCACGCGGCTGCCGGTGACATTGACGCTGGTGGGCATGGCCACGGTGCTGTTCGTCGTCATCGGAGTCTCGCTCGGCGTCCTCTCGGCGCTGGGCAGGGGCGGGAAGCTCGACTCGTTCATCACGGGGGGCACCACGTTCGTGAACTCCGTCCCCAACTTCGTGGTGGCGCTCGGCCTGGTGTCGGTGTTCGCGGTGCAGCTGCGCTGGTTCCCCGTGGCCGGCGAGGGTGCCGGCTTCGCCGAGCGGCTGTACCACCTGACCCTGCCCGCCGTCGCGCTGGCACTCGGGTCGCTCGCGCTCATCAGTCGGGTGACCAGGCAGACCATGGTCGAGCAGCAGACGCTCGACCACGTCGAAGCGGCACGCAGCTACGGGCTGGACACCCGGAGGATCGTGTCCCGGCATGTCCTGCGGAACTCACTCGGCCCGGTCGTCACCATGTGCGGGCTGACCGTCGCCGGGATGCTGGCCGGCACCACGGTGATCGAGAGCGTGTTCGGGCTCAGCGGGGTCGGCAGCCTGCTCGTCGAATCCATCAACACGCACGACTTCGCCGTGGTGCAGGCGATCATGCTCTACATGGTGCTCGCCTACATGGTGGTCACGATCCTCGTCGATGTCGTCTACCCGCTGCTCGACGCGCGCACCCTGATAAGGAGTGACCGATCGTGACGATCGACGGCCTCAGCAGGCCACACACCACGTCTGCGCCGGTCGGCGGCCGGCGGCGCGCCGCCCGATGGCCCTTCCGGGTCTGCGTCGCCATCCTGGGCGTGGCCGTCGCCGCGGCGGTGTTCGCGCCGCTCGTCGCGCCCTACGCTCCCGACGCCACGGACTTCTCCATCATCTGGGCGCCTCCCGGCCCCGCGCACTGGCTCGGCACCGACCAGCTCGGCAGGGACGTCCTGTCCCGGGTGATCCACGGTGCGCGGCCCAGCCTGCTCGGAGCCATCGCGCTGCTCGCCTTCGCGACGGTGCTGGGCGTGGCCATCGGGGTGGTCGCCGCCTGGTGGCGCGGCTGGGTGGACACGGTGCTCGCCCGGGTCACCGACGTCATGTTCGCCTTCCCGGGGCTGCTGTTCGTGGTGCTCATCATCGCGGTGTTCGATCGCGGGTCCGCGCCGGCGATCATCGGCATGGGACTGGCGTTCGCACCGGTGATCGCGAAGTTCACCAGAGCGATCGCGCTCGAGGAGCTGGCTCGGCCGTACATCGACGCCTATCGGCTGCAAGGGATCGGCGGCTTTCAGCTGATCGGCAGGTACGTGCTGCCGAACCTGCTGCCGACGCTGGTCGGTTATCTCGTGGTGCTGTTCGGGGAGGGGCTGATGAGTCTGGCCTCGCTCAACTTCCTCGGGTTCGGGGCGCAGCCGCCCAGCTCCGAATGGGGTCTGATGGTCCAGGAGGGCCGCGCCGGCGTGATCCAGGGTTTCTTCGGACCCGCCATCATCCCGGGCCTGACGATCGCGGTCGTGGTTGTCGCGACCAACGTCGTCGGCGTCCGCCTTTCCGACAAGCTGGCCGTGAGGACGTGACACGCGTGCTGCTGACGATCGAAGACCTCAACCTGTCGGTGCCTGCCCCCGAAGGCTCCCGGCAGATCCTGCATGGCGTGTCCCTCCACGTCTCCGAGGGCGAGACGGTGGGGCTGGTCGGGGAGTCCGGCTCCGGCAAGTCGACGACAGCGAGAGCGGCACTACGGCTGGTGCCAGATCACGCGTCCATGAAGGGGAGCATTTCGGTCCTCGGACACGACATGGTCGCGGCCGACCGGGCGGTGGTGCGAAAGGTCCGTTCGGAGCTTGCCGCCATGATCTTCCAAGAGCCTCGAGCCGTGCTCAACCCGGTACGTCGTATCGGTGACTCGGCCACCGAGCGGCTCGTGCACGTCCACCGTGTCGCCAAGGCCCGGGCACGTGAGCAGATCACGTCGTTGTTCGGCGAGGTCGGGCTGGACAACCCGGACCGGCTGCTGCGCGCCTATCCGCATCAGCTCTCCGGCGGCATGCTCCAGCGTGTGGTGATCGCCGCGGCGCTGAGCATCGGCCCGCGCCTGCTGCTCGCGGACGAGGCGACGAGCGCACTGGACGTGACCACGCAAGCGGAGGTGCTCGCCCTGCTCCGGCGGCTCCAGCGAGAGCGGGAGATGGGTGTCCTGTTCATCACCCACGACCTGCAGCTCGCGGCCGCCTACTGCGACCGTGTCTACGTGATGAAGGACGGTTCCGTGGTGGAGCACCAGAAGGCCGCCACGATCTTCGTGAACCCCACGACTCCGTACACCAAGGCACTGGCAGAGGCCGTCCCGCGGCTCCCCGAGCGTCAGGCGGCCCGGAACGACATGGAGGCGTCCGCATGATCGAGGCGGTGCGCGTCAGCGGGCTGACCAAGACGTATCCGGCACGACGCGGATCGGCCCACGTCGTCGCGGCCAAGGACGTGAGCTTCAGCCTCGCCGAAGGCGAGTCCCTCGGGCTGGTCGGCGAGTCGGGTTCCGGCAAGACCACCGTCGCCCGCATGCTGGTGGGTCTCGCCCACCCCGACTCGGGGACGATCGTGATCAACGGCCGTACCCGGGAACGGAAGGACCACGGCAGGTCCGCACGCCTGCGCCGGGCCAAGGAAGTCCAGATGGTCTTCCAAGATCCTTACGGTTCACTGGACCGCAGGCTGAGTGTCGAGACGGCGCTCCGTGACGTGCTGCGCTGGCACATGCCCGATCCGGCAAAGGGGACCGTGCGGGCCCGGATCGCTGAGCTGATGGACTACGTCGGGCTCTCCGAGAAGCACCTCGGCTCCCGGCCCCACCAGCTCAGCGGCGGGCAGCGGCAGCGGGTCGCCATCGCAAAAGCGCTTGCGGTGGATCCCGCGGTGCTCGTGCTCGACGAGGCGGTGTCCGCTCTGGACGTCTCCGTCCAGGCGCAGATCCTGACCTTGCTCAACAGGATCCGCGCCGAGACCGGCGTGAGCCTGGTCTTCGTCACGCACGACCTCGCCGTGGTCGGTGAGGTGACCGGCGAGATCCTGGTGATGTACAAGGGAGAGGCCGTCGAGCACGGTGCCACGGCCGAGGTGCTACGCCGGCCGCGACATCCCTACACCGACATGCTGCTGTCGTCCGCGCCAGGGCCGGACTGGCACCCCGAGCGTGTCTCCGAACTGCGGGCCGCCTTCGCGGGCACGCGGTGACGACGCACGATCGACCGGCGTCGTCACCTCTCCCCGTCCTGACCGTGCACAGGTCCGGTCGAGCGGAGAGTGACCGGCGGGATCGATGTGCTCGCGGCAGCGGGTGATCGCACACTGCGACGAGCGCGTGCCGACGCTCGAAGAACTTCACACAGAGCGAACTGTACTGGCTGCTCCGCGCGTTACCGCCGGGCGCCGTCGTCCCTCGGGACGAAGATTCGGAAAGAGGCTTGGTCACCACATGAAAGTGCTCGTACTACCCGGCGACGGCATCGGCCCGGAGATCGTCGCCCCGACCCTGGAGGTGCTCCACGCGGCCGACGATGCGTACGACCTCGGCCTCGAACTCGAGACCGCGGACATCGGCTTCGCCAGTCTCGCCCGGGAGGGCACGACGCTTCCGCAGGCCGTGCTGGACCGGATACCCCAGGTCGGCGGCGTGATCCTCGGCCCGGTGTCGCATTACGAATACCCGCCGCGGCAGGAGGGAGGGATCAACCCCTCCGCCGAGCTTCGCGTGCGGTACGAGTTGTTCGCCAACATCCGCCCGTGCCGGTCCAGGGCAGAGCTGAGCGTACTGCGGGCGCCGATGAACCTGGTCATCGTCCGGGAGAACACGGAGGGCTTCTACTCCGACCGCAACATGTACGCGGGAACCGGTGAGTTCATGCCGGACGCCGACAACGCCTTCAGCATCAGGAAGATCAGCGCACGGGGCTGTGAACGCGTGGCCCACTCGGCGTTCGAGCTCGCCCGCCGGCGCCGTGGCAAGGTGACGGCGGTTCACAAGGCCAACGTGCTGAAACTCTCCGACGGGCTGTTCCTCCGTGTGGTACGCGAGGTCGCAGCGGAGTTTCCCGACGTCCGGCTCGACGAGCTGATCGTCGACGCCGCCGCGGCCGCCCTGATCCGGCGGCCGGACGAGTTCGACGTGATAGTGACCACCAACATGTTCGGCGACATCCTGTCCGACGAGGCGGCCGAACTCTCGGGCAGCCTCGGGCTCGGCGGCTCCCTCAACGCCGGGCACGACATCGCGGTCGCCCAGGCGCAACACGGGTCCGCACCGGACATCGCGGGCAAGGGCCTCGCCAACCCGACATCACTCATCCTCTCCGCGGCGATGCTGCTCGACTGGCGGGGCCGCCGCGACGGGAACGACGCCCTGGTCGCGGCGGCAGCCGGTATCGAGTCGACCGTGGAGAGCGTGCTCGACGAACCGGGATCCCGCACCCGCGACCTCGGCGGGCACCTGGGCACGGCCGAATTCGCCGGTCACGTGGTGGCGCGGCTGCGAGGCGAGAGCCGGAACTGATGTCGTCTTCTTCGATCAGCACCCTTGAAAGGATCAGGCATTGCCCCTGTCTCTGAACCCTGCGACCGGGGAACGAGTCGCCCGATATGACGTGCACTCTCCCCAGCAGATCGAGGCCGCCCTGTCGGCCGCCGTAGCGGCGCAGCGGAACTGGCGCGCGACACCCATCGGGCAGCGGCTACCGCTGCTGAGTACGATCGCCCGCGAACTGCGAGCCGATGTGGAGCGCTTCGCGCAGCTGATCACTCTTGAGATGGGCAAACCGATCGCGGAAGCACGTGCGGAGGTCGAGAAGTCGGCGTGGACGCTCGACCACTACGCGGAGAACAGCGAGCGGTACCTCGCGGCCGAGCCGATCCGGTCCAGCGCGACGGAGAGCACGGTCGTCTTCGAACCGCTGGGCGTCCTGCTCGCGATCATGCCGTGGAACTATCCGTTCTGGCAGTTCTTCCGCTTCCTCGCACCCGCGTTGGCGGCGGGGAACGGGGCCATCCTCAAGCACGCGAGCAACGTGCCGGCCTGCGCGGTGGCGCTCGAAGAGGTCGTGCGGCGGGCCGGCGCGCCGGAGGGACTCTGTTCGACGTTGCTGGTCGAACCGGCCGCGGTGGCCGGTCTCATCGCCGACGACCGGGTCGCGGCCGTCACCGTCACCGGCTCCACCGAGGTGGGTGCGCTCGTGGCCGCGCAGGCCGGCGCCCACCTGAAGAAGCACGTCCTGGAACTGGGCGGCTCGGACCCGTTCATCGTGCTCGCCGACGCCGACCTGGAGGAGGCCGCACAGGCGGCGGTGCGTTCGCGGTTCAACACCGTCGGCCAGAGCTGCGTCAACGCCAAACGCCTCATCGTCGACCAGCGGGTCGCGGACGCGTTCGTCGAACTCGTCGCCGGCAAGGCCGGCGCGCTCGTCCTCGGCGACCCCTCGGACGAGGCCACGCAGATCGGGCCGCTGGCGCGAGGGGATCTCCGCGACGTCCTGCACGACCAGGTCCGGCGCACCGTGGCGGCGGGAGCCACCCTTCTGCTGGGCGGCCGTCTCGTCGACGGCCCCGGCTTCTTCTACCCGCCCACCCTCCTCGACCACGTCACCCCGGAGATGGCGGCGTTCACGGAGGAGACCTTCGGCCCGGTGGCGAGCGTGACCCGGGTCAACGACGCCGCGGAGGCCGTCGAGCTGGCCAACCGGACCGAGTACGGGCTCGGCGCGGCACTGTGGACCTCGGACCCCGACGAGGCGCGGCGCCTCGTACCCCTCATCGACGCAGGCGCCGTCTTCGTCAACGCGATGGTGGCGTCCGACCCCCGCCTGCCGTTCGGCGGCATCAAGAAGTCAGGTTACGGCCGCGAACTCGGCGGCTACGGCATCAGGGAGTTCGTCAACGTGAAAACCGTCTGGATCGGCCCGGAGGTGACGGCATGAGCGCCGGCATCCACCAGCGGCCCTCGATTTTCCGCCCCGACGAGCTTCCGGCCAAGGACCGCGGAGCCGGAGCCCGCACGGTGCCGCTCGTGACCAGCGCGCGCGGCGCGACGGCCTTCCTCAACGGCATCACCGGTTTCGAACCCGGCGCGGCGATCGCACACCACACCCACAACGTCGCCGAATCCGTGATCGTCATCCAGGGCGACGCCATCGTCGACATCGACGGAGTGCGGACGCCGCTGCGAACCTTCGACACCACCTTCGTGCCGGCCAACATCCCCCACCACTTCGAGAACGCCTCCGACTCGGCACCCATGAAAATCTTCTGGACGTACGCATCCGTCGACGCGACCAGGACACTCGTCGCCTCGGGCGAACACTCCCGCGTCGACGCCGAGCACCCGGGCGGGCCGGTCGAATCGGCTGGATCTGCGGGCATGGTGCACGAGGTCGCGCGGATCATCGTGCTTCCGGGCCGGGAGGAGCAGTTCGAGGCGGCGGTCGCCGCCGCGGCGCCGCTGTTCCAGCGGGCGAAGGGGGCACGGACGTTCCAGCTGGAGCGTTCCCACGAGAATCCGCTGGAGTATCGCCTCGTCGTCGGCTGGGACTCGATCGACGACCACCTCTCAGGCTTCCGTAACTCCGACGGCTTCCGGCAATGGCGCGAACTCATCGGCGACACGATCGCGGGCCTGCCGGAGGTCGCGCACTTCCGCCGCGTACTGACCGCCTTCTGACGGCCGCCACTCTGACCGCGATGGTGGCGAACGGTGCGACATGGCCAGGAGCTCACCACCGGACCGGGCGGTCCACACCAGCACATCGACGATCGAGGAGTACACGTCCCATGCCCAGCACCACTGAACCCGATGCGCAGGGGGCCCATTTCGTCGGCGGGACCCCGTTCTTCGCCTCGCAGCACGACCAGCGCATCCTGTACGCCTTGTACGTGCCGAAGGACCACACGGCGGAGGCGGCCCCGTTGCCGCTCGTCGTCATCCAGCACGGCACCGGCCGGTCGGCGGAGCTCTACCGCGACCGGTGGAAGGACTTCGCGATCAAGCACCGCTGCGTCATTCTCACCCCGCTGTTCCCCGCGGGGCTGGTGGAGCCGCGGGAGCTGCACAGCTTCAAGTTCCTTGAGTACGAAGGGATCCGTTTCGACGAGGAGCTGCTGTACATCGTCGACGAGGCCGGCGAACAGTTCAACACGGAGACCGCGACGTTCTACCTGCACGGTTTCTCCGGTGGCGGGCAGTTCGCGCACCGCTTCTTCTACGCCCATCCCGACCGGCTGGCCGGCGTGTCGATCGGCGCGCCGGGCCGGATCACCCAGGTCGACGACTCGCTGCCCTGGTGGCTCGGTACGGGGGGTTTCAAGGAGCGCTTCGGCATCGAGGTCGACCTCGATGCCATGCGGAAGGTGCCGGTGCAGATGGTCGTCGGCGGTGACGACGTCGAGACCTGGGAGATCAACAACGTCGGCGGCCCCAACTGGATGGACGGCGTGGAGAAGACCGGCCGCACCCGGATCGAGCGGCTGGAGTGTCTGCGCGCCAACTTCGACGAGCACGGAATCGAGGTGCGCTTCGATGTCGTCCCCGGCGTCGCGCACAAGGGCAGTGCGGTGATCCCCGTGGTCCAGGAGTTCATGGCGGAATTACTGAACCAGCGGTAAAACCCGCTCCCGCGTCAGCCGCCCCGGCTGACGCGGGAGCCCGGCCCTGCACGCCGATGCCGCACCCGGATCGCGGGGTCATCACGAGGAAGGACCACCGCACCCGTCGCCCTCGGGTGAACCGGCGCCGACCCCGGCCTTCCGCTTCCCAGCGCCACAACGCGACCTGCCCGTACGGCCGGACCCGCCACGGCCTGGGCGCGATCCCCATGCCCGCTCGGACCACACAAGATCGGCCGGCTTCCGGCCTGCCCACGAAAGAACGGTGATCATGGCCAGCGACCGCGCGACCATTGACCTGCGCCCGGTACGCGCCTTCCTGCAGGAGCTGGCGAAGAGGGATATGAGGCTGCACTCCCTCCTCGTGCACTGGCGCGGACGGACGATGCTCGACCTGTGGCAGTGGCCGCACGAACCGGATCTCAAGCACAAGCTTCACTCGGCCACCAAGAGCTTCACCGGCACGGCCGTCGGCTTCGCCGAGGCCGAAGGGCTGCTCGGGCTCGACGATCCCGTGGTGAGCTTCTTCGACGGGCGGCTGCCCGCCGTACCGAGCGAGAATCTGAGCCGGATGCGAGTCCGGGACCTGTTGACCATGCGGACCGGGCACGGTCGCGGGCTGTCGGGCGCGACGACCCGCCTACGCCGGACCGGCTGGATCGAGGAGTTCCTCGAGGAGCCGGTGGCCGAGCTGCCGGGCCGCCGTTTCATGTACAGCAGCACGACGAGCCATGTGCTCTCGGCGATCGTGCAGCGCGTGTCCGGTCAGCCCGTCGACGAGTATCTGCGCCCGCGCCTGTTCGAGCCGCTGGGCATCACGGACTTCGACTGGGAGCGGGATCCCGAAGGCGTGGCCAGCGGCGGCAACGGCCTGTCGATGCGGCCCCGCGATCTGCTCTCCTTCGGCGTCCTCTACCTCCAGGACGGCGTGTGGCAGGGGCGGCGGATCCTTCCGAACGGGTGGCCGCAGAAAGCGTCCACCCCGCATGTCCGCAGTGCCCTCAGCGGTGCGTGGAACGGTCAGGAACTCGTGCCCCCCGCTCCGGACGCCGTCGCGGACTCCGGATACGGCTACCAGTTCTGGACGACCGAGGACGGGATCTACAACGCCTCCGGCATCTTCGGCCAGGAGTGCATGATCTTCCCCGAGCAGGACGGCGTCGTCGTCGTCACCGGCGCCATGGGGGACGACACCTATCACGACCTTCCGAAGATGATCCGGGAGACGTTCCGTGACGCCTTCGACGGCACAGCACGGGACCAGGTGTCCGAGGCGGACGAGGATGACGAGGTCAGCCAATGGGTGCTGCGCGTCCGTGAACCTGAGCCGCTGCGTGCCTCGGCGTGCCGTTCCGGCTTCCGGGAAGCCTACGACTTCGAACCCAACGAACACGGCCTGCGTTCGCTGTCGGTCGACGTGCAGGCCGATTCCGTGCTGCTCGTCCTCGAGGACGAGCGCGGCCGCCATCCGATCGAACACGGAATCGGCGACTGGGTGCGGCAGCGCACCGGCGTGAGCGTGTGGCGGCTCCATCACTCCTATCAGGACGCCTGCGCTCCCATCCTGGCCGCCGCCCAATGGGCCGCCCGGCCCGGCCACGACGCCGTGGGAGACGTCCTGTGCCTGACGTGGCACTTCCTCGAAGCGCCGTTCATCGACCGGCTCGTGCTCCGCTTCGACGTGGACGGCGTCACCGTGGAGCACGAGGTCAACGTCAATTCCGGCCCGACCGCACTTCCGGCCGTCCGCGGGATCCGGCGGACGAGCCGGTGACGGTGTCCTCCTGATCTCGCGGGCTGCCAGGCGGCTTGTGTCAGGCTCGCCCGGTTCGTAGCTCGGACAGGGACCGGTGGAGCCCGTCGATGAACAGATCGACGTGGCCCGGCTGCCACACCAGGGGCGGACGTATCTTCAGCACGTCACCACGCGGGCCGGTCAAGCCCGCGAGTACGCCGTGCGTGACCAGCTGTTCGAGCAGGGAACGCGCCACCTCCCTGGAGGTGGCCCCGCCGGCGGGCAGCACGTCGACGCCGGTGAGGAGCCCGGTGCCCCGAACCTCGCCGAGCAGCGGCTCATCGGCGGCGAGGTCGCGCAGCCGCCGATGCATCCGTGCTCCGACCTCGACCGCCTGCTCGGGCAAGCCGGTCAGCTGGAGTACGTCGAGAACGGCGTGGCCCGCCGCCGCAGCGGCGGGCGTCGCGGCGAAGGTGGAGAAGTACTCGTACCGCCTGGCGAGCGCGTCGGCGATCTCCCGTCTGGTGATGACCGCGCCGATCGGGTAGCCGGCTCCCATCGGTTTGCCCAGGGTCACGATGTCCGGCGTGATACCGGCGAGCGCGAAGCGCCAAAGCTTCGGACCGCTCCGGCCGTATCCCGACTGCACCTCGTCCGCCAGGTACAGGGTGTCGGCTGCATGGGCGCCCTCGACGAGGCCGGCGGCGAACTCGTCAGGTACTCTCCGTAGTCGTCGCCGCCCACTTTGCGCAGCACCGATGTCAGGGTGGCGGCGAGGTCGCAGACGGCAGCCGTGTGATGCATGTCGCCGAAGTCGATGACGGCGCTGACCGTGTCCGACTCGGCCAGCACGTTGGTGAGGGTGACGTCGGCGTGCTGGACACCGGATGGAAGCGTGCCGGCCGCCTCCAATGCCGGGGTCACCCGGGCAGCGAGCTTCTGCAACGGCCCGGCTTCGATGCCTGAATCGGCCAACACGCTGGGCATCCGCCTGATATCCCACATCAGGGTCCGGCCCGCCGCCGGGTGGAAGAAACCCTGCAGGGCGACGGACATGCGCGCCGCGGTAGCACCGATCTGCTCGGCGAGCCCGATGTCGAGCGGCCTGTTCTCGACCGGGGTGCCGGGGAGGAACGTGATCAGCCTGGCCAAGCAGTCACGGCCGGCGTCGTCACGCAGGTGCACGATCGACCCGCCGGAAGGCGAGGCGACCGTCGCCGGGATCGGCAACCCTGGATCCGCGGCATATACGTGCGCGAGCCCCTTGACCTCCATGTCGACAACGTCCGCGCTCTCGGCGGGGTTGGAGACCTTCAGGACGAACCTGCCGTCGATGAGGACGTTGAGGTCGCGCTCGCTGTCGAGAGGACGCGGATCCGGGGTTTCCAGCTCCCAATGCTCGCGTACCACTTCCCGTAGATGGCCCAGCGAGAACATCGGGGCCGGCTCCGCGAAGACATCGGTGCCGGAGTCGTCCGGACCGGCCGTTCCAGTGGTCATGATGGCGGCATCCTTTCCGCGGCGGCTGTCAGGCTTGCCTGTCGCAGCCGCTCACCGTGTGAATCGCAATGTGCGCGGGGGGCTCCCCGCGGTCATCGTTGACCAACGATGACCGGGTTCCGTGCTCCTCGCGGCGATGACGGGCAGAGAGCGGTCCAGCGCGCTACTGTCCGCCTCTCGCTCGAAGTTCCTCCTTCCCCAGCGAATCTATAGCCTATAACCTCCGCACTCAGCACCACGGGCACCGGCGGGGCGGCCTCACCGAGCTGGTGCACCGTCCACCAGCCCGCCGCGCGTATCTCGGCCTCGCCCAGCGGGCCGAAGGTCGTCATGCTCACCACGTTCGACCTCGACGAGTCGCGCTTGCCGAGTGCGGCCCCATCGGCGGCCGGTTCGCCGGATCGAGCGCCGACACCGGCTCTCGCGCAGACCGAGCAGCCCGAGGCCCCCCCCGGGGAACTGCGCGTGCGGACGGCGGCCGCGAGGTGCGTCCTGACAGACAACGGTGCCTGCTATCGCTCCCGGACCTGGGGTGACGCGCTCGCCGCGACCGGCACGAAGCACAAGCGGACCCGGCCCTACACACCGCGGACGAATGGAAAGGTTGAACGCTATAACGGCACACTCACCATGGAATGGGCCTACGTGCGCGACTACACCTCCGAGCACGAACGCCGCGCCGCACTCGCTGACTTCGTGAACTACTACGACCACGAGCGGCCGCACGCCGCCCTGGGCGACCTGGCCGGCGGCCTGCCGACGAGCACAGCTACGGACTTTTGGTAGATCTTTCTACATAGTTCGCGTTGAATGACATTTCCGACAGTGCCTCTGACCTGGGCTTTACTCCAGACAGAGCCGTTGGTCACCCCTTTAGGGGCACTTGACCTGCGGAAACATCCGAGTACGCTCGCCCTACCCACAGGCTTCCGGTTTAGCCTCATCAGTCCTTCATCATCACTTTTGTCAGGGTCTGCATGGGTAAATCCGGTCTCGTCCGGGAGGTCTCACACTTCCATGCCGCCAGATATCCAGAAGTTCATCGACGCGGCCTACGTCTTGGCCTCGTGGTACCAGACCACCGGGGCAGAGTCCGGCGCCAACCGGCCCCAAGCACAGTCCGCCGGCCGAACCTCCACGGCAGAATCCGACACCCACGTCGCCCAGGAACAGCCGGGCCACCGGCCCACCGACGCTCAGAGCGACGCGCAGATCACCGACGACCGACCCGGCGACTGGTCGCCGCACGAGCAGTCCGGCAACCACGATGGTCAGCAGCGGTGGTCCGACTCCGATTCGGGCCGGCAACATTGGCGGGACACCGACACAGGCCAGCAGCGGTGGTCTGATGCAGACTCAAGCCAGCAGCAGCGGCCTGACCACCAGCGGCCGTTCCATCAGGACGACCCGACCGCTCCGCAGGCGCACGATGACCATGCGGACTCGCCGGTGGGTGGACCTCATGGTGGGCCGCGCACCGACACAGACGGCCGCCAGGACACTCACGAGAAGCACCAGAGCCCCCACGGGAAGGGCCAGGACTCTCAGGAGTTGGGCCAGGGCTCTCCAGAGAAGCCGACCAGCCCGTCGGGGCCCGACCGAGACGGCATCAGCCATCAGGACGGCTCTCACCATGAGGGTGCCGGCCCGTCACCCGTGGCGACCCGTCCTGCGCCAGAGCCGACCCATGCCTTGGACACACCGCCGTCCGAGAGCGCGCCGCCCTCCGACACACCCACGAGCACCCCCCGACCGACCTCCGACACACCAACAGCCACGCCCACCTCAACGTCAGGCGGGCCTGCCACCACGGCTACTCCGCAACCCACTTCGGACACACCGACCACCGCGACGCCGTCATCCACCCCGACCCCCACGACGTCGGAACCGGCATCGTCCACCCCCACACCCACCACGTCCGAGTCCCCGTCGGCCACCCCCACGGCCACATCCGAGTCACCTTCAGCCACCCCCACGGCATCCGACTCGCCATCGGCTACAGAAACCGCCACGGCGTCCGACTCGCCATCGCCTACGGACACCGCCACGGCGTCCGAGTCGTCCTCCCCCACGGACACCGCCACGGCGTCCGAGTCGTCCTCCCCCACGGACACCGCCACGACATCGGAGTCACCGTCTGCTTCGGCCACCACCGAAGCCGAACCGACCGCCACCTCCGCTGCAGCGGCGGCGGCCACTTCGTCCTCGCCCACGCCGACCCCCACGGCGCAGGCCGTAGGGGAGGAGGACATCGCTGCCACACCGACGGCGTCCAGCACCACGGCTTCGAGCGCCGTCCCCACACACCTCAACTCCGCAGTGTCCACCCAGCAGACGGGCTTCTCCACCCCGACGATGGTCACCTCGGCCGTTGTGGTCGTGGTGGCCCTGCTGGCCGTGCTCGCGGTGCTCGTAGCCAGGTCCCGCCGGACTCGCCTGGCCACCGCCGGATACGTCGAACCCATGCCCTCAACTCCGGCCCCCCGCCACGGCCCCGCCGAGCCTGACGGGGCCAACCCGTGGAGGCGGCAACTCCTCGAAGCCATCGAGTCCGCCGCCGCCCTCGGCGAACAGGACAGTGCCCCACCCGGCGCACCGTACGGGCCGGGCCACCCGCACCCCGGGACCGGTTCACCCGTGCATGGCTCCGGCACGGACCCTTATGGGACCGCCGCCTGGACTCCGCCCTTCGAGCCCTACATCCCGCCTGGACCCCTGGAGTCGCTCTTCGACTCCAAGCCACGCGATCCCGGCTTCCACCCCGCAGATGCCTCCCCGTTCGGTGGTTTCGTCCCGACCGAGAACGACCCCGACTCGGACTACCACGGACGTAGGCGGCTCGGCGAACACCCGGCCAGTGATGACGACGACACCATGCCGGGAAGCACTGGTCACTCCACTCCGTAGGCCTGCGGCCGAGGCGACCAGCCGGGACACCGCGTCCCGGCTGACTGTCCGGGACGGTTCGATCAGCGGGCCGACAGGTAGTCGAGGCCGGTTGAGGTGTCCTCGGTCTTACCAAGGAAGCCGCGGTCGGTGAACGGCAGATCATCGCCGCCGCGACGCTGCCCTCATCGCCCTGGTCGAGGACATCCCCGCGCCGGTCCTGGCTGAACATCCTCGGCCTGCACATCAACACCGCCGTTCGCTGGGCCGACATGCCAAACGGGACTGGAGCGCCTACCTCGCCGCCCGCAATGCTATGGTCCGGCCATGACTCAACAGCGATCAACGGGACCGACCGGCTTCCAGTAGTGCGCCAGGAAATACTGGCGGTGCTACTCAGGGAGCCTCATGTCCCGCACTGCTCATCACATCGATCGTCCGATTCTCGACGGGGGTTGCCTGAGGGGAACCCCATGGCGATCGGTGACGATAGTTGGTCTCCATTACAGTGCCAGGTGCCTGCGACAGGCACAGCGAGCCGGTCACCGGCCACGCCCGATGTCCCTCCGCCACAAGGTCGATGTCTACTCCTGGGCCAGAGCTGATCCTCGAGACCGGTCGGTATCAGAGTGGGCCGACATCGAGGAGCGCCAGGCCCGCCAGCGCCTGCGTCTCAGGCTCGCAGCCATCCGGCAGAGGGCCAACGCCACAACCGATGGCCGTCTCGCCGTCGAGGCTATCGATGATCTCGAAGTCCACCCCACACGACACCGTCGCAGCGCCATCTGGCAGTACTGAATACCGCACAATCTGCCGATCCCGATGACCCGTTGCCGCCCGTAAGCGCGTGGGACCGTCGTGACGTCGAAGGCTTTGACGCCCTTCTCGTCGAACTCGAAGGCCCCCTTCCGCTCCTGGGCCTGCCTCTCCTCGGTGCCGTTCACGAAGGTCGTTGTTTCGGCGAAGCGCACGCCATGCCTGGGCGTCAGCTTGGCTTCCAGCGCTCGGACGGGGCCCTTGGACGCACACATAGGGCCCCGACTGCGAGTGCAGGCACATCGGAGTCGACAGCGCCGACCCCTCTACATCCGTGTCAATTCACGGCATTCGGAGGTGGTGGATCAGTGCAGCGTTCGGCGTCGCGCACGGTCGGCCCGAATCTATCCCGCACCTGCTGATCGGTCATATCGGGATCGCCGGGTGCCCTCTCCAGATACTCATCGATGACTTCGTGGCGCAGATCAGCGAGCCAGTCGTTGCTCTCGACGTATTTGCCGATTGCGTCGACCAGGCGCTGGCACGCCTGGCTGTCCTTCTTGTTCAGCACTATTGATATGTGCTGCTCTCTCCCCAAGCTAAGGTTGAGCACTCGATAGTAGGATTTTTGAGTCCCCTCGTCAATGCTGTCATTGTGGGTGGAGAATCCCATCAGGATGAGTCGGTCAGTGCTGTATGCATACGCTTCCCCGTTCTTGACCTTCTGGATGCACGCGGTCGGACTGGGAGCGGTGACGGAGTGGATTGAATAACCTTTTTGTTGCAGGTTGTCTATCGTCGCGTGCGCCGAGGTTTCCTCTACTGTGCATACGGTCTTTCCGGCAAGCTCGCTGACGTCGTTGAGTTCCTCGGCGTTAGCGAGGGTGAGCAGCCCGATATCGGTTCTGAGATAGGATCGGGCAAGTCGGAAGTGTGTTGCCCTGTCGTCGCTGTCGGAAATCATCCCCATCACAAGATGGACTTGTTCTTTTTCCAGCAGGCTCGCCCAGTTGTTCGTCCATATCTGGGTGGGTATTGATTTCTGGGCGCCTGCATGACTCAGTATCTTTTTCCGGGCGGACACCTCGAAACCGATATGGGTGCCGTTGACGTCCTCGAAAAAGCTCGGGTATGGCTTGACGCCGACCGCAACGATACCTTCGTTCAGGGGTGAGGGAAGCTGAGGCTTCGGAGGGCTACCCCCACAGGCAGCCAGCGCCGATAGAAGCGCCGCCTCGACTAGAAGTGCTGTCGCCAGAACACCAACTTTCATTCCAACCTCTGTCTACTGGTAAAACGCGACATCTCGCGTCTGGATGATGATCGAGCAATTCTGCGTCGCCTCCAGCTTCATGTACAGGGTGACGCTTTTCTTGCCCTCTGGCAGCTCGAATTCAGCGAAATCCCCGTTGTTGAAACTCTTGACACCTTGACTCGGTGGTTGGTCGTCCATCGTCACGGAGACACGGTTATTTGGACACGATCCTTGTTCCTGATCGGGATCTCTGTACGACACGGGAACACGCAGGCGTCCATATTCACCTTCAACGGCAACGACCGCCTGGGCCACGCCTCCCGGGGAGAGGCGGTCCGGACTCCAACTCACACCCAAGGCACGGCTGTTCTCCACGGCGATCGCCTGGACAAGCCCGTGGGCCGCCATCCCAACCGCAGCCGGGGTGGCAACCGTGAGGAGCACGACGATCAAGGTCAGCGAAGGCGGGGCCGGCATCGGCTTGCGGATGAGCACGAGCACCGCGGCGACCAGCGCAGCGAATCCGACAAAAAGGGCCACCGATCCCGAATCGAGCCAGCCAAGACTGGTTGCTGCACCGAGGAGCATCGCGATGAGATTAGTTGCTGCAACGACGAGAGCGTCTTCGCGGCTTACACCGTTGAGCCACTTACGGGCGTCCATGACAGAGATGCTATGTCTAGTTAGCCTGCAGCGCCGGGTAGAACAACTGATATGTCGGACCTAGACCGAACTCGGCACTATCCGCCTCTGCCTGACGGCGCTGGTGGGAACGGGTGGCGTGGCCGTCGGCTGCGCTACTGATCTTTAATTCGTGATGTCGAGTGAGTTGATGCTCGCGTTTATCAAGGTCAGGCCAGTTTCGGCGTTCGGCGTCGTCATCGGCGAGGTACTCGCCAAGGCCACAAAGAGGCTCCGGCCCGCCTGGACGTTCCATCTGTTGCAGTCGTGCTCCCCGCGCACGCGGCGATCACCGGGTGGGTCAAGGTCCTCAACCTGTTCGCCGACGAGAACACGATGCTTGGCATCAGACGGGCGGTCGATAGCCGATCGCTGACCATTGTCCACAGCGGCGGCACGAGATACGCCGACGGCGAGGTCCAGCGACCTCGACGAGCACCTGGTGGATCTGCCGCTGTTTCCACCTCACGCCTATGACGAACGGCGGAGAGCCTTCATGGAACTCGCGTTCACACCGGTCGGATACCCACTGGACGTCGACTGGTTCGAGGCCGCGCCCCACCGACGTGATCTGCGCGGTCCCTGGGCTAGATGTCAGTGTGGGTACGCTACCTGCGGATCCGAGCCGGCCTCGACGGTTCGCCCAGATCTGGGGCGGGCTGGGCATCTTCGCCTACCACCTCCACCGGATGACCGTGATCCGTCGCTGAGGCCGGGGGCGTGGCCCGGGTAGACAGGCCAGACCGACGACCGCCGCCAAGAAATCGAGACGCTCGACCGTCCGATAGCGCCGCTCCACCACCGCTTTTTCAGGGGCAAGTAGCTATGGCTAGGGTTGGACGGAGATCTCTGGAGGTGCGCGGCTTGGCGACGGCATTGGTGACGGCAGCGCGGGAACGCCTGCTCGAACGGCGTGGGTCGACAGGTGCCGGGCCGGGCGAGGCATGGCGGATGTGCCGCCGGCACTGGGCGCTCCTCGTGCTGCTCACCGCGGGCGCCACGCTGCGGATCGCCACGCATGCGGCCTACCAGCCCGCCCTGATCTACATCGACAGCATCCGCTACCTGGAGCTGACGAGAACCCTCGAGCCGGGTGGGTTGAACCCGCTGGGTTATCCGGTGCTCCTGCTGAGCTGGATCCTCCCATTCCGCGACCTCGCCCTGGTCGCCCTCGTGCAGCACGTGCTCGGCCTCGCCATGGGCGCGGGGATCTACGCGTTGCTGATCCGCTGGAACGTGCGCAGGTGGCTGGCGGCGGCGGCGTCCGCTCCGGTGCTGCTCGACGCCTATCAGCTGCAGATCGAGCACAACATCATGTCGGACACGCTGTTTCAGGCACTACTGCTCGGCGGCCTCGCAGCGCTGCTGTGGTCCCCCGGATCCCCCTCCCTGCCGGCGATATCGGCCAGTGGACTGCTGTTCGGCCTCGCGGTGACCGTCCGGTCTGTCGGCATGGCCCTCGTGGTCGTCGCGGTCTGCGCGGTCGTGCTCGTCTGGCGATCACCCCGGCGGCGCAGGATCGGCGTGCTCGCGCTCATCCTGGCGTGCTTCGCCGCGCCGCTGCTGCTCTACTCTTCCTGGTCGCTCTACTACGGGAAGGGCTTCCGGTTTTCCAGCGCGGTGTCGGGCACGTTATTGTACGCGCGGGTGGCCCCGATCGCCGACTGCGACGGGCTGCGCGCCGCGGGCGCGCCCGATCACGTCATCCGGCTCTGCCCGAGGGAACCGATCGCCGCGCGCCAAGGCCCCGACTATTATGCGCACGACCCCGGCTCGCCGTCGCACACCGTCGCGGCTCCCCGCTCGATGACCCGGCAGGAGGCGCTGTACGACTTTGGCGTCCACGTCATACTCAACCAGCCGCTCGATGTCGCGTACGCTGTCGCACACGATTTCGCGAAGGGCTTCGCACCGGTCCGGACGGCCGCCTCGACCGATGTTCCTCTCGAACGGTGGCGGTTCCAGGAGCGTTACCCGGCGTACAGCGGGCACGATCCGGCGCAGATCACGCGTGAGTACGGTGGGGAGCCGCCCGCCGCGGACGCGTCGTGGGCCCGCTTCCTCCGCGGCTATCAGGACTTCGGCTACATGCCAGGGCCGCTGTCGGCGGCGGGGATGATCGCCGGGCTGCTGGGAGCGGCGGGGCTGGGGAGGCGCCGTACGGCCGGGCCACCGGGCCTGCGGGCCGCCTGCCTGCTGCCCTCGATCGCCGGGATCGCCCTGCTGACGATGTCGGCCGCGTCCATGTTCTCCTGGCGGTACCAGCTCCCGGCTCTCGTTCTCTTCCCTCTGGCGGGCGCGCTCGGAGTAACGGCCCTCATCGGGAAGCCGGAATCCCCGGACCAACGGCATCTGCGATCATCGCCCCGATGAGCGCGGCGTGGTCGTCAGCGGGGGCCGTGAGGGCCGGGGCCGTCGCGGACAGCAGCGCGCAGACGTTGATCAACGCGATGGCGAACGTCCGGCGCTTCTTCGGGATCGGGGCCGGGATCGGGGCAGGGATCGGGGCCGGGATCGGGATCGGGGCCGGTCTGTTCTTGACGCTGGCATCACCCAGCCTCCGGCCTCGGCGGGGACTGCTCGATGGCGGCCGGGCGTTGTTGTGCCGCACGGATCCGCGAGACGTCCAGCTTGCTCGTACGGTCGAAGCGGTAAATGCCGTTCTGCTCCTGGAAGACGTCGGTGAGCTGCGTGTAGCAGTAGCCGAACATCCGGGGGTCGTCCAGCAGGACGGCGGTCAGCCCGGCGAACCGCTGCTGGAGCTCTTCCTCGCTCGTGGGCCGTTCACCGTATCCCCAGGAGCTCTCCCCCGGGCGCGCGTCGGGGTTCCACCAGATGCCGCCGAACTCGCTGCAGAAGTACGGCTGCCCCTGGTACGGCACCGACCACGCCGTGCCGTCGGGATCGGCGTTGACGAAGGGCGTCCCGTCGGCCAGGCCCGCCATCAGCTTGCCGAACACCTCGGGATCCTGCTCGTAGCAGTGCGAGTCGTAGACGTCGGCGCCGGGGACGCGGTGCGCGTAGCCGGACGCGTCGACAACCGGGCGGGTGCGGTCGGCCGCTTTCGTGGCCAGGTACATGCCCCGGGTGACGTCGTCGAGCACGGTGATCTCGTCGTGCAGCCGCTGCCAGGTCTCGTTGAGCGGGCACCAGCCGACGATGCTCGGATGGGAGTAGTCGCGCTCGACCGCCTCCAGCCACTGGGTCAGGAACGACGCGGTCGGCTGCTGGTTGTTCCCGGCAGGCCCGCCGGCATTGGCTCCCCAGTCTCCGAACTCGCCCCAAACCAGGAAGCCTGCCCGGTCGGCGTGGTACAGATACCGCTCCTCGAACACCTTCTGGTGCAGCCGGGCGCCGTTGAACCCCGCCGCCATGGCCAGCTCGATGTCGCGGCGCAGGGCCTCGTCCGTGGGCGCGGTCATGAGGCCGTCGGGATGGTAGCCCTGGTCGAGCACGAGCCGCTGGAAGCGCACCGCGCCGTTGAGCAGGACGGCGTGTCCGTCGATGGCCACCGAGCGCAGCCCCGCGTAGCTCGCGGCGCTGTCGGTCACGGCGCCGTCGCCGTCAAGCAGGTCGATGCGCAGATCGTACAAGTGCGGATCCTCGGGGCTCCACAGCCGCACCCGGTCGTCCGGCAGCGGCAACCACACCTCGGCGGCCAGGTCTAGGTCGGCGCGCGCCTGTGCCTGTGTGACGGCACCGGACTGGTCCGACACCGTCACCCGGACCCGGTGCCCGGCGCGGTTGGCCGACACCGGCACGGTGACCCGCAACGCGGACGCCGCGACGTTCGGCGTGATACGCGGCCGGCCGAGGTGTACGTCGGGCACAGGCTCGCACCACACGGTCTGCCAGATGCCAGTGGTGCGCCCGTAGAGTGGGCCGGTGCCGCGGAAGGTGACCGCCTGCTTGCCACGCGCCTGGGGTCCGGTGCGGGGGTCGCGGGCGCGTATGACCACGGTGTACGTGTGCGCCGGGTCGGCCGCGGCGGCCAGGTCACAGGAGAACGGGGTGAATCCGCCCCGGTGCCGGCAGGCTTCGACGCCGTCCACCCACACCGTGGCGTCGTGGTCCACCGCCTGGAAGTGCAGCAGCACCCGCTGCCCCGCCCACTCTTCCGGCACCCGGACGGTACGGCGGTACCAGACGGCCGGATGGAAGTCGGGGTCGTCGACGCCGGACAGAGGTGCCTCCGGGCAGAACGGCACGACGATCTCGCCGTTCAGGTCCCGGTCGAGCAGTCCTCGCTCCAGCCCGGAGTCACCGGGATCCCTCTCGAACTGCCAGGTTCCGTTCAGACACTGCCATGCGGTGCGGGTGAACTGCGGTCGCGGGTACTCCGGGCGGGGGACGGCGGAGCTCTGAGGCATGGTGCTCACCTTCTTGACGGGTTCCCTCACCAGTTCCCCATCCGTGGCTGGCTGCGATCTTCGGTGGCGACCAGGACGTCGAGCAGCAACTCCTGCAGCTCGGCCCGGACCGCCGCATGAGCCGGGTCGTCCCACAGGTTGTCCAGCTCCATCGGGTCGGTCTCCAGGTCGTACAGCTCGCCGGAGCGCGTCCGGGTCGTGGACGGCGCACCGTGGTAGACGACGATCTTCCGGCGGTCGTGCCTGAGCATCGTGGTGTGCACGGGCTCCTCGTACGGGTGGCCGCTGTTGCGGTACTCGCACAGCGCCCAGCCCCTGACCGGCGCGTCCTGCTCGCCGCGGGCCAGCGGCAGGAGGTTCAGCCCTTGCCCGCCAGGGAGGGGCGGTGCGCCCGTTGCGGCGAGAAACGTGGTGGCCAGGTCGATCCACTGGACGAGCTCGGCCCGCCGCTCACCGGCGGGCAGCCCGGCCGGCCAGCGCATGACGAGTGGGACCCGGACGGCGCACTCGTACATCATCGGGCCCTTCAGCATGAGCTGATGATCGCCGAGCATCTCGCCGTGGTCGCTGGTGAAGACGACCAGCGTGTCCTCGGCCAGGCCCGTCTCGTCGAGAGCGGCGAGAATCCGGCCGACCTCGTCGTCGACGAGACTCACCATCGCGTAATAGTGGACTTTGACGTCGTAGAGCTCGGATTCCGTGTACTCCGTGTAGCCGCGGGCGTGGCCGGCATAGGAGCGGTGCGAGGCCTCGGTCAGCACGGGCGGCTTGCCGGCGAGCTCCTGGTCGCGGGTGACCGGACGCCGCAGGGCCTTGCCGCGGTAACGGTCGACGTACTCCTTCGGCGCGCCGAAGGCGTGGTGCGGGTCGAAGAAATTGGCCACGAAGAGGAACGGCTTGTCCGCGTCGCGTGAGTGCCGCAGGTAGTCGATGGTCTCGTTGCCGATCCACCGGCTGTAGTGGAACTCCGTCGGGAGCATGTCGAAGCCGACCCCGGGGCCGGCCTGGGCGGCGGACTCGTACAGGTCCGGCCGCACGGCCCGCAGCCACCGGTGGTAGGCGTTCTCGGACGACCCGGGGTAAGGGTCGTGTGCCCACCGGAACACGCGGAAGCCGTCGTCGAGCCGCGGTTCGAGACGGCCGCCGGAGCACGCCCCGCCGACGTGGAACTTCCCGGCCAGGCCGCAGTCGTAGCCGTGGTCGGCCAGGGTGCGCGAGAACAGGTGCTCGTGCGAGGGCAGCCCGACGCCGTTCGCCCAGGCGCCATGCGCGTGAACGTAGCGGCCCGACATCAGGCTGGCGCGGGAGGGGCCACAGACCGGGCTCTGTACGTAGCAGTTCTCGAAGAGCACGCCCTGCTCTGCCAGCCTGTCGAGGTTGGGCGTGTCGATCTCGTCGTTGCCGTAGGCGCCCAGCGCGTCGAAGCGTTGCTGGTCGGTGCAGATGAGCAGGATGTTCGGTTGGTTCATTTCTCTCATTCGAGGTAAGGGCGTGTCAGGACTTCACGGCCCCGGCGACGCCTTCGACGAAGTGGCGCTGGAGCGCGAGGAAGACGAGGAGCAGCGGGATCAGGGAGATGGTGCCAGCCGCGGCGAGGCCGGACCAGTCGGTGGAGTTGGTGCCGCGGAAGGCGAGCATGCCCACCGAGAGCGTGCGCAGGTCCGGGCGGCTGAAGGTGAACACCAGCGGCAGCAAGAAGTTGTTCCAGGCCGCCAGGAAGGTCATGACGCTCACCGTCGCGGTGACCGGGCCGGCGAGTGGCAGCACGACGCGGAAGAACGTCCGCAGGAAGCCCGCGCCGTCCATGATCGCCGCTTCTTCGAGCTCGCGCGGGATGCGGTGGAAATAGCCGGCGTAGAGCAGGACGGCGGCGACGTGGCCGCCGCCCGCGAGAGCGAGGATGATGCCTGTGCGCGAGTTCAGCAGTCCCAGGAGGTCGCTGAGCTCGACCACCGGGATGATGGTGAGGCCGCCCGGTGCGAACAGCGTCGCGACCAGCACGGCGACGACCGCGCGCTTGCCGATGAAGCTCCGGCGGGCGATGACATAGCCGGCCAGGGCGCAGCGCAGGACGACCAGCACCACCGTTCCCAGGGTGACGACCACGCTGTTCAAGGTGTACAGCCCGAAGTCGGCGTCTCGCCAGGCACGCACGTAGTTCTCGAAGTGCAACGATTCGGGGATCAGGCCGAGCCCTCCGGAGAAGACTCCCAGCGAATCCTTCAGGGAGGCCGAGACGATCCACAGCAATGGATAGATCCACACCAGGCAGATGACGGCGAGCACGATCACCTGTGTCCAGATCCCGAGACGGCGGCGGTTGACGGCAGCGCTCATGAGCCGCTCCTGGCGCGGTTGGCGTAACGGATGCCGATGGCCTGGATCCCGGCGAAGGCGAGCGTGAGGAGCCCGAACAGCACGCCGAGTGCCGCTCCGTATCCGAGCCGGGGCGTGGAGTTGGCGAAGGCCTGCTGGTAGATGTAGACCTCGGTGGTGAGGGTGGAGAAGAACGGCCCTCCGTTGGTCATCGTCAGGACCAGGTCGAAGATCTGCATGGTCTCGATGGCCGTGAGGAGGGCGATGATGATCAGGAAGGGCTTGAGCATCGGTAGCGTCACGTGGCGCAGCGACGCCCAGCCGCCTGCGCCGTCCGTCCTGGCGGCCTCGTACACCGTGACGGGGATGGTCTGGAGCGCGGCGAGCCAGTAGACGAGGGTGATGCCGAACCACTTCCACATGTGCACGCCCATCACCGTCCACAGGGAGGATGCGGGGTCCCCCAGGAAGTCGACCGGCTGGTCGACGATCCCGAGGTCGAGCAGCAGCTGGTTCACCGGGCCGCCGGCGGGGTCGAAGATGAACCCCATGACCACACCGATGATCGCCGTCGTCGTCACCACGGGGACGAACAACGCGGTCCTGAACAGCTTGGCGAGGGGTAGCCGCGGGTTGTTCAGGACGAGCGCGACCAGCAGGCTCAGCCCGACCCGCAGAGGTACGGTCACCGCGATGATCACCAGCGTGATCCCGAACGACTTCCAGAACAGCGGGTCGCCGAACGCCTCCCGGTAGTTGGCCAGGCCGATGAAGGGCCGCTCGGCACCCAGCCCGTTCCAGTCGAGCAGGGAGTAGTACAGGCTGGAGATGATCGGCCAGACCGTGTACATGCCGAACAGCACCAGGGTGGGCAGCAGGAAGGCGTATGACCACCGCTCCGACCAGATCCTGGCGGCGAGCCCTCGGCGACGGGCCGGGACGGCCGGGCCGCTCACCGTCGCCGCGCCCTCCCGCGTCACGCTGCTCATCACTGCTGGTACATCTCCGCCGTGTAGTCCTCGCCGGGCTGCCAGTTCGGGAACTTCCAGTCGTCCAGGCTCACCTTCACGCCCTTTCCTGACACGACCCGCGTGGCGCGCTCCCGCTCGGCGGCGAGCTTTCCTGTGTGTTCGCGCAACGTCTTCCCGATGTCGGTGATCTCACCGCTGAGGATGCCCTGCGTGATCTCGCCGAGCGTGGGCCTCGGCTGCTTCATCTCGCTGATCACCTGTGTGACGGCGGGGTTGCGGGCGACGGGGCTGGGCGCGAGCCGTACGGTCTGGCCGAACACCTCGACCGCGCGCTTGTACGTCGGGTGCACGTCCGCGGTCGACACGGCCTCCAGGTCGAAGGGCACCTGGTCCATGTACGTGGCCAGCGCCCTGTTGAACTCGGGGCCGGTGCACCTGGCGAGCAACTCCGAGGCCGCCTCCACGTGCTCGGACTGGCTGGACACGAACAGCTGGCCCTGGGCGGGAGCACCGTACAGGACCGGCTCGCCCTCCGGTGACGGGATGGGGCCGATCCCGACCTTGTCGATGAACTGCTTGAACTGCCCGTTGACGACGCCGATGTTCCACGACCCGTCGAAGAACATGCCCGCCACCCCGGTCGCCCACCTGGCCCGAGCGGTCCTGGCGTCCAGCGAGGTCGACGCGGGGAACACGACCTTGTCGCGCACCAGGGACAGCAGGAACTCCAACGCCTGGACGAACGGCTCGCCCGCGTAGGCGTACTCGCCGGTCCGCGGGTCCACCAGACCCATCTCGTTGGCCCCCGGGGTCATGGCCAGCGGGGCTCCGGCGGACATCGCCAGCTCGATCACGTGGCTCTGCATCCGCTCCTGGAACTGCAGGCCCTGGATCCAGCCGTGCGCCCGCCCGCCGCCGTCCTTGGTGATCCGCGCGGCGAGAGAGCGGAACTCGTCCCAGGTCGCCGGGCCGTTGTCCGGGTCGCCGCCGGCCTTCTCGACCAGCTCGCGGTTGAACCAGTTGAGCGTGGCGTACTGCCGGGCGCTGAAGACGGGGAAGGTGTAGAGCTTGCCGTCGAAGACGTGCAACCCCTCGAGCAGGCCGTCGGCGGGGAGCTTCGCGCGGATCGCGTCCTGGTCCGCCAGCGGCGAGAACCAGCCGCCCGCGACCAGAGCCGCCTCCGACGATCCGAGGCCGGCGACGGAGTGCACATCGGCGATCTGGTTGCTCTTGAACGCCAGCTGCAGCGCCTGGCCCATCTCACTCGGGTTGTACACCACGTGCTCCACCCGAACGCCCGGGTGGGCCTTGCCGTACTCGGCGAACATCTGCTCGTACAGCGGCTTCAGCGGCTGGAAGTGATCCCACCAGCGGATCACGTCGCCGCCGGCCGCCGTGGCGGCCTCCTGCTGCGAGGAACGGCTGCACCCGGCGACGCCGAGGACGCCCGCGAGAGCGGCGCCGGACAGCCCGAGGAATCGCCGACGGCCAAAAGTCGTCATGGGGGGGGTCCTCTCCTTCCCGCCGGGACTGATGCGCGGGAACTGAGACGAGGGACGATGGTCAAGGCTCCGAACCAGGTCCGAGAGGGCCCGATCCGAAGGCGAACGTTCGCCTATGCTGTGCCACCGCAGGTGACTCCGTCAACCCTTGCGAGTTATGGTGTTAACTCATGCGGCGGTGCCGCGCTGTTGATGCGAACGTTCGCCCTCCGGAGGTAACACCGTGGCCAGTGTCTCGCTCAGGGACGTCGCCGCGCGCGCCAACGTGAGCTTCCAGACGGTGAGCAAAGTGCTCAACGGCAAGGGCGCCGTCACCCCGGCCACCCGGCAGCGCATCATCGAGGCGGCCGAGGAGATCGGCTACATACCCAACGCGCTGGCCCGCAGCCTGCAGTCACGCAGTTCCCTGACCCTCGGAGTGATCACCGTCGACTTCAGCAACTCGACGCCGGCGCTGTCCCTCGTCGGCATCGAGCGCGAAGCACGGCAGCACGGCCTCAGCGTGATCCTCAGCAGCCTCGAGCCGGACGGCTCCGACTGCGTGCGTTACCTGCGCGTGCTGATGGAGCGCCGGGTCGACGGAATCATCATGAACGCCCCGGCAACCGAGGAGGACGAGGAGGTCGGGCGGCTGTTGCGTACCGGGCCTCCCGCCGTCAGCCTGCACGACATCGCCGGCGGCGGCGTCCCGACCGTCACCGTCGAATCCGAGGGCAGCGCGGCGCTCCCGGTCCGCCACCTGCTCGCGCTCGGCCATCGCCGGATCGCCACGGTGACCGGCCTCCAGCAGCGGCACAGCGCGCAGCAGCGCACCGCCGTCTACCGCGAGGTGCTGACCGAACTCGGCCTCTACGATCCGCTCCTCGTCGAGGACGGCGCGTGGGAGGTCGAGGGCGGGTACGCCGCCACGCACCGGCTGCTCGACCGAGCGCCCGACATCACCGCGATCTACGTGCAGAACGACCTCATGGCGGTCGGCGTGCTCAACGCGCTGCACGAGCGAGGGCGTAGCGTCCCCGATGACTGCTCGGTCGTCGGCTGTGACGACCATCCGGTCGCCGCCCGGACCATCCCGCCGCTGACGACTGTGCGCATGCCGTTCTTCGACGCCGGAGCGGCCGCCGTCCGCCTCCTCCTCGATCGCATCGCGTCCAGAAGCGCGTCGGCAGAGGATGTCCTCCCCGTCTCCATGGTCTACCGCGCTTCCACCGCCTCCCCACCGGCCGGATGATGATCTCCGGCCCTGGTCAGGACAGTGCGGCGATGATTTTGTCCTGGCTGATCGGCAGGTCGCGGATGCGGTGACCGATGGCGTGGTAGACGGCGTTGCCGATGGCCGCGGTGACCCCGGTCGCGGGCGTCTCGCCGAAGCCTCGGGCGCCGAGCGCCGGGCTGGACGGGTCGGGCTGGTCGATGAAGCTGACGTCGATGTCCGGCACGTCGGCGTTGACGGGGACGAGGTAGCCGGACAGGTTCGGGGTGACGATGCGGCCTAGGTGCGGGTCGACCAGGGTGTGCTCGCTGAGGGTGAACCCGATCGCCCAGATGGCGCCGCCGATCGCCTGGCTGCGGGCGGTGCGGTGGTTGAGGACCCGGCCGCAGTCGAACACCCCGACCACGCGGCGGACCCGGACCCGTCCCAGCACGGGGTCGACGTGCACCTCGACGAAGGTCGCGCCGACGGAGTAGCCCATGGGCGCGAAGACCGCCTCGCTGGTCACCTCGATGGGTCTGCCGTGGCGGCGCATCACCTGGCGGTAGCCGACCCGCCGCGAGGGCCGCTCGGTGTGGAACAGGTCTCCGTCGCCGACGCTGATCTGATCGGGGGCCACACCGTGCAGCGGGTTGTCCGGATCGGCCACGGCGAGCGCGATCACCTGGTCGCGGGCGGCGGTCGCGGCGCGGACGACCCCGCCGCCGACGCTCGGCACGGTCGCCGACGCCGCCGACGCGAACGCCGGCGGGTAGGCCGAGTCGCCGAGATCGAAGCGGACCTCACGCAGCCGCAGGCCGAGCACCTCGGCGCCGAGCTGGCGCATCACCGTGTACGTGCCGGTCCCGAGGTCCTGTGTGCCCGACCGGATCCGCGCGGTGCCGTCGACGCCGATCGTCACGGCGGCCGACGAGCCCGGTCTGCCACCCGCGGTGTGCGCGGCGGTCGCCATGCCCCAGCCGATCAGCCCGTCGCGGTCGCGCATGGAACCGGGCCGGGGGTCACGGCGCGACCAGCCGAAGCGCTCGGCTCCGCGCTCGTAGCATTCGCGCAGGTGGTTGCTGCCGTGCGCGACCTTGGTGTCCTGGTTGATCGCTGACCAGTTGCGCATCCTGAGCTCGACCGGGTCCAGGTCGAGCGCGTAGCCGAGCTCGTCGAGCGTGGACTCCAGTGCGTGACTGGTCGCGGTCTCCGGTGAACGGGCGAAGCTGCCCATCGGCAGGTCAAGTCGTACGGCCTGCTGCGTTGAGCGGACGTTCGGGCAGGCGTACAGGATCCGGGTCGGCTCCGAGCTGTTGAGCATCGCGTCCTCGGTGCGCGACACCTGCTGCGTGACCGTGTGCTGGATCGCGGTGAGCCGCCCGTCACGGGCGGCGCCCACGCGGAGCACCTGGTGCGTCTCGGCGCGGTGCCCGTTGGAGGTGTACGCGTGCGCCCGCGTCAGCACCAGCTTGACGGGCCGTCCAACCTGTCGCGCGACCGCCGCCGCGAGCACGGTGTGCGGCCATACCGGGCCTTTCGCCCCAAATCCGCCGCCCAGGTAGGGCGAGATGACGCGTACGTTCTCAGGGGAAAGTCCGAAAGCCTGTATGAGCGCGTTCTTGGTGTTGGAGATGGCCTGCGTGGACTCGTGCACGGTCAGCCGGTCGCCGTCCCAGGCCGCCACCGTGACCGACGGTTCGAGGGCGTTGTGGTGCTGCAGCGGAGTGGTGTACGTGGCCTCGGCCACGGTGTGCGCGGCGGCCAGACCGGCGGCGACGTCACCGCGTACATAGTCGTTGTGGCCGTCGTTGGTCTCCGGCGGCACGTACGCCTCACCCATGTCGTCGGCGAGCACCACCCGGGCAGGCTCCGCCTGGTAGGTGACGCCGACCAGACCGGACGCCTGCTGGGCCTGTTCCAGAGTCCCCGCCACCACGATCGCGACGGGCTGGCCCGCGTGCCGGATCTGGTCGTCCTGTACGGGCAGGAACCGCTTCAGGAACGCGATCTCCGGGCCGGGGAGGGCGATGCGGTCCAGGTTCTGGTGGGTGAAGACGCCCAGCACCCCTGGCGCGGTGGTCGCCTTGGAGGTGTCGATGGCCGTGACACGACCCCGCGCGATGGTGCTCATGACCAGGACCGCGTGGGTCACCCCGGCCACGTCGGCGTCCGCCGCGTACCGGGCCTCACCGGTGACCTTGGCGACGCCGTCCACTCGGCTGACCGGCCGGCCGACCTGGGACTCGGTCATCGGGCCCTCCCGAACTGGTTGAGGATGGTGGACAGGGCCCGTTTCACCAGTGGGACCTTGAAGGCGTTGTGCTCGCGTGGCTGGGCGTCGCGGACCAGGGCCGCGCCGGCGGCTTCGATCGTGGCGGCGTTCAGCTGGCGGCCGATCAACACCTGCTCGACCTCCGTGGAGCGCCAGGGGCGGGGTGCGATGCCGCCGAAGGCCAGGCGGGCTTCGCGGACCTCGTCGCCGCGGAGCCGGATCAGGGCGGCGACGGAGACGACGGCGAATTCGAAGGTGGCCCGGTCGCGTACTTTCAGGTATCGCGAGCCGGTGGCCAGGTCGGTGACGGGCACGTCGATGCCGGTGATGAGTTCGCCTGGGCGTAGGGCGGTCTCGAGGTGCGGGGTTTCTCCCGGGGGCAGGTAGAAGTCGGCCATGGGGATGCGGCGCGGGCCTTCGGCACTCAGGGTGTGCACGGTGGCGTCCAGAGCGGTGAGGGCGACGGCCAGGTCGGAGGGGTGGACGGCGATGCACTGGTCGCTGCCGCCGACGATGGCGTGCCAGCGGTTCTGGCCGTTGATGGCCGAACAGCCGCTGCCGGGCCGCCGTTTGTTGCAGGGCATGGTGGCGTCTCGGAAGTACCAGCATCGGGTACGTTGCAGCAGGTTGCCGCCGAGTGAGGCCATGTTGCGCACCTGTGGTGAGGCGCTGGCGAGCAGCGCCTGTGACAGGACCGGCAGCCGGCGGCGTACGGTCCGGTGCAGGGCCACGTCGCTCATCCGGCTCATCGCCCCGAGCCGGATGAGCCCGCCGCTCTCCCGTACGTCGGCCAGCGGCAGCGCGTTGATGTCGATCAGGCGGTCGTAGTGCTCGACGCCGTCCTTCAGCAGGTTGAGCAGGTCGGTGCCCCCGGCGATGTAGCCCACCTGGGGGTCCGCGGCGCGGCGGACCGCGCTCTCGGGCCGGTCGGCGCGGGTGTAGGCGAACGCGTCCATCAGGTCATGTCCTTCGCGGCTTGGCGGACGGAGGCGACGATGTTGGGGTAGCAGCTGCAGCGGCAGATGTTGCCGCTCATCCATTCGCGGATCTCGTCGTCGGATCCGGTGTGTCCCTCGTTGATGCAGGCGACCGCGGACATGATCTGGCCCGGAGTGCAAAAACCGCACTGGAACCCATCATTTCGGATGAAGGCCGCTTGTACCGGATGCAGGTCGTCGCCGCGGGCCAGTCCCTCCACGGTGGTGATCTCGCGGCCCTGCTGCATGACGGCGAGGGTCATGCAGGACTTGATCCGCCGTCCGTCCACCAGGACGGTGCAGGCGCCGCATTCACCGCGGTCACAGCCCTTCTTGGTGCCGGTCAGGCCGATCCGCTCGCGCAGGGCGTCGAGCAGGGTCACGCGTGCTTCGAGCTCCTGCTCGTGCGTCACGCCGTTGACCTTCAGTGAGATCCGTGCCGCGTCCGTGACGGTGCTGACCGTCGCGGCCTGGCTCGGCAGGGCGTTCAGGGGGATCGCGGTCGCGGCGGCGACGGCGGCGCCCGTCTTGATGACGGTACGCCGGGTCAGGTCTTCATCGGACATGACGTTCACCTCACGAAGGGGTCGGGACGGGAGCGAGGTCGATGCGCAGGATGCGGTCGTCGCCGTCGCCGTCGCCGTCGCGGGAGGGGACCCTGCGCAGCGACGGTGTGCGCTTTCAGAGTCATTCCACCTGCTTCGGTGATAGCAGTGACAACACAGCAACCGTACCGCCGCCATGGTCACGCTGGCAACTGTTTGCCGTTAGCAGTGCTATCTCATGGGCGGCCGTCAGCCGTCACGCCGGGTGATTCGGTGTCACAGGTCCGATGCGGCGACGCGGTCCATCCACTCGGTCAGCAGGGTGCGCTCCGCGGAGGAGAGCGGGGCCAACTGGGGTGCGACCGCGCGTAGCGCCACCGCGATGCCGGTCGGACCGTCCCCGGCGGCGGTGGATTCGCCGGTGGTGATCGCGGCGATGATCGCCTCGCGGGCCATGATGGACAGCGCCGGGTCGCGCCGCTCCTCCGGCAGCGAGATGAGCGTCAAGGTCATGCCGCGCCCCGTGGCGTGGATCAGGTGCGCGGCTCGCTCCTCGCTGACCCGCAGCCGGCCCGCCTCGGCGATCCGCTTGACCCTCGCGGCCAGCACGGCGGCGGCACGCCGCGCGGCCGGCGGTTCTGTGCCCGGCCGGACATCGCCGAAGATCAGCGCATAGCAGGCCGGGTTGGTGACGCCGAAATTCACATGCAGGTCCCAGCCGTGCCGCAGGTCCTCGACCGGGTCGTCGGTCTCGGCCAGGGCCGTCTTGCCGGCCAGGTAGCTCTCGAATCCATGGCTGGCGACCGCGTCGAGGAGACCGTGCTTGTCGCCGAAGAGCCGATAGAGCGTCGGCGACTGCACTCCCGCCGCAGCACAGACCGCCCGGGTCGACACCGCGTCGCGTCCGCCCTGGGCAAGCAGGTCGGAGGCCGCCTTGATGATCCGCTCACGCGTGAGATCTCGCTCCACGATAACAACGGTAACCGCAACGGTACATCACTGCCAGCAGCATTCCTCGGACTTCACGCGATGCGCTCGTGCTCCCCGGCCAGCCGCTCCAAGGTCGGAGCGAGCGAGGGATGCTGCTCGGCCAGGCCGGGGAACATGTAGCCGGCCCAGCCAGGGTCGCCTTCCACCGCGCGGGCGAACGCCGCGTCACTCTCGGCGCCCTCCAGGGCCTCCGCCTTACGCGCGATCAGCGCGTGAGCCTGAGCGGCCAGGGACTGCCGCCAGGTCGGCCCGGCCCGGCGGGGTGCCGGATCGATACCGGCGGTGTGCAGGGTCTCCCTTGATTCTCGCTGGTCACCAGCAGTCGAGCGTGGTACCGGTTCTCCTACCGTCGATCCGTCCCTGGTTACGGGCTCGTCCGTGGGCGAACGTTGTGTTCATGAATCTTTCCTTCTCCCACGACCATGTTGGTCTCAGCGTGACCGCCGAGGACCTCAACGCCACTGTCGAGTGGTACTCCAGCAAGCTCGGCTTCATCGTTGACCAGCGATTCGACTCTCACGGCACGACGTTCGCCTTCATCGTCAACGGTGATGTCAAGATCGAGTTGATGGCGGGCGCATCGAGCCGCCAGGCACCGACCGACAACGTGCTGACGAGCATGGACCCGTCACGCCTGCACCACTTCTGCCTCGCCGTCGAGGACCTCGATGCGACCGTGTCCCAACTGCGCGACCGAGGCGTGCAGCTGATCGGAGGACCCATGGAAGTGCCCGCGATCGGTCAGCGCATCGCGTTCATCACCGACAACATCGGCACCATCATCGAGCTCGCTGAGCCTGGCCCCCGCTCCTCCGACCGGCGGAGCTGATCGTGGCGCGGGCGACTCCGCCGGTGGCCGCCGTTCCGACGACCCGCCCGCGGCAGCGACCCCCCGAGCGCAGGAGTAGGCCGGCCGCTCGGGTTCGCACAACGCCGGGCGACCGGGCGTCGACCTCGGCCAGCGCCACGACAGGCTGCTCACCGCCGTACGTCTTGCTGACGCGTCCGATACTGACGGAGCAGCCTACGGTGTCTTCCGGGAGGGGCAGCGCTATTGGTCGCACAGGGCGGTGTCGAGGGCCTTTTCCACGTTCTTGTGCGCCTCCAGGGTGGTGGCCAGGGCGGTGACGGCGATGGCGGCCGCCCTGCCGTCCTTGGTCACGGCGTTGCGCGTGCTGTAGCCGGGGGCATCGCCGCCATGGGTCCAGGCGAAGCCGCCGCAGCTCAGCTTGACCGTGGACAGCCCCAGGCCGTAGCGCCCGCCCTCGGTGGCGCCGGAGTCGGGTGCGTTGACCGTCTTCTTCATCTCCGCGAGCTGTGCGGGTTCGAGCAGCTCGCCGTTCAGCAGCGCGACCAGGAAACGATTGAGGTCGCCAGGGGTGCCGATCAGCTGCCCGGCGGCCCAGCCGGAGGACGGGTCGAAGGTGGTGACGTCGATCCAGGGCTGGTTGGGCTTGGCCGCGAAGTAGCCGTGCGGGTGCGGGCCCTGGATGCTCTTGTCACGGGCGTCCGGCCAGTACGTGTCACGCAGGTCGAGGGGCTTGATGATCCGCGAGGTGATCTGGTCGCCGATCGAACGGCCGGTGACCTTCTCCACGATCAGGCCGGCCAGCACGTAGTTGGTGTTGCTGTAACCCCAGCCCTTGCCGGGCTTGAACAGCGCCTTCTTCTTCAGCGCGTAGTCCACCATGTCCTGCGGCTTGAAGTACTTGCGCAGAGTCTTGAGGCCGTCGACGAACACGATCTCGTCATAGTCGGGCAGGCCGCTGGTGTGCTGGAGGATCTGGCGTACGGTGATCTTGCGGCCGTCACCGGCCTTGCCACGGACCAGCCCCGGCAGATACTTCTCGATCGGCGTGTCCAGCTTGATCTTGCCCTCGCCGACAAGCTGCAGCACCACGGTGGCGGTGAACATCTTGGTGTTGCTGGCGATCCGTACCCGGCCGTCCTGCGGGACCTCGCTCTTGGTCTTCAGGTCGCCCACGCCCGCGGTGAAGAACTGCTCCTGCCCGTAGGTGTCCCGCAGCGTGGCGAGCGCGGCCGGGAACTTGTCCTTCTTGACGAGGTCGTCCAGCGCCTTCTGCACGGGCGCGACGGTGCCGTCCTCGGCGGACGTCGCGACGCTCGCGGCCGGAGTGGTCAGGGCACCGGCGAGGGCGAGGGCGCCGAGGGCGAGCAGGGCGGTCGGGCGGGGCTTGAACATCAGGATTCCTCAAGGGGGTTCGTCATTCGCTGACCCCCACAGCTTGTCGCCGGAAAGATCACCTCCTCGATCCCATAGGCTGGAGTCTCTTGGTATAGCCAGCACTACCAAACGCGCCGAACGACGAGACGCTCGAAGGAGGAACTCCCATCGAGCGTCTCTATGTTTGCCGCCGTGACCAGCATTCACCTACCGGGCTTAACGCCTCGGACGGTCATCGTCCGTCTACAGCCCGGCGCACTGCCCCGACTTCGGGCCGGACACGGTATTCGGCTGGCCGGCGTTGCTCGGCGCAGGGGAGTTCCCCGCGCACGACAGTGGCCCGCCGATGTGGTTGCCGGCGACGATCGTCGCCGCCGTGTTGTTCTGCAGGACGAGCGGGCCGCCCACGGTCGTGCCTTCGATCGTCACCTGACCCGTCGTGCCGGTGACCCTCACCGGGCCCTTGATCGTCGCCGGCGCGCAGTCCCCGTTGCGGTTGCCGATCCAGACCCGCGTCCCACCGGTCAGGCTGGCCGGCCCGGACACTGTGGTGCCGCACAGCAGAACGTCGACTGCCCCGGACGCCGTCAGCGGGCCGCGCACCTCGGACCCGGACGCGTAGAGCCCGGCACCTGTACGCACGGTCACGGGTCCGGTGATCGTCGCGTCATCGAGGCACGTGACACCCGAGGAGACGGTCAATGGGCCATGGTGCGTCCCGGTGATCGTCTTGGTGCAGGACGGGACGCCGGTCGCGATGAACGGCACGGCCCAGGTCTGGTCCTGATAACTGTAGGTGACGGTTCCGTGGTACACCTGGTCAGCCGGATAGGAGTGGCTCCCGCTGACCGACATCAGGCTTCTACCCTGCCGTTGGCTCGCCACGTAATCGCGTCCCGCGATGCCGGCCGGCTCCGTCGGGGATCCGTCGCCCCAATCGATCACTGCCGCGAATTCACCGGACGGAATCGAGCCGGCGGTCATACGCGCCAGGGGTGCATTGCTCAGGGTCTTGTCCGCGCCGAAACGGGCGACCGTCCCCATCGACGCCGTGCTCCAGGTGACCTGGGATATGGTGCCGAAGTTCACGTTCGCGAACGCCCACCGGGGTCCCGCCACGCTCAGCCGCTGCCGATACGCGTCGTAGTCCTGGGTGAGCGTCTTGGGGGACCAGGCCTTTTCCAGGATTCCGGCCAGCCGCGGGAAGACCATGTACTCGTTCGTGGCCAGCCCACGCATCTGCTCGCCCCAGATGGGCGCCTCGATGCCGAGGATGTCCTCCGCCTTCGGCCCGCCGTAGGCGGGTTGAGCCCAGACCGACCGGTACTTTTCGTACACCCATTCCGGGTCCCACGAGTAGGACTGGAGAAGTTCCGTCCGCGGCGTTCTGCCGGGGGACCCGTCATACCCGAAGTCGAGATAGGCGTTGTATTCCGGGGTCACGATGACGTCCCGGCCTTGGTTGAACCACTCAGGCTTGATGAGAGGGGGCCCACCGCCGGTGTAGTCGGACCAGTAGTGGTTGATGGAGGTGGAATTCGGTGCGTATCCCTCCAGCGCTGGGTTCCAGCCCATCATCCGCTTGCCGTTGTCGTTGACGATGATCTCCATCTGCCCGATCCACCACATGTAGTCTTCGTGGCGCATCCCGATGGCCTCGTCCCCGCCGATGTGGATGATGGGTGCGGGAGAGATCGCGGCAAGCTGCGCGATCGCGTCTCTCCAGAACGCGAGGGCCCGCGCACTGGCCGGGTCGTTCGGATCGGTGCAGAACCGGTCGGTCTGGGTCTGGCCTTGGCAACCCATGACCGCGAGGCCGCCCAGGGATCTGACCGCCGCCGTGGCATGGGCCGGGCCCTCCAACTCGGGGACGATCTCGATGAACCGATCGGCCGCGTACTTGACCAGGTCCTTGAAGTCCTCCTGCGTGTAGAAACCCGCGAGGCAGCCCGCTCCGTTGCACCCGGTGCCGTCCAGCGCCGGGTAGCCCTTGATCTCAAGGCGCCAGGACTGGGAGTCGCTCAGGTGCAGGTGCAGTTGGTCGCCCTTCAACGCTGCCAGTTGGTCGATCATGGATCTTGTTTCGGCCACCGTCAGGAAGTTACGGGCAGGATCGAGTTGGAGACCTCGATGCGCATATCGTGGGTAGTCCACGACCGTTATGGGCTGTGCCGTCCATGGCCCCATGCCAACAGTGGGCGAGTAGCTCGCCGCCGGCAACAATTGCCGAAGGGTCTGAAAGCCGTTGAACAGGCCGTGCGCCTTCGGGGCCACGACTTTTACGCCCGCACTTGACACCTTGAGGGAGTAGCCTTCGGCCGCGGCGACCTCGTTGCCCTGTGGAAGGCCGGGCACTGGCGCGAGGGTGAGGGCGATATCGGCGGCGGTGGCAGAACCTGTCACCACGGGGAGTCCGTACCCGGTAGCCGGCCGCAGGTAGCCCGCAAGAACCTCAGCCGTGGCAGCGAGGCCACTGCCCGAGACCACGATCCGGGATTCAGCCGTGAGCTCCCACGGCTGACCTGTGCCGGGCGTCTGCCGCACCGGCACGGGAATGATGTGACCCACGACCGGCGCCGGCTTGGGGCCGGACCATACCTCGAACTCGTTGATCGTGTATCCGGTCACGGAATTCGTGGCCAGGGCCTGCATCCGGACGCAGGAGATCGGGTCCTTGCGGTCGATCACCTGGGAATCCTTGTCGCTCGGATTCACCACGTGGGCGACCGTCGACCACGTTTGACAGTCGGCGTCGGTGGCGACCTGTAGGTCGTACTCCGTCGGCTTGGCCGCAGACGTCCAGAGGCTGAACACCTCGTGGACCGGGGCGGGCTCGGCCAGCTTGACCTGGAACCAGTCCTGCGCCGGGTCATAGCCATCCCCGACCGACGCATAGTTCGAGGTCCAACCGTTGTGGACGAAGACGTCGACGGCGTTGGCGGGCGCGTACGTCGCATCGGGCCTGGTCATACGTTGGGACTTGGCGGAGGCGACCGCACCCGGCAGGAGGGCGAGATTGACGCTCTCGGAAGGTGAGGGATCGGCGGAGGTCGTGGGCGTGTCGGCGAATGCCTGTCCCACTGTCAGCGGGACGAGAAATGCGGCCAGAAGCGCACCGATTGTCAGAGCGGAGAATGCGCGGGGCCGAGACCGATGGCCTCCGCCATACCTCCGCGCGCGTTTCGGCGATAAGAACGAGAACTTCACGTCACTCCTTACATCGGGGTGCCGCATACCTCCAGCACAGGTCGCATTCGGGCATTGATTGGCATGTCCGGTCCACCCGCTCGACATGGGAGTGTCCGTGCAGGTGTCTGATCGGTGCTGGGCGGTGTCACGGCCTGGAGGGCGACCGTCCCGGCGATCCTCTCGCTCGACTCGATTACCGCCTCCTTGTCCTTGGGGGGGTGACTGGTCTGTACCGATTGGTGGCCAGGACGGCGGATATATCCTTTTTATAAGGATCTTGGGTCAGCTTAGACAGATAGCACGCCTTGGTCTATACCGCCGAGCATCGGATTCGCAACGACGGGGAGCGTGGGCCCGGCAACCGGTCTATACCGGGATGCCGGTGACGCGTAGCAGCCACAGTGGTACGGTCGCCGGCTTCGGCAGGCGAGCCGATGAAGTTCCTGGACGCGCTGTCGCGCCCTAACGTGTGCGCCTCTTCGATCACCACCAGCACCGGCGGGCGCGACCGGCCGTCCTTGCCGATGGGTTCGTCGCGAGCGGCTGACCAAGACTCGTTCGATCGCGTCCGACGCCTGCCGGGGCGGTCACGTCCGGGTCAACGTACGCAGGCTGAAGCCCAGGACTCCGCCGGGGCCGTGGTGAGGGGGCCCGCCGCACGCGCTGCCGGCGAGTGCTGCGGCACCCGTCACTCCATCACCTTTCGTACGGTGTCGACGATGCGTGTGACCGTGGGGATCGTCGCGTCCTCGAGTGTGTCCGAAGACGGGAGCGGGACGTGCGGAGTGGTGATCCGGATCGGGGCCCCGTCGAGGTCGCCCCAGATCTCCTCGACGACCACCGAGACGATCTCGGCGCCCCAGCCGCACAGCCGCGGGTTCTCCTCCACGGTGAACAACTGCCCGGTCCGGGCGACGCAGTCGAGGATCGTCGCGGTGTCGAGCGGGACCAGGGAGCGGACGTCCACGACCGTCGCGCTGATGCCCGCCGCGGCGAGCGCGTCGGCGGCCTTCAGCGCCCGGGGCACCATCGCGGCCAGGGCGAGGATGGTGCAGTCGGTCCCCTGCCTTCGCACCTTCGCGGTGCCCAGGGTGTCGACGATCTCCCCGTCGGGAACCTCCCCCTTCATGGGGTACAGGCCCTTGTGCTCGAAGAACATCACGGGGTCCGGGTCACGCACCGCGGCCGCGAGCAGGCCGATGACGTCTTCGGGCGTGGACGGAGCCACCACCTTCAGGCCGGGGACGGCCATCGCCCAGTTCTCGAGACTCTGCGAATGCTGGGCACCGAACCGCAACCCGCCACCGTTCCCGGTCCTGATGACCAGCGGGAGCGAGACCTGCCCGTTGCTCATGTAGCGGGTCTTGGCGATCTCGTTGGCGATCAGGTCCCAGCACACGGCGAGGAAGTCGGAGAACATGATCTCGGCGATCGGGCGCAGCCCGGTCATCGCCGCGCCCATCGCGGCGCCGAGTATGGCCTGTTCGGAGATGGGCGTGTCCGCGACACGCTGCGGGCCGAACCTTTCGAGCAGCCCGCCGGTCGCCTTGAACACGCCACCGGCCGCGCCGACGTCCTCACCGAGGAAGACGACCCTCTCATCGTGTTCGAGCTCTTGTGCGATGCCCCGTGCCACGGCGTCGCGGTAGGTCAGTGGCGCCATGCCGAGTTCCCTTCAACGCAGGTGATGAGGATCGTCAGTTGCGCCATGCCGAGCCTCCGTCAGCCCACACATCACGATCGATGAGGGTCAGGTCCGGCTCCGGCGCGTTCTTCGCTTCCTCGGTCGCGTCGTCCACCTCACGCAGGACGTCCTCGCCGATGCCTTTCAGCACTCCCTCGTCCACGCCCTTGCGCAGCAGATGCGTCCGATAGGTGAGGAGCGGATCCCGGCGCAACCACGGCTCGACCTCCTCCTCTGGGCGATACTTCGCGGGATCCGCCCGCGAGTGCCCGCCGTGCCGGTAGGTCAGCGCCTCCAGCAGCACCGGTCCCCCGCCTGAGCGCGCGTGCAGGAGTGCGTCCCGCGCGGCGGCGTACATCTCGGTCACGTCGTTGCCGTCGACGACGATCGAGTCGAGGCCGTACGCCGGCGCGCGGTCGGCGGCCGGGCGGGGTACGGCGGTGACGCTGCCGATCGGCGTGTACTCCATCCACTGGTTGTTCTCGCAGACGAAGACGACCGGGAGCTTCCATGTCGCCGCGAGGTTGAGTGCCTCGTGGAACGCCCCGATGTTGGTCGTGCCGTCGCCGAAGAAGCAGACCGCGACCTGGTCGGTGCCGCGCAGCTTCGCCGACCACGCGGCGCCGTTGGCGATGGTCAGGTGCGCGCCGACGATGGCGTACGAGCCCATGACGCCGTGCTCGACGCTGGTCAGGTGCATCGAGCCGCCCTTGCCGGCCATCAGGCCGGTGGACCGTCCGAGCAGCTCGGCCATGATGGGCGCCATTCCCACCCCTCTGGCGAGGGTGTGCGCGTGCCCGCGGTAGGTCGCGAACGTCCAGTCGCCGGGGCGCATGGTCGCTCCGAACGCCGCCGCGATCGCCTCCTGACCCAGCGACAGGTGGCTGGTGCCCTTGACCATGTTCTGCAGGAACAGGTCGTAAGCACGCTTCTCGAACCTGCGCAGCCGTTCCATGGACCGGTAGAGCTCGAGCTCGGTCTCCGCGTCGACCTCGTGCCGGAAGGTGGGCGTCTCGGGCAGGCCCAGCTCAGTAGGGGTTGGCAACGAAGAGCTCCTCTGCCGGGAAGAGGGTGATGACCCGCGGGCCGTCCTCTGTGACGACTATTTCTTCTTCGATCCGTGCCGCCGAGTAGCCGTCGGAGGCCGGGCAGTACGTTTCGAGGGCGAACACCATGCCCGCCTTGAGCTCGACCGGGTTCTCCAGCGAGTTCAGCCGGCTGATGATCGGCCGCTCGTGCAGCGCGAGGCCCAGACCGTGACCGAACTGCAGGCCGAAGGCCGACATCTCGTTCTCGAACCCGAAGTCCTCGGCGCGCGGCCACAGGCGCGCTATCTCGTCGGTTCCGACGCCGGGCTTCACCGTGGCGATCGCGATGTCGATCCACTCACGTGCCCGCTTGTAGGCGTCGCGCTGGGCAGGGGTGGAGCGGCCGACGGCGAAGGTCCGGTAGTAGCAGGTCCGGTAGCCGTTGAAGGACTGGATGATGTCGAAGTAGACCTGGTCCCCCGGCCGGATGATGCGGTCGGTGAAGTTGTGCGGGTGGGGGCTGCAGCGCTCGCCCGAGACCGCGTTGATGGCCTCCACGTCGTCGGAACCCATGTCGTACAGGCGCTTGTTCGCCAGTGCGACGATCTCGTTCTCCCGGATGCCGGGCTTGAGCGCGTCGACGATCGTCTGGTAGGTGCCGTCGACCATGGCGGCCGCCGTGGAGAGGAGCGCGATCTCGTCGTCCGACTTGATCTGGCGCGCGTCGAGCATCACCTGCTGGCCGTCTCGTACGTCGAGGCCCAGGCGTCGCAGTTCGAAGAACATCGATGGCTCGGCGACGTCGACGCCGATGGGCAGGCCGGCGACGCCGGCCTCCTCCAGCAGTCCCTTGATCTCGCGGGCGGCCCGCTCGAACAGGCCCGCCTCCGGCGCGACGGATCCGCGCAGACCCAGCATCCCGGCGCGTGAGTTCTCCGGCCGCAGCCAGGGCGCGTACAGCTGGTGGTGCTTGGCGGCCGATCCGAAGTCCCACAGGACCGGCTCGGCCTCACGGGCCAGCAGCGCGTATCGGGCCATCTTGTCCCGCGCCCACTCCCCGATCATCGTCGAGGTGATGTAACGGATGTTGTTGACGTCGAACACGAGCAGCGCGCCGAGTTCGGAGGCGTCCAGCGCGGCGCGCGCCCGGGCCAGGCGGTGGTCGCGTAACCGGCCGAAGCCGACCCGCTGTTCGAAGTCCACGCCCATCCGTCCGAAGGCCGGCACGAGTGGCCCTGTGTCACCGCTCATCGTGTCTCCTCACTCGCCCGAGTCACTGCCTGAGCTCTGTCCGAGCATTTGCCCACGTCACGTGTACGAACCACGTCACGTGTACTAGCCGTTCGCGTGTACGCGCCACGTCACGTGTACGAGCCGAGACCGTCGTCGACCTCCGCGGTCTCGGGCTTCAGTTCCAGGCCCGCGGCGGCGGCCATCTGGTCGAGCAGGACGGAGAAGTCCTCCTCGCTCCGGCCGCCTCCGATGGTGGCCTGGACCAACTGCTGCGTCAGGGCTGCCACGGGCATGGACACGCCCAGTTCAGCGGCCGCCCTGAGCCCGATGTCGAAGTCCTTGCGCAGCAGAACGGGGGTGAAGGTGGGGGTGTAGTCGAGTTTCACGAGTGCCGGCGTCTTGTAGCGGGTGAACGTGGAACCCATGACGCTGTCGTTGAGGAACCTGAGGAAGGCCGTCCGTGAGACGCCTCCCTTCTCGACGAGCACCGTGATCTCGGCGAGCGACTGCGCCACGACGCCGAGCAACAGGTTGTGGCAGATCTTCACCAGCCGGGCCGTCTCCCCCTCCCCCACGTAGGAGGCCGAACGGCCGATCGCGCCGAGCAGCGGCGCGACCTTCTTGTAGACCTCCTCGGGACCGGAGACGACGAAGCTGAGTTTCCCCGACGCCACGACCTTGCCGTTGCCGCTCACCGGGGAGGCGAGGAACTCGGACCCGCGCTGCCGAGCGGCCGCCCGCATCGCCGCCGAGGTCTCCGTCGACACCGTGGAACAGTCGACGATGATCGCGGGAACGGGACCACCCGCGGTGAGGAGACCGCCTTCGCCGAGCAGCACCTGCTCGAGGTCCTCCGACGAGGACACCATCGTGAAGACCACGTCGCGGTCGGCGAGCTCACCGATCGACTCGGCCACCTGTGCCCCGTCGGCCACGAGTGCCTCGGCCTTCGATCGCGTCCGGTTCCACACCGCCACGTCGATGCCGGCCCGCGCGAGCCGACGTGCCATCGCCGCGCCCATCCGGCCCGCTCCGATCCACCCGACACGCAGCGGCGGGAGTGGTACAAGGCTCATGCGGACTCCTTGCAATCGATTGCTACGAACGTACTGAGGCACTTATGCAGTGTCAAGGCTCACTCACCCGCTCCGAGCTGGGCCGCCACCCAGTCCGCCGATTTCTGACGGTGCTGTGCCGCGACGTTCATGCACCCGTGGTTCCCGTCTTCGAGGAGCAGCAGCCGGGTCGTTCCTCCCGCCTCCTTCGCGAGACGGGAGGCGTGCCGCCACGGAATGAGCCGGTCACGCCTGCCGGTGACCACGAGCAGCGGGCAGGTGATGGAGCCGGCCCGCCCTGCGAGGCTGAGCGTGTGCGCGATCTCGCGCGCGTGCTCGTCGTTCTCCGCTCCGGATCGGACACGGAACGCCTGTCGCGTGAGGTCCGGCAGCTGCCCCCAGCACTCACCGAAGTCGTAGGGTCCGGCGAGCGCGACACAGGCGCGCACCCGGCTGTCGCCACTGGCGATGCGAGGGGCGTAGTAGCCGCCGAGGCTGACGCCCCAGACCGCGAGCCGGTCCTGGGCGACGTCCGGCTCCGCCGAGACGGCGTCGAGGATCGCGCCGCCGGGGACCTCCCAGTCACCGCGGATCGGAAGGTCGTACTCGGCTTCGCCCTGCCCGGGGCCGTCGACGCTGAAGGTTCCCACGCCCCGATCGAGGAAGAGCGCCTCGGTCGATCGGAACTCCTCCTTCGCGGAGTCCAGGCCCGGGACCATGACCACCACCGGGTGCGGCCCGCGGCCGCGGGGCAGGCGGAGCACCCCGACGAGGCGGGATCCGTCGAACGGGATCTCGATGCGCCGCCCCGGCGGATCGAGGTACGGGAGCGCGGCGTCGAGGCATCGCACCGCGGCCAGGTGCGCCTCGCGCATCTGGACCTGGTCCTGGACGAAGAGGAACTTGCCGAAGTGGTGACAGACGGCGGCCTGGACGTAGTGCTGCCCCGCCGACCGGAGGCGCCCCTCCCGCATGGCCTCGGCGCCGAGCGCCTCGTACTCCGCCCCCACCGAGGACCACGCGGAACACCAGCCGTCCCAGTCTTTCAGGCCGGACAGCACGCGTTCGAAATCCGCGACCGCGACCCCGTTCGTCGTGAACCGCGGGGCCCAGTGCGAGACCGCTGAGGCGACGAGCTCGTCCATGATCCGCTCCTTCTGTTGCAATCGTTTGCATACTCCTCGATCATATGAGTCATGTCAACGTTCCCCAGGGAAACACCCCCCGCCCCGTTCAGCATCGGAGAGCTGCGTTCCAGACGTGCGCTCATGCGAGCCGCCGCCACGGCGCACGGTGCGGAGGTCGTGCTCGCGTACGGTGCGAACCGGACCGGCAGCGCGATCCCCTGGCTCACCACCTGGCCGGTCACCCGTGAGGCGCTCTTCGTGCTCCCACCGGACGGGGCGGGGCAGCTGCTCGTGGGATTCCACAACCACGTGCCGGACGCACGGCGCACCGTTCTCGACGCCGGCCTCGGCGATGCGGTCGGCCCGATCGGCGACGACCCGGCACACGCCGCGGTGCGGGCGCTGAGGCGGCTCGGTCCCGCGCGCCCGGTCGGCCTCGTCGGACCGGTCCCGGCCCGGATACGGGACGCCGTCGGCGAGTGGGCGAGCGCCGTCGTGGTGCTGGACGAGCACTACACCCGCCTCCGTATGGTCAAGTCCGACGAGGAGCTCCGGTGGCTGGAGCACGCGGCGGCCCTGACCGACCTGGCCGCCGAGGCTCTGCTCGACGCCGCCGGGCAGGGGGCCGATGAGCGGGAGATGGTCGCCGCCGCGGAGCACGCGTACCGCACAAAAGGGGGCACACATCACATCTGCTACGTCACGACGACGTCGATGAGCGCGCCCGACCGCTGTGTTCCTGCACAGTGGCCGAGCGAGCGCAGGACGCGACCCGGTGCGGTCGTGATATTCGAGCTCAGCGCCGGCTGGGGTCCGGACCACCCCGCCCAGTTGCTGCGCACCGCGACGGTCGGCGCCGAGCCCACCGCGCTGTACCGCCGCCTGCACGAGATCGCCGAGACGGTCCGTGACGAGGTCATGGGCCGTCTGCGCGCCGGGGTCCTGCCCGCCGAGTTGCCGGCGAGCCTGCGGCACGTCCGGGCGGAGGGAATGACGACCGTCGACGACCTCATCCACGGGCTCGGCGGCGGATACCTGCCCCCTGTTCTGAGCGGGCGGGACCTCACACCGCGTGGCCTGCACGCCGAGCCGCTACGCGCGGGGACGACTCTCGTGGTGCAGCCCAACATCTGTACTCCTGACTTCCGCGCCGGCGTGCAGACCGGCGAGATGGTCGTGGTCACCGACACCGGCTGCCGCTCCCTGCATCGGTTCCCGCCCGGCCTGCTCACCCTTCCCTTCGCCCCTTCGACGGCTCGGGACCGTACGGCTGCTCAGGAACGGTGAGGGGCTACATCAACGCGGCGAGCTCACCCTCGGGCTCGAGGACGAACAGCCCTCCCTCCATGCGATCGGTCACCCAGACGAGGCCGTCGCGATCGACGAACAGGTCGTTCGCCTGTGGAGCGGCCTGACCGGGTGGCGTCTGGGAGATCCAGTGCGCGATCTCGCGTGGCCGGCCAGGATCCTCCAGGTCGTAGACCCGGACGCCGGCGCTGAAGTACGTCGCGAAGATCAGACGTCCGCTCTGGAACGACCCTCGGCGGTTCTCGTGCAGGCAGTGTGGCCCGTATCGCAGGGGCAGTCCGGTGAAGTCGCCCTTCGGCTCCGGGAGTGCCCCGAGATAGCGCGGGTTCGCCGGGTCGAGGACGTCGATCAGGTGGATGCGCCGGGCCGGGGCCCACGGTCCGTCGTGTTGCTGCTCGTCGGTGACCACGAGCAGGTTCCTGCCGGGCAGTGGAAGGCACGTGTGCGTGGCGCCGCCCTCCCATCGGCAGAACCCGATCGCCCGGGGGGAAGAGGGGTCCGCGATGTCGAGGACCACGAGGTTCGCGTCGTCGTAGCCGAGGTAGGCGAGGTCGCCGTCGAGGAGCGCATGGTGGGCCGCGTGCCGCTGTCCGGCCGGCCACGTCGGTTGTTCGCCCGCGGCCGCCCACTGGCCGGGCCACCACCACCGGCCGGCCTCCACCGGGTGGTACGGGTCCGAGAGGTCGAGAATCACCCAGATCCGGTCGGTGAAGCCGTCCGGCGTGACGGAAACGTAGGCGAAACGCCCGCCTTCCCACACGATCCGATGAACCCCCTTGCCGGAGGACCGCCAGAACGCGATCTGTCTCGGCGCGAGCGGATCGGCGAGGTCGTACACCGCCAGGCCCGCCGAGTGCTGCCCCAGCGGTGCGGTGGGCCGGTATGGAAATCGCTCGTGATTGGTCAGCAGCAAGCCGTCGGCGACCTGCACCTTGTGCGTGTGCGTGTGGTCCGGCGCGGCCCACTGGTCCACCAGCTTCGGCTGCCGGGGATCCGATACGTCGAGGATCGAGGTGCCCGCCCTCGATGTTCCCGTATGACCGACGTACACGACGTCCTCATGACGCATCACCTGCATCCCGTCGCCCTGACCGGCGAGATCGTGATGTGCGAGCAGTCGCAGGCCCTTCGCCTCAGCCGTCTTCACGTTCATCGGTCACATGTCCGCTAGCGCGGGGTTGAGCGGCAGGCCCAGGGCCTTCTGCGCACGCCAGAGCGGGAGGAGATAGGTGTACTGGCGCCAGTCCGTACCCTCGGGCACCGTCTTGTACGCGATCTGGTCACCGATGAACTTCTCCATGTCCGCCGGCTTGAACCCGCCGTCGCTCACGTGGTAAGCGGGCGCGTTCTCCGCCGCGTACGCGTCCGCGTACTCGGTGGGGATGTCGAACTTCTTGGCGCGCATGATGGTGAGCACTTCTTCTTTGTTGGCCTGGTCGGTGATGAACTGACGCGCCTTCAGCGTGGCGGCGAGGAAGGCGGTCACGGTTTCCGGGCTCTCCTGGAGCAGCTTGGTCGCGGACCAGCCGCTCTGCGGCACTTCGCGGGTCTCCTCGAACAGGACCTTGCCGCCCGCCTTCTCCAGCACCGTGCGGTGGCGCAGTTGGATGCTGGCGCCGTCGACGGTACCGGTGATCACCGCCTGCAGCCGTTCGTTCGACTGGCCGCCAGTGCTGACGATCTTGACGTCCCTGTCGGGCTCGACGCCGTTGTCCCGAAGCAGTTGACGTATGATCGCGTCGTTCCTGCTGCCGAACTGGCCGCCGGTGATGGTCTTGCCCCTGAGATCGGCCCCCGAGTTGATCCCCTTGCCCACGCCCAGGACGTTCGCCTCACCACCGAGGTAGACCGAGAGGAATCGCAGGTTCTGATCGCCCTTCCTGGCGGCGGCGATGGCGGTGTCGGTGTCGTACAGGGCCAGGTCGAGTGAGCCGCCGATGAGCGGCGGCAGCGGGTCCTCGATCGTCTTGATCTCGACCGTGTCGATGCCGAACTCCTTGAAATAGCCCTTGGAGAGCGCGACCTCGATGTCGTGGTGGAAGAGGTAGTACGGGTTGTCCACCCCGACCACGAGACTCTTCTTGACCTTGCTCTTGTCGATCGTCCCGTTGACGTCGGCCTCGGTCTTCGGCAGGTTGGCCTTGCTCGCGTCCATGGGCCCGGCGCTCGCGGTACCGGCGCTGTCGCTGGAGCCACCGCATCCGGCCAGCGAACCCGCGAAGAGGAGCGACACGCCGACCGCTCCGATGCTTCTGGTTAACCTGTTCATTCGCTTGACTCCTACTCTGCCGATGACGAGGTCCGGGTCTGGGGGCGACATCGTCGGGGAGGATCCGGGAACGCGATCAGGTGCGCAAGGTGTCTCTCCACGGCGCGGCGCGTTGCTCGAGCAAGCGCATGGACTGGATGAGGCCCACGGACATGACGGCGAGGAGGATCAGGACCGCGTACAGCATCGGCGCGTCGAACTGATCGCCGGCCCGGTCGAGGATGAAACCGAGGCCGTTGCCGCCTCCGCCGAGGAGTTCGCCGATCAGCATCCCGACGAGGCCACGAGCGATTCCCTGGTTCACGCCCGCGATCACGAACGGCAGCGTGAACGGAAAAATGATCTTTGAGTACGTCTGTACGCGGCTGGTACCGAACACCCGTCCTGCACGCAACAGCGAGGGGTCGACGGTCTTCACGCCGGCCATGCAGTTGACCATGATCGGGAAGACGGCCGAGAGGACGATGATGGTCAGCTGCATCGAGTTGTCGAATCCCATGATGAGGATCAGCAACGGGATCAGGGCGACTCGGGGCAGCGACGCCATCGCCCACACGTAAGGGCTCAGGATCAGGTCCACGACCCTGCTCGCGCCCATCAGCAGACCGACGGGAATGCCGATGACTATGGAGATGGTCAGCCCGATCAGGAAGTTCGAGAGGCTATGCCATAGCTCAGGCAGGATCGTCCCATCGACGAAACCGTGATACATGGCCGAGAACATCTCCGACGCCTTGGGGAAGAACAGCGCGTTGATCACCTCGGCACGTGCGAGGAGCTCCCACAGCAGGAAGAACACCGTGAGGTTGGCGATGGTGACCGCCGCGCTCTTGAACGGCGCGTACTTGCTGACGGTGATCGTCTCGACCTGAGTGATCCTCTGGGTGCTCTGTTCGGTCGGCGCGACGTGCGTCACGTGGTCTCACCCTCCCGCTGTGCGACGGACTCCCACTTGGCGCCGAGCGCCTCGTCCGAGAGAAGCTTCCAGAGGTGGCTGCGGATCTCACCGAACCTGGCCGATCGCTTGGAGTCACTGCGCTCGTCGAACCGGGGACGCGGCAGGTCGACGTCGATGATCTCCCGGATCGTCCCCGGGCGGTTGGACACCACGACGATGCGGTCGCCGAGCGTGATGGCCTCGTCGATCGAGTGGGTGATGAACACGACGGTCTGCCGGGTCTCAGCGATGATCCTCTCCAGCTCGGCCTGCATGGCCTCCCGCGTCATGGCGTCGACGGCACCGAACGGTTCGTCCATCAGCAAGATCTCGGGCTCGCCGACGAGAGCCCTGGCGATGCCGACCCGCTGACGCATGCCGCCGGAGAGCTCATGCGGATAGGACTTCTCGAATCCGGCCAGCCCCACCAAGCTCAGGGCGCTCGCGATCCGGCGCCGCCGCTCGGGCTTCGGGACATGTCCACGCCGGTTCTCTATCGCGAACTCCACGTTGCGTTCGACGGTTCGCCACGGCAGCAGGGCGTAGTCCTGGAACACCATCGCGCGGTCGGCCCCTGGGCCGTCGACCTCCACGCCTCGTACCTTGACCACGCCGGAGATGGGTTTGACGAATCCGGCGATCAGGTTGATCAAGGTGGTCTTGCCGCACCCGGACGGGCCGACGATGGCCAGGAACTCGCCCTGCGTCACCTTGAGTGAGATGTCGCGCAGCGCGATCAGCCGGGTGCGCTCACGCTTGTTGTCGTATCCCGCGCTGACCTCGGCCGCCTCGATCAGTGTGGACCCGACGGTACTCGCGTGCTCTTTGGCCGGACGATCGGTTTCATGAGACCCGACGTGCACCATTTCAGCTCCTTGCCCAGCCCGTGCGCGGCGCTTCCGTGCCGGCATGAGCGGACTGTGACGCGATTCACACTGCAATCGTTTGCGGTACGGTACCTAATGATTACGGCGGCGTCAATGACTTCTCACCCGGGTCCGCCCATCCCGGTGCGCGCGACGCGCCTGAGACATGTGCGAGCCGATCTACCTCCGCCCGGTGTTCGCCGACCTCGGAGGCGGCGTCCGCCCGGCGACGGTGGGATGCCGGCCGGCCGCGGTCGGTGGATAACAATCGTTTGCTGTACCCTGTCGCGGAGGAGGTGCACCATGCGGACGTTGCGGATCGGCACGTTCAGTCCGTCCGTGGTGCTCGGTGTCGCCACGGAGACCGGAGCACTCGGCGATGCCGCGCTCGCGATCACCCAGGTGCCCGCACGCAGCTCCCCCGAGCAGTTCACCGCGTTGCTCGCCGGCGAACTCGACGCCGTCATGACCAGTCCGGACAACGTCCTGGCCTACCGGTTCGTCGCGGACAACCCGCTCGGACGCACCTCCGACCTGCGGATTCTCGCCGCTGTGGATCGCGGGCTCGGGTTGTCCCTGTTCGCCGCCCCCACCGTGAAGGACATCGACTCGCTGCGCGGGGGCGTCCTCGCCGTCGACGTACCCACCTCGGGCTTCGCCTTCGTCGCCTACGAGCTGCTCGCGCGGCACGGCGTCAGGGCGGGGATCGACTGCGAGGTCATCGCGCTCGGATCGACTCCCCGGCGCGCCGAGGCGCTGATCGAGGGACGGTGCACGGCGACCGTACTCAACGCGGGCAACGACCTTCGCGCCGAGGAAGGCGGCTGCCACCGGCTCTCGCGCGCCAAGGAGCTCGGCCCGTACGCCGGGACGGTCCTAGCGACCACGGCGGAACACGAGGAGGAGTGGCTCGCGGCGCTCGTTCGCGTGATCGTGGAGACCTCGGCCCGGCTGGCCTCCGGAGACCTCCACGAGTGCGCGTCCTCGATCACCGGGAAGCTCATGAAGCTGGGCGACGAAGACGTCCGGCGGTACGTCCAACTGCTCACCGACCCCGAGGAGGGACTCGTCATCGACGGCCGTATGGACCAGGAGGCGCTGGACACACTGGTGAGACTGCGGATGCGCCACCATGCCGGCTCGGCCGGTCTCGCCGACGCCCTGCGCCGCGACCCCGGGCTCCTGGACGAGCGATTCCTGCCCGGATCCGCGTCGTGATGCCTCCCCCGCCCCCCGCCACCGAACCCAGCGTCCACACCGGGTCCGTGGCACGGCGGCCGACTCTCAAGGACGTGGCCAGTGAGGCGGGCGTCCACGCGGCGACCGCCTCCCGCGCGCTGAACCCCGAAACGCGTCACCTGGTGAACGAGGAGACGGCACAGCGCGTGCACCAGGTCGCGGAGTCACTCGGCTACCAGCCGAACCCCATCGCCCGCAGCCTCAAGACGGCGCGTTCCTCAAGCATCGGCCTGATCATCCCCGACCTCACCAACCCCTTGTTCCCACCGATCGTCAGAGGCATCGAGGACGTGCTCGGCGGCGTCGGCTACATCGCCTCGATCATCAACACGGACAACGACCCCGTCCGTGAGACGGCCGCCATCGAGTCCCTCAGGAACCGGAATGTCGAAGGCTTCATCCTCGCGACGGCGCGTCTCCACCATCCGGTCGTCGAGCGACTGGCAGCCGAAGGCACCCCCACCGTCCTGGTGAACCGCAGGCTCGCGCTGTCCGATGTCCCCTCGGTGACAGGTGACGACGCAGGCGGCGTCGCGATGGCGATGCGCCACCTCGTCGACCTCGGGCACCGCCAGATCGTCCATCTCGCCGGTCCGCAGGACCTGTCCACCGGGGTGAACCGGCTGCGTGCCTTCCGGCAGGCGCTGGAGGACCACGGGCTGGAGGACTCCCCGTCGCGTCTGAAACTCTGCTCCGCGTGGGCCGAGACCGCCGGCGCGCAGGCGGTCACCGAACTCCTCGACGACGGGGTCGAGTTCACCGCCGTCCTCGCGGGCAACGACCTTCTCGCGCTCGGTTGCTACGACGCCCTGGCCGAACGTGGGCTGTCGTGTCCGGACGACGTCTCCGTCGTCGGATTCAACGACATGCCGTTCGTCGACAAGCTGCGCCCTCCGCTCACGACGGTGCGCATTCCTCACTACGAGGTCGGGGCCGAGGCCGCGCATCTGCTCCTGGAGCGGCTGCGGGCCCCCGGCCGAACGGCCCGCTCCATCCTGTTGCCGCTCACGCTGGTGAACCGCCAGTCCACCGCCCCGCCACACCGGCTCTAGTCACCGGACGTCGCGGACGGGCGGGTTGTCATGTGGAATGTCGGTCCGTGGAGCGTTGACCTGGAGCTGGGCATTGCCGTCTCGTGCAACCTTCGACATCAGCCCTCCTGCGCCCGCCGCCCCAGGGACTGCGTGCACCCGGTTGGCGCCGATGATGTTGATTTCGCCCCAGGACCGGCGGTCATGTCCGGTCACGGTGGCGTTGTGGACTGATCCCGCGGGCTCGTTTGAAAGCGGCGCTGAGCGCGAACGCGCTGCCATAACCGACCTGACGGGCTACGGTGTCAATCGTGGCGTCCGACTCAATGAGGAGATCGGCGGCCAGGTCGATTCGCCACCCGGTGAGGTATGCCATTGGTGGCATGCCGACGAGGTCGGTGAAGCGGCGGGCCAACGTCGCTCGGGACACCCCGGCCCGCCGGGCGAGCGCGGCCACCGTCCAGGGATGGCCCGGGTCGCTGTGTATGAGTCGCAGGACGGGCCCGACGACGAGATCCCCTTTGGCTCGGTACGAGGCCGGCGCATCGGTACCGGGCCTGGTGAACCATTCGCGGAGAATGGCGACCAGCAGGAGATCGAGAAGTCGTTCGAGCACGAGATCTTGGCCCGGCTCGTTTCGTACGGTCTCCTCGGCGAGCAGCGACACCAGCGCGGATTCGACGTGGGCGGCACTGGGGATGACCAGAAGCGGCGGCAACGCGCTGAGCAGGCGCGTGGCGATCTCGCCCGGTCCCCGGCACTTGCCGATCAGCAGCACCGACGAGTCGTCCGCGCCGTCGTCGCAGGTTCGCCTGCCGTTGACCCAGGTGCGCACACCCATGTCCGCGACCTCGGGCAGCTGCGCGCCCGTCGCGGTCGTCCGTCGGGGGCCGGACTCAACGACCACCTGGATCGGCGTGCGGGGATCATCGGCGAAGGTGAACACGTCCGGGCCACGCATCACCGCGATGTCGCCTGCGTCCAGTCGCACCGCATCGCCAGTGCTGGGTACGACCCAGGGCGTCCCTCGCAGGATGGCCACTACGTTGAGCGGCGCCCTGTCCCGTACCTGCACCGACCACGGTGGGTTCAGGATGGACCGTAGCACGAACGCGCTCCTGGCCCTGGCTCTGTCGAGCAGGATCGACAAGGGGTCCATCGGCGCAGTATAAGACGCACCATTATGGGCCTGCGAGCCTCGACCATGGCCCGTAGCCCGGCATTCCGGCAGATTGTGGATCATGACAGTGACTGCACCGACAACGTTGGTCCTCGCGGGGACAGGCAAGACCGGACGCCGGGTAGTGTCCGGGCTCGTAGCGCGTAACGTGCCGGTACGGGTTGGCTCACGGCGTGCTGAGCCGCCTTTCGACTGGCAGGACGACACCACATGGGAACCCGCGCTGCGAGGCATCGACGCTGCTTATGTGGCCTTCTATCCTGATGCGGCGTTCCCCGGCGCGGCTAGGACCGTGGGTTCCTTCGCAGACCTCGCGGTGGCCTGCGGCGTCCGGCACCTCGTCCTGCTCGCTGACCGCGGTTCTGCCGAGGCCGAGCGGTGCGAACAGGCGGTGCGGGACTCCGGTGCGGAGTGGACCATCGTGCGGGCGGGGTTCATCACGCAGAACTTCAGCGAGGCGTTCCTCGTAGAGCTGGTCCGGGCCGGTGTGGTCGCGCTTCCGGTCGGCGACGTCGCGGAGCCGTTCATCGACGCAGAGGACATCGCGGATGTCGTCGTCGCGGCGCTGACCGAGAACGGCCATGCCGGCCGGATTTACGAAGTAACCGGACCACGACTGCTCACCTTCGCCGATGCCGTCGGCGAGATAGCGAGGGCGACCCGCAGGGAGGTTCGTTATCTGCCGGTCACGCCCGAGCAGTTCGTCTCGTCGCTGACCGGACGAGGTGTGCCGGCCGAGTACGCGACGCAACTGGCCGGCCTGATGGTCGAGGTCTTCGACGGCCGCAGGGCCCACGTGACCGACACCGTCGAGCGCATTCTCGGCCGCCCGCCCCGCGACTTCACGGAGTATGCCCATCAGACCGCCGCGACCGGAGTCTGGAAAGCCCATGCTGAGCCCTCTGGTGGAGCCTGACGTCGGGAAGTCGGAGCACAGCTCGACCAGGCCCGACATGACCATCGGCGGCCACGGTCCCATCGCCTGGTTCAGGTGCCCGTCATGTGGCTGTCGATCTACCCGGCCCTGACCCTCGCGTTGTGGCTCTTCGAACACTTCGGTTTGTCGCAGCTCGCCCTGCCGCTGCGCACGCTCATCCTGACCGCCGTACTCGTGCTCACCATGGTCTACGTACTGATCCCCGGGGTCACGAACGCGCTGAAGCGCGCGACGCGGGTCGATCGCCCGGATCACCGGGAAGCGAATGCTCTTCAGGTAGCCGGCTGACTTGTGGGCCCGCCGCAGGCGGGCCCACAAGTTCTCCCCGCTCCCCCTGCGTGGTGTCGTCGAGCGGCAGGTGGAAGCAATCTGGCGATCCGTGGCCGGTTCCGGGCGGAAGGTGCTAGCTTGCCGAAAGTTCCAGGGACAGCCCGAAGGCGGGAGACCATGCACCAAGAGCGACACCAGGAACGCCGCGCCGCATGGGCGGTGCTCGCCCCAGCCGTGATGCTGCTGCTCGCAGGCTGCGGCGCCGCCGAGCCGGACCCGACGGCCGCGTCCGCGCCCACGTCACCGGCCACGACCGCGCCCACGTCACCTGTGGCAACCGCGCCGTCGTCCACCCCGCCGTCCAGCCCGTCGAGCGCGAGCCCGGCAGCAAGGAAGCCCGCGGACGGAAGGCGCCTGGCGGCCTGCTCGGACGCCAAGTGCGAGGTCGAGGTCAGCACCGGTGACGTCATCCGCTTCAACGCCCGTGCCATGCGAAAGGCCGGATTCGGCGACCTCAAGGTGAAGAGCATCCGCGAGAACAAGATCGTCTACACGTTGGCCTCCGGTGGCGCCACCTTCACCCAGCCGGGGCCGGACGACACGGCCAACGTCAACGGCATCTCGCTCACCCTGGTACGCACCGAAGGCAAGCGGGCGGTCATCCGCATCGGAGCGCCCAAGCGGGGCGAGATGAGCGTGACGTTGGGGCCTGACGGCAGCATGCAGGTGACGACGTGACGCCCGGCGGTTGAGCCCATGACATTTGACCGCTTCCCGGTGGTCCCTACTCGTCGGCGCGCTGTCCGGGGTCGGGCTCACCGCGGGGGCGGACGCCGCGGAGCTGCTGGGAGGTCACCTATGTAACGCGGGCGGCATCTTCGGCACGTAGCGTGTCTGCGATGCGTCTATCCACATCGGCGTCGATCCTGGGAGGAACGCCATGATGACCAAGAAGGAGGCGGCGGAGGCCGTTCGCGCGGCCAAGGCCCGGCTAGGCATCACGTGGGTCCAACTCGCCGAGGCAGTCGGACGCCCTCCGGCATGGACGACATCAGCGCTGCTGGGGCAGCAGCCGATGAGCGCTGAGCAGGCCGCGGCCGCGGCGTCATTGCTGGATCTCGATGAGGACGTTCAGCAAGCGTTGCAGCTTCAGCCCACTCGCGGTGCGCTGGAGACGGCGGTGCCAACGGACCCCACGATCTACCGGTTCTACGAGATACTCCAGGTCTACGGCCCGACGATCAAGGAACTCATCCACGAGCAGTTCGGCGACGGCATCATGAGCGCCATCAACTTCCGCCTCGATGTCAAACGCGTACCCGACCCGGGCGGCGACCGGGTCGTGGTGACCCTGGACGGGAAATTCCTGCCCTACCAGTGGTGAGGCCAGGAACGGACCTGCCATGGCGAGCAAAGGACAGACACACGCACCTACCAGCGGCAGAAGCGGGCATTCGGCCAGGGCTGGTGGGCTCTTCGTCGGGCCCTTTGGACTCCGGGCCCGGAACCGAACGGCGCGACGCCGGCCGCCTACGTCCGACTGTTCGGCGGCGCACTGGTGGACACCTTGCGCGTGCCGCCGCTTCCGCCCGAACTACTGCCAGGCGCCTGGGCCCTGCCCACGCTGCAGGCCGCTATCAATGAGGTGTTCGCGTGTTGCGGGCCACCCTCGCAGGAGTACGTGACCCAACTCCTGGCCGGGTCGTTTCCCGAAGGCTGCGGTGCGTAGAGGCTCACGATTTCTTCTTGGGAAACTTGGGCCCAGGCCCATAACGCACCCCGACCCCTCCTCTCGCATCTCCAATCTTTTCCAGAATTTCCCGATCACGAAGACTATTGATCAGGTCGCGGGCGGCGTAGACGTGGAGATCAAACAGGCGACGAATAGTCTGATTTGTGATAAATCCATACTCCTTTACATGCTCTATAACCTTCTGATCGGTGTCGTCAATCACGCGGCGGCGATAAGTGACCGATCGAGACATGGCTGCAAGAGCCTCTGATCGCAGTCGATATGTCGGGAACGGTTTGCTAATGGTTCGGCGGGTGGCCTCGAGGAGGCCGTACTCATCCGCCATTGCCGCAAGCACTTCTTGCGCCTCTATTGGCGTGCGCTGGATTATATTTGCGAGCTTGGAGGCGTCTATGCTGCTATTGTGACGCAGATGCGACAGAGCGAGAAGGACATTTAGATCTCTTCCTGCTTTAACCGGCAAATCGCTTACGAAACGTGCAAATGCGTCGTTTCCGATCCCTCCGGCAAGCGTCGCTCGAACCAGGGTACCCTTATCTTCGAATTGCGGCGGCTCTTTGCCTATACGCAGCATTTCACGGTAGGCTCTATCGACTCCTTGGCCTGTTCGCTCTGCCAACTGTAGAACAGATACTGTCTCTGTCAACAGCCTGTTCCGAGGAGTCGATGGATACGTAAGAATATTTGCCGGCGTCACCCCCGCGACTAGACCACCGGGGCTTACGATCGCTAGACGTTCTGGCGAGTGCTCAACATCCACCGTTCCACTGGTCTCATATGAGCGATGAATGAACGCATTTATTATAAGCTCTCTAATAGCCTCGCTGGGGTAGTCTGTGAGTGATAGTTGTACCCCACCGGCCAAATTAAGCGGATGGATCTCGCGGCGCGCCTCTATCGCTTCTGTCAAGATTGGGATGGCTGCTATTAGAGGGCGATTTCCTCGTATCCTTCCGGTCGCCTCACTGCCGGAACTCGGCCTGAACTGGAACGAGTAGCCATAACTGGGAACGACCGTACTAATTAGCGACTCGTCTCCCAGCAGGAGTACGCCAGCATTCGTTACACTGCCATCAGATGCAATCAATCTTAGCGACTCCAGGAGTGCCTTGTTTGATAGGTCAGCCAAGTTGTCGCGTCCGCCGGCGGTCAAGATGCGGCGCAATCTTTCGAATTCGATAGCGCTGAGATTCGAAAAGTCAACGCTGGACGAGTCGGCCGACCAATCCACCTGACCACGTGCGATCATCACTTCACGCTGCTGGTCAGGCGGATACGGAAGACACTCTTTCCCTAGACGGCGCGTTGAGAGCCCTGCCGCATTGCTGTGCGGCATTACACCCTCTGGAACGGTGATCAGGATAAGCCGGACACCGTTAATGATCACATCATTAACAAACGGTGTTATGGGAGGTCTTGTGCGGTCAAATACGCCTTTGCGTATCGAGTCAATACTGTAATCCGCCGGCACTCCACGAAGCGCATCATGCCGACTCGTTGCTTTGTCGTCAACGCCCAATACGACCGTTCCGCCACGAGCATTCGCAAAACATACGAGAGCATCCGCTAGCAGGTTATAAGTAGACTTTTGAGACTCTCCTACAACCTTGAAGTCGAGCGTCTCCGTCTCAAGAGCATCCGCGACTACACCGTTCCCTACGACGGCCAGTGCGTTCAACGCTTCCTGCTGGTCCACATACTGAGAGTAACTGAGAAACGTTGCCCAGGCAACGTTTCTCAGTGAGGCCTTGTTGCGACGGACTGCGATCAACTGAGAGATCGCGGGTGAGTGCCATCTCTCAGTCAGTCCTCATGCCCATGTCGGACCGACAAACCTCACATCAGGCCCCGGAGCTCCACGCCGGGGTTATTGAGCGCGCAATCCAGGCGGCCGAACCGCTCGACCGTGCGGCCGACCATGTTCCTGACCGCGTCGGACCGCCGTACGTCTCACCCACACGAACGGCGGCCGGATCAGATCCGCAAACGAGCCGTCCCTCGTAGCGGGAACTCTGGCTGTCAGGCCCGTTGAGCCGCGCCGAGCATCGACCTGGCCAGCGCTTCTGCGGCGAACTGCGCTGAGGTGATGAGCGAGCCGAGCAGAGGCTCGGCTAGAACCCCGGCTCCAAGGCCCGCGGAGGCCACCAGCCGGGCCAGCGCCTTGCGGGGTCCGCTGGTCAGGCTTATCGCGGGGTAGCCGAGTACGTCGCGGGCGGCGTACCCATCATCGGACGCGATCGCCTCCGCCATCGTCCGGGAGAGCACTCGGTCGGCGCCCTGCCGACATACGACCGTGCAGACAGGCGGCCGTGGCCTCGATCACGACTGATCCTCAGTGGACCGGCCAGGGGCCTGACCGGCTGCGGGACTACGGGCAGACCGGCTCGTTCGCGGCTCTGCCGCCCTCTGCGGAGGTACGGCGCGACGCACTGTCCCGATTGATCGGGCGTACGACCATCGCCGACCGATGCACCATGACCGACCGTTTCCTAGTGGTCCGGGGTGATCTGCGTACGTACAAGATCCATCTGGGGTCGGCGAACATCCTGATGGAACCCAACGACGCCTACCTGTGCATCGTTTCCGCACGCGACCCCCACGCCGGACTGTTCCTTCCCTTCGAGGAGGACGGCCGGTTGGCGCTCATCCTCAGCAAGGCTTTCCTGCTGGCGAACGACACCGCCATCACCGACCCCTCCATCACTCGCCAGCTTCGGGCTTGATTCGCGCAGGACCGGGAGCAGGCCCGGGTCAGCGGCCGCCGCGTTGCTGGATGATCGCGAAAGCGCCGGTGATGTGCTCCCGGGTGACGCGGTCGGCTTCGTCGCCGTCCCGCTCGAGGATCGCCTTGACCAGAGCCTGGTGCTGACGGTGGGACTCCTCCAGCTCTGAAGGCAGGTAGAGGCGGGCGACCTGGGTGTTGAAGTAGAAGTGTTTGCTGCGTTCGTGGGCCTCGATGAGCCTGCGGTTTCCCGACGCCTCGACGATGAGCCGGTGGAAGCGTTCGTTGCTGATGACGAATTCGTCGAAGCCCGGTCCCGCGTGCTCGCGGGACCGGAGGGCGTCGATGATCGCGTCGAGCTGACCCTGTGTGGCGCGTTCGATCACGAGCCGGGCGGCGAATCCCTCGATGGCGGTCCGGACGTCGTAGATGTCGCGGATCTCCTCCAGCGTCGGCTCCACCACGACCCATCGCCGGCGGCGGGAGACGACGAGGCCGTCCTTGGCGAGCCGTTGCAGGGCCTCGCGCACCGGGGTGCGGCTGACATCGAGGCCGTCGGCCAGTTCGCCCTCGAGGAGCAGGGAGTTGGGCCGCAGTCGGCCGAGCACGAGGTCCTCATGGAGACGGGTGTAGACGACGTCCGCCAGGGTTGACGCGAGAAGCGGGCCCCGCGGTCCGGAGTCGGTCATAGGACAAGGGTAATCCGCCGGAGGGCGCGTACTCCTCGGAAAATCGGGAAACCTTGCCAGTTCGCACGCCAATCTGTATACAGGTTGGTATTCCGTTTTTGCCTGGAGTGGCCTGCTGACATTCCTGCGTCAGATGCGCCCAGCCGAAACCAGCACATCGATCCGCGTCCACCTCGAAGACAGCTTCATACCCACCGCGGCCCCACCGGCTCGCACCGAGGGAAACGCCCCGATGTCCCCCGCGCGCCCTGGGCAGGCCGCCGAGCAATATCTCCTACGCGTTCCCAACATCCCCCTCATCATCAGGGCGGCAACCGTCGCCGGCTTGGAGCGTAGATGTCTCACGATTGGTCAGAGCTCAGTGGCGACCGGGTGTCCAGGCGGACCCTGCTGCGGTACTCCCTCGGCGGGGCGGCGGCCCTGACACTCGCCGCCTGCGGATCGTCAGGGAGCCCGGCGGAATCGGCCGGCGCCGGGTCGCAGCAGGCCAGGCGCGGCGGCAGCATCAAGGCGGCGTGGAACATCGACAGGTTCCTCACCCTCGACCCGCAGCGGACCACCGGCTTCGACCAGCTCGCATTACTCGTCAACATCGTCGAGGGCCTGACGCGGCTGACCCCCGAACTCGACGTCGAGGGTGCTCTGGCGGAGAGCTGGAAGGTCAGCGAGGACGGGAAGACCTACACCTTCAAGCTGCGCAAGAACGTCGTCTGGCACAACGGTGACGAGTTCGACGCGCAGGACATCATCTTCACGCATCAGCGGGCGACCGACCCCGAACTCGGGTCGGCGAACGCGAACCTCCCGCCGATGGAGGTCACGGCGCCGGACGACCACACGATCGTCATGAAGCTGGAGCAGCCGTCCGGGCTGCTCCTGACGCAGCTGACGGCGATGCCCGGCGCGATCATGGGCGCGGTCAACAAGCGGGCGCTGACCGAGATGGGCGCGGACAAGTACGGGCTGACGCCCGTGGGCACCGGGCCCTTCAAGGTCACCGAGCACGTGCCGGGAGACCACCTCACCCTGACCAGACACGACAAGTACTGGGAGGCCGGCTTCCCGCTGCTCGACGAGGTCGTCATCGACCTGGTGCCGGAGCCGACGACCGTCCAGTCCGCGCTGCTGTCCGGCGACGTGCAGTTCGCGCACATCCTCCGGCCGCAGTCGTACGAGGCGCTGCGGAGGTCACCCAACCTCGTCGTGGTCAGCGAGCCGGGTGTCGGCTGGAGCGGCATGTGGATGAACTACAAGAGCACGGCGGCGCCGTATCTGGCGGATCCGCGGGTCCGTCTCGCGTTCGCCAAGGCCATCGACAGGAAGACGCTGATCCAGAAGGCGCTCTTCGGGCAGGGCGACCCCGGGTACGGCCCGTACAGCCTCGCCGTCAAGTGGGCGTACGACCCCAAGGTGCCGACCAGCCAGGACTACGACCTCGCGGGCGCCCAGAAGCTGATGTCCGACGCCAATGTGTCGAACGTATCGCTGGATTTCATGACGACGCCCGGTTTCGAGCGCACCGACCAGGTGCTCGCCGACATGCTCGGCAAGATCGGCGTCCAGGTGCGGCTGACGAGTGTGGAGAAGTCGGTCTACTCCGCGCGCGGCTATCGCGACAGCAACTACTCGATCCTGCACTCGGGCAGCGCCTCGGACCCGGACCCTGACGACTCGGTCTACAAGTACTTCACCACGGACGGCGCCACGAACACCTTCGGCTACAGCAATCCGAAGGTCGACGACCTGATCGCCAAGGAACGGGTCACGCCCGGCCGCGCGGAACGCGCCAAGATCCTCTGGGAGATCCAGAACCTGCTCATCAGCGATGTCGCGGCGGTGTTCACGTACCACAGCCGGGACCTGCTCGGCATGAGCGCGCAGCTCAAGGGCTACCAGAAGGTCCCGGAGCTCAGAAGCCTCAGGACAGTCTGGCTCGACAAGTAGCAACGGGAGAGGCTCGTCAGTTGCTTCTGTACTGCGTCAAGCGGCTGATCCACGCCGCCATCGTCGTGTGGCTGGTCATCACGGTGGTGTTCTTCATCGTGCGACTGGTCCCGGGAGGACCGGTCGACGCCCTCCTGGGCGCCGACTACACCCCCGAGGCGGCCAGGGTCCTCGAACGCCGGCTCGGCCTGGACCAACCGCTGATCGTCCAGTACGGCGAATACCTCGGCCGGACCCTGAGCCTCGACCTCGGCGACTCCGTGGCCGGCGGGACCAGCGTGCGCGACATGCTGGTGGAGGCGATACCGAGGACACTCAGCCTCACGCTGATCGGGCTGGTCGTCGGCCTGCTGCTGGCGATCCCGCTCGGCGCCAGGGCGGCCAGGCGGAGGAACAGGATCGCCGGGCCCGTGTCGAGCGGCGTCGGCCTGATCGGGCTGTCCCTGCCGACGTTCTGGCTGGGCATGCTGCTCATCCTGCTGATGGCGGTCGACCTGGGGTGGCTGCCCGCGTACGGATACGCGCCGATGGAAGAAGGGCTGGGGCAGTGGCTCGGCCACATCCTGATGCCCGGCACGTGCCTGGGGCTCGCCTACGCGGCGCCGTTGGTCCTGATCACCAGGAGCTCGATGGCGGAGGCGCTGCGGGAGCCGTACGCGCAGATGGCGCGGGCGAAGGGCCTTCGCGAGTCCGTCATCATGGCGAAGCACGTGGTGCCGAACGCCTTCATCCCCGTGATCACGATGGCCGGGATCCACACCGGCGGCCTGCTCAGCGGCGCCGTGGTCACCGAGACGGTGTTCGCCATCAACGGTGTCGGCCGCGTGCTGGTCGACGCGATCACCAACCGTGACTACCCGGCGATCCAGGGGGTCATCCTGCTGATCAGCGTCGTCTTCGTCGTGGTGAACATCCTGGTCGACCTGCTCTACGCGGTACTGAACCCGCGCATCCGGCTGATCGGAGGTACGGCATGACGACGACGGCCACGACGCGGACCTCCGTGCGCTCGCGACTGCTGCACGACAGGCTCGGGCTGGTCTCGATGGCCATCCTCCTGGTGCTGATCCTGGCGGCCGTCTTCGGGCCGATGCTCTCGCCGTACGACCCGAACTCCCAGGAACACGACCTCCTGCTCCCGCCCAGCGGCGCCCACCTCATGGGCACCGACTCGCTGGGACGTGACGTGTTCTCCCGCGTACTCAACGGGACCAGGGTGTCGGTGGCCGTGGGGATCGGCGTGGCGCTCATCGGCGGCATCGTGGGGACGGTGCTCGGGCTGCTCGCCGGGTTCTTCCGCGGCTGGATCGACGACGTCATCAGCCGCCTGGTCGAGGTGCAGTGGGCGTTCCCCGAGCTGATCGCCGCGCTGGTGATCGTCTCCATTCTCGGGAACGGGTTCGGCAACGTGATCCTGGCGATCTCGATCACCTACGTCGACGACTTCGCCCGCCTGGTGCGCGGCGAGACCCTGCGCCTGCGCGACAGCGAGTTCGTCACGGCCGCGCGGGTCATCGGCATGCGCAAGACCCCGATGCTGGCTCGTGAGGTGCTGCCCAACGCCTTCGGCCCGATCATCGTGCAGGCCACCAGCGCCGTGGGGGCCGGCATCCTCGGCGAGGCGGCGCTGTCGTTCCTGGGCCTGGGGGTCGCGGCGGACACCCCGACCTGGGGACTGATCCTCTCGGACAGCCGTGACTTCTTCCACAGCGCGTGGTGGCTCGCCGTGTTCCCCGGCCTCTGCATCATGATCACCGTCTTGGGGACCAACCTGTTCGGCCGCGCGCTGCAGCGGTCGTTCGGCACATCGGAGGCCCTGTGAAAGAGCACCGTGAATGAGTCCCTGCGAAAAGAGTCCCTGCGAAAAGAGGCACTGTGAAAGAGGCACTGTGAGAGAGGCGCTGTGAGTCTGCTCGAGGTCGCCGACCTGGACGTCGCCTACACGCGGGGCAACACCCGGATGCCCGCGCTCCGCGACATCAACCTCACCATGGAGCGCGGCGCGATCGTCGGGCTCGTCGGGGAGTCCGGATCGGGCAAGAGCACGCTCGGCCTGGCGATCGCCCAGCTCCTGCCCGGCAACGGCCGCGTCACCGCGGGGACCATCGCCTTCGACGGCACCGATCTCACGTCGAGCACGCAGGCGGAGCTGCGGGCCTTCCGCGGCAAGCGGATCGGCGTGGTCTTCCAGGATCCGTCCGCGTCGCTCAATCCCGTGCTCACCATCGGCGAGCAGATCGCCGAGTCGATCCGGCTGCACCACGACACCGGGGAATCCACGTCGCTGCTGACCGAGACGCTGCGCAAATACTCCGGCGGGCTGGCCAGGCGCGGCAGGTCCTGGGCCATGGCCGTCGACATGCTGGCCCGCATGGGCATCCCGGACCCGGCCGGGTGCGCCAGGCGGTTCCCGCACCAGCTGTCCGGCGGGATGCGCCAGCGCGCGGCGATCGCCATGGCCCTGTCCGGCGAGCCCGACCTGCTGATCGCCGACGAGCCGACCACCGCGCTCGACGTGACGGTCCAGGCGACCATCCTGCGCGAGCTGGTCGAGCTGGTACGCGAGATGAACACCAGTGTGCTCCTGGTCACCCACGACCTGGACGTCGCCAGTTACTTCTGTGACCGCATCGCCGTGCTCTACAGCGGGCAACTCTTCGAGCTGGCCTCGGCCAAGGAGATCTTCGAGAACCCGCAGAACCCGTACACCCAGCGGCTGCTGGCCAGCCAGCCGAACATCGACGACGAGTCCGCCGAGCTCGCCGTGCTCGAGGGGGACGTCCCCGATCCCGCAGACGAACTGGCCGGCTGCCGGTTCGCGGCCCGATGTCCCGAGGCGATCGACCTCTGCCGGTCCACGCCGCCGCGACTGGTCACACTTCCAGAGAGGTTGGTCACCCATGACCGCGAACACCAGTGCCGCTGCCTCCTCCGCGACGGAACGGCAACCGCTGCTGCGGGCGGAGCAGGTCACCAAGTACTTCACGCTCGGCGGCCTGCTGGAGAGGATCGCCGGTAAGCGTACGACCGTCCAGGCCGTACGGGCGGTGAGCCTCACGGTCGGCCGCGGCGAGACGCTCGGCATCGTCGGCGAGTCCGGCTGCGGCAAGAGCACCCTGGGACGGACGCTGCTCCGGCTGTACACCCCGACGAGCGGCAGGATCCTCTTCGACGGCCAGGACATCTCCACGATGTCCGAGCCGGAGCTGCGGCCGATGCGCAAACGGCTCCAGATGATCTTCCAGGATCCGCGCGGCAGCCTCAACCCGCGGCAGAGCGTCGACACGCTGCTCCACCGGGCGCTCGGCGTGCACGGTGTCCGCGGGGACGAGGCCGTGGAGCGGGTGGCGCTGAGCCTGCGGCAGTCGGGGCTGGACCCGTCCAGGTTCGCGCATCGATACCCCCGTGAGCTCTCCGGCGGTGAGGCGCAGCGGGTCGGCATCGCCAGGGCGCTGCTGCTCGAGCCCGACCTCATCATCGCCGACGAGCCGGTGAGCTCGCTGGACGTCACCGTCCAGGCGCAGATCGTCAACCTGCTGATGCGCCTGCGGGGTGAGCGCCGGCTGACCATGGCGTTCATCTCGCACGACATGGCGGTGGTACGGCACATCAGCGACCGCGTGCTGGTGATGTACCTCGGCCGGGTGATGGAGGACGCCCCGGCCCGCGAGATCTTCAGGGACCCCCTGCACCCTTACACCAAGGCCCTGATGGACGCGATACCGCGGCCGGGGTTCGAGCCCGTCGGCCTCAAGGGCCAGGTGCCCAGCCCGAGCGACCCGCCGCCGGGATGTCCCTTCCAGTCCCGTTGCCCGAAGAAGATCGGCGCCGTCTGCGAGACGGTCGAGCCGGTACTGACCGAAGTCGAAGCCGGCCGGAAGGTCGCCTGCCACCTGCATGTCGCGCCAGAGGAGGCACCATGACGCTGGACCCGATTCGCCGTCTGAGCCATCGTCCGACCATCAGGGCGAGGAACTACGTGGCCTGTTCGGGAAACTACCTGGCGACGACCGCCGCGGTCCGGATCCTCGAAGCCGGTGGGAACGCCACCGACGCCGGCGTGGCCGCGGGGATGTGCATCAACACCGTGATGCCTGACCTGACCAGTTTCGCCGGTGTGGCGCCCATCGTCGCGTACGACAAGGCCGGTGACCGGCTCCGGACGATCAGCGGGCTGGGGTACTGGAGCAAGGACCTCACCCTGGAGAAATACCGCGAGCGCTTCCACGGCACGATCCCGCTCGGCGCGGCGCGCGCGGTCGTCCCCGGTGCTCCGCACGCCTGGCTGACGGCGCTCATCGAGTTCGGGACGATCAGCTTCAAGGAGGCCGTGGCTCCCGCTCTGGAGCTGTGCGAGCGCGGTTTTCCCGTCTACGCCTCGCTCAACCGCAACATCCTGCGCGGACTGGACCAGATCGAGCAGTGGCCGTCCAGCGCCGCGATCTTCCTGAGGAACGGTCACGCGCTGGAGATCGGCAGCATCTTCCGTCAGCCCGACCTGGCCGCCACCTTCCGGCGCATGATCGATGCCGAGGACCGGGCCACCGGAACCCGCGAGGACCGCATCAGGGCCGCCAGGGACGAGTTCTACCAGGGCGAGATCGCCGCGAAGATCGCCGCGTTCGTCTCCGGTGCGGGCGGTTTCATGACGGAACGAGACCTCGCCGAGTTCAGCGTCGAACTCGAGACGCCGACGCACACCAGCTACCGCGACGTCGACGTGTACACCTGCGGCCCGTGGTGCCAGGGCCCGGTGCTCGGCCAGGCGCTCAACATCCTGGAGGGCTTCCCGATCAGGGACATGGAGCACAACTCCGCCGACTACCTCCACGTGCTCACCCAGAGCCTCAACCTCGCCTTCGCCGACCGGCACGCCTACTACGGCGACCCGCGCTTCGTCGACGTGCCGATGGCCGAGCTGATGTCGAAGGAGTACGCGGCACGGCAGCGGGCCAGGATCTCGCTCGACAAGGCGTTCGCCGAGATGCCCGCCGGTGGGCTGACCGCCGGCGACCGGGTCGAGGCCGAGCCGCGCAGGCCGCGCGGCCCCGAGCCGGACACCAGCTACGTCTGCGTGGTCGACCGTGAAGGCAACTGTTTCTCCGCCACCCCGAGCGACGGGATGCTCACCGCGCCCATCGTGCCCGGCATGGGTGTCATCTGCTCGGCTCGTGGCTACCAGAGCTGGCTCGAACCGGACCATCCGTCGCGCATCGAGGGCGGGAAACGGCCACGCCTGACGCCGAGCCCGGCCATGGCCTTCCACGACGGCGAGCTGCTGATGCCGTTCGGCACCCCGGGGCTGGACATGCAGCCGCAGGCCATGGCGCAGGTGTTCATGAACATCGTCGACTTCGGCATGGAGGTGCAGGAGGCCATCGAGCGGCCGCGCGCCGCCACGTACAACTTCCCCGGCTCCGGGTGGCCGCACCACTACACGCCGGCCGCGCTCGGCATGGAGGGCAGGATCTCCAGGGCGATCGGCGACGAGCTGGGCCGGCGCGGCCACCAGGTCGAGTACTGGCCGGACTGGAGCAGGCAGGCGGGCAACGTGTGCGCGATCGTGGTCGACCAGGAGAACGGCGGCCTGAACGGCGGCGCGGACTTCCGCGCGGAGTCGTACGCGGTGGGCTGGTGACCTCGGACAGGCAGCGCGAGAAGGGCGATCTCTCCCCATCATGAAGCAACACGCCGCACCGGGCAGGACCGTCGGAGACGGCCCGTACAACCGGCTGATCCTCAGGAACGTCACCGTGATCGACGGGACCGGCGCACCGCCGCAGGGCCCGGTCGACATCGTGATCGACGGGAACCGCATCAGCGAGGTCCATCTCGTCGCGAGCCCGCTGGCGCAGATGCAGGGCCCCAGCCGGCCGCAGCCGGGCCCGGACGGTCGTGAGATCGACCTCGCGGGACATCACGTGCTGCCCGGCCTCGTCGACTGCCACGCCCACATCGGCCCGCCGAGCAAGTCGCCGTCCGCGCAGTATTACTACGACCTGCTGCTGGCCCACGGTGTGACCAGCCTCAGGGACCCGGGGTCGTTCGGCAACGGACTCGACTTCGTCCGCCGTGAGGCCGAGCGGAGCGACAGGAACGAGATCGCCGCCCCGCGGATCACCCCGTACGTCGGCTTCGGGCAGGACCGTCAGGAGCCGTTCACCGATCCGGGCGACGCGCGGGCCTGGGTGCAGTCGGTCGCCGAGCGCGGCGCCAAGGGCCTGAAGTTCTTCGGCTACCGCGCGGACATCTTCGAGGCCGCGCTCGACGAGGCGAAGCGGCTCGGTCTCGGCTCGGCCTGCCACCACGCGCAGCCGAACCTCCCCCAGGCGAACGCGCTGACGTCCGCGCGCTGGGGCCTGTCCAGCGTCGAGCACTTCTACGGCCTCGCCGAAGCGATGTTCGAGGCGCGTCGCGTTCAGGACTACCCGATCGACTACAACTACGAGGACGAGCAGGCCCGCTTCCACAACTCGGGCAAGGTGTGGCACCAGGCCGCCGAGCCGGGCTCGGCCAGGTGGAACGACGTCATCGAAGAACTCGTCGGCCTCGGCACGACCCTGGACCCGACGTTCCAGGTCTACATCGGCAACCGCGACGCCGAGCGCGTACGCAACCTGTCGTGGCACAAGGACTACACCGCGCCGCAGCAGTGGGACTTCTACACGCCGAGCCCGCACAGCCACGGCTCGGTGTTCTACGACTGGACCACGGAGATGGAGGTCACCTGGCGGCACGCCTACGAACGGTGGATGACGTTCGTCAGGGACTTCTTCCACCGCGGCGGGCGGGTCACCACCGGGACCGACGCGGGGAACGCGTACAAGATCTACGGGTTCAGCCAGGTCGAGGAGATGGAGCTGCTGCGCGAGGCGGGGCTCAACCCACTCGAGGTGATCCGCTCCGCCACCTTGGCGGGCGCGGAGCTGATCGGCGCCGGCGACGAGCGCGGCAGCATCACCCCAGGCAAGCTCGCCGACCTGCTCGTCGTGGCGGAGAACCCGGTGGCCAATCTCAAGGTCCTCTACGGCAACGGCCGGTTGCGGCGGCAGGGCGACGGGACGTTGCGACGGGTCGGCGGGGTCAAGCTCACGATCAAGGACGGCATCGTGTACTCCGCGCCCGACCTGCTGGCCAGGGTCCGCGACGAGGTGCGCGAAGAGCGGGAGAAGCGCGGTCTGAGCGAGCTGGACCCGATGCCGTGACTCAGCGAAGGAGAACCACCGTGTCCGAGTTCGATGGCCGGGTCGCCGCGGCGCTCGAGGCTGACCGCGACCTGTACGAAAGCTGGCTCGTCGAGTTGTGCGCCCAGCGGAGCATCTCGGCGGCGGCCGACGGCGTCGGGGAGTGCGCCGACCTGGTGGAGCGGATGTGCATGGACGTCGGCCTGACGGTCGAACGCGTCGAGACCCCCCGCCATCCGGTGATGATCGCGACGATCGCCGGGGATTCCGACTACACGCTGGGCCTTTACGACCACTACGACGTGCAGCCCGTCGATCCGCTGACCGAGTGGACGTCCGACCCGTTCGTGCCGACGGCCAGGGACGGCCGCCTGTTCGCCCGGGGCATCGCCGACAACAAGGGCAACCTGGTGACCAGGCTGGCCGCCGTCCACGCGTGGCTGCGGGCCGCCGGATCGCTGCCGGTGAACGTCTGCTTCATCATCGAGGGCGACGAGGAGATCGGCAGTCCGGGACTGAACGCGGTGGCGGACGTGGTGCGCTCGAAGCTGTCCCTGGACGGGTTGATCTGGGAGAGCGGGTCGGTGAACGCGGCGGGCGAACTGGTGTCGTACGAGGGCGTCAAGGGCGTACTCGGCCTGGAGCTCGTCGCGACGGCGCCACGGGGAGACCTGCACTCGATGTACGCGACCGTGGTCCCCAACCCGGTGTGGCGGCTGGTACGAGCGCTGGCGTCGATGCGGGACGCCGACGGCGAGCCGGTGGTTGACGGCCTGTCTGCGGGCGCGGAACCACTCAGCGACCAGGACAGGCGCGAGCTCAAGGGCTACCACGCCAACGAGGCGGCGACCCTGCGGCGGATGGGCGCGCGGACCGACCTCGGCGACGAGGAGCTGGTACGCCGGCACGTCTTCGGCACGACGCTGAACCTCAGCGGGCTGTCGGCGGGTTACGTCGGCTCCGGCACGAAGACGGTGCTGCCCGCGACGGCGTCGGCGCGCATGGACATCCGGCTGGTGCCGAACCAGGATCCGACGGTGATCGCCGAGGCGATCCGCGACCACCTCACCAGGACGGGCTTCGACGACATCGCCGTCAAGGTGCTGAACGCGGTGCCGCCGTACCGCGGCTCGGCCGGCGGCATCGCGGACGCGGTGCGGATGGTGGCGGATGAGCTGTACGAAGGGTTCGTCGGCTATCCGATGATTCCCGGTGCCGGTCCGATGAGGGCGATATGCGGCGACAGCGATCTGCCGGTCAGCGCCGGGCCGGCGGTCGGCGACCACCTGTCGAACATCCACGCGCCGAACGAGAGCATCCGCCTGGACAACTTCCATCGCGCGGCACTGGGCATCGCGAAGCTCATGCCGCTGCTGCGGAAGTAAGCCGTGTCACCACGACGGGTGCGGCGGTCATGGACGTCGTGATCGGCGCCGGCATCGCCGGTGCCGGTTGCGCGTACCACCTGCGCCGGGCGGGCCGGGACACCGTGCTGGTCGACGCGGGTGCCGCCGGGCGGGCGACGGACGCCGCGCTCGGCATCGTGTCGGCACTCGACGACGGCTCCCACGGCCCGGCCTGGGGCGTCTTCGGCGCCAGGGCGGCGGGCTACTACGTGGAGCTCGCCGCCGAACTCGAAGAGCTCGGCCTGCCCGACCACGGGTGGGCGCGCGTGGGAGAGCTGATCATCGGCGACGAGGAGCGCTTGAGCGCCACCATGGCGCAGGCCGCCGAGTGGGGCGAACGGTACGGCGACGACGCACTGGGCGTGCCGGAACTCGTCGGCCACCACGACGTCCAGCGGCTCTGGCCGGGCCTTCGCGCCGATCGGGCGGTGTGGCTGGACCGGGTCGGGGGCGTCGACGGCGGCCGGTTCCTGGCCGCGCTGACCAGGGGATTCCAGCGGCTGGGCGGCCGGACGGTGTCCGGGTCCGCTGCCTTGTCGCTGCGTGGCGACACCGTCGAGGTACGCGTGGACGGCGAGCGGCTGACCGCCGACGTCGTCGTACTGGCGGCCGGCGCCTGGTCCGGGCGACTGCTGGCCCGTGCGGGCCTTCCTGGTGACTGGATCGCGCCGCAACGCGGGCAGCTCTTCGACGCGCACCTGCCGGGCAGCGCCGGGCGGCCCATCGTGTCGACACCGGGACGGAACTATCTGGCCGCGTTCCCCGGCGATCGAGTGGTGTTCGGCTCGACCAGGGAGGACGGGTCCGGGTTCGACGCGGTGCCGACGGTCGGCGCTCTCGCGACGCTGACCGCGGCCGCGTTGGGCGCGGCTCCATTGCTCGCCGGCGCACCGCTCGTTGGACAGCGGGCCGGCCTGCGGCCGCGGTCCGCGGACGGGCTGCCGGTGCTCGGCCGGGTGCCGGTGACCCGGAACCTGTTCCTGGTCACCGGCCTCGGGCACACGGGGCTCACCTGGGGGCCGTACGCCGGCAGGGTCGCGGCCGAGCAGATCGTCGGCGGCGGTGGACCTGCGGATGACCTGCCCGCCGAGTTTCACGCGGCACGATTCTTCGGGCCGCGTCGCAGCGAGCCGTTCGCAGTGAACCGGCAGTGAGCCAGTGGCGCGAACCAGTCACAAGTAAGCCAGTCACATGAGCCAGTCACAAGTGAGCCAGTCGCAGTGAGAAGGAGAAGACATGCCCGACGATCCCGCCAGGCGGCTCAGCCACCGCCCTCCCATCCGGGCGAGACACTACCTGGCCGCCAGCGGAAACTATCTGGCGACGGTGGCCGCGATGCGGATCCTCGACCGGGGCGGCAACGCCACCGACGCCGGAGTGGCGGCCGGGATCTGCCTCAACGTCCTCATGCCCGACCTCACGAACTTCGGTGGCGTGGCGCCGATCATCGCCTACGACCGCGGCAGGAACGAGCTCAGGAGCATCAGCGGTCTCGGCCCGTGGGCCAGGGACGTCACGTTGGAGGCGTACCGGGAGCGCTGGGGCGACAGGATCCCGCCAGGAGTGGCGCGATGCGTCGTTCCCGGAGCTCCTTCGGCGTGGTTGACGGCGCTGGCGAGGTTCGGCACCATGTCGTTCGCCGAGATCGCGCAGCCCGCGCTGGAGCTCTGCGAACGGGGATTCCCCGTGTACCCGTCGCTGCAGCGGAGCATCCGGGAGTCCTCGGGCCTGCTGCGGACCTGGCCGTCCAACGCCGAGATCTTCCTGCGCGGCGGCGGGGAGCCGGAGATCGGCGGCATCCTCGTACAGGCCGATATGGGGCGTACCTTCCGCACGCTGATCGCGGCCGAGGAGAAGGCGAATGGGACCAGGGAGGAGAAGATCGAGGCCGCGCACGACGAGTTCTATCAGGGCGAGATCGCGGAGACCATCGCCGCTTTCGTCAGCGACGGCAGCGGCTTCATGTCCCTCAGCGACCTCGCCGGCTTCCGGGCCGAGGTCGAAACGCCGGTGAGCACGTCCTATCGCGGGATCGACGTGTACATGTGCGGGCCGTGGTGCCAGGGCCCGGTGCTCGGCCAGGCACTGAACATCCTCGAAGGCTTCGCGCTCGCCGGCATGGAGCACAACTCGGCGGATCACCTGCACGTGGTCGCCCAGAGCCTGAACCTCGCGTTCGCCGACCGCGACGCGTACTACGCGGATCCGCGATTCGCCGATGTGCCCATCGAGCGGCTCATGTCGAAGGAGTACGCCGCGTACCAGCGCGCCCGGATCTCGATGGAACGGGCATTCGACCGGATGCCAGCGGGAGGCCTCGGCCTCAGGAGCGACCGGGCGGAGCCGGGACCGCAACCCGAGCGGTCGCCCTTCCCCCAACCTGACACCAGTTACGTGTGCGTCGTGGACCGAGACGGCAACGCGTTCTCTGCCACCCCGAGCGACGGCATGGTCACCTCACCGATCGTGCCAGGCCTCGGCCTGCTCTGCTCCGGGCGTGGCTACCAGAGCTGGCTCGATCCGGCGCATCCGGCCAGGATCGAAGGCGGGAAGCGGCCGCGGCTGACCCCGAGTCCGGCCATGGCCTTCCGCGACGGCAAGCTGCTGATGCCGTTCGGGACGCCGGGTCACGACATGCAGCCGCAGGCGATGGTGCAGGCCTTCGTGAACATCGTCGACTTCGGCATGGAGGTGCAGGAGGCCATCGAACAGCCGCGGGTCGCCACGAGCAACTTCCCCGGCACCGGGTGGCCGCACCCGTACACGCCTGCGGGGATGGGGGTGGAAGGCAGAATCCCGCAGTCCGTCGTCGACGACCTCGCCCGGCGCGGTCACGTCATCGAGCAGTGGCCACGGTGGAGCCGCAGGGCGGGCAACATCTGCGCCATCGTCGTCGACCACGACAACGGCGCCCTCTGCGGCGGCGCCGACGCCAGAGCAGAAGCCTACGCCCTGGGCTGGTAGCGGACGGCTACCCCGCTACAACCCGTAGATCTACCCTGAACCAAGCGTCACAGTGGGCTGCGAGTCATTCCTCCTTGCGGCGGGGTGGACGAGGCAGTCAAGCTCGATGCAAACTGATCCCCATGCACGATCAGCAACCGCAGGGGAATGCCGCGCTGCCGGGCGGTGAGCGACCGGTATGGGCGTTGATCGGCCCAGGAATCGCTGCGCTTACCGGTCTGTACCTGCTGACGATGCCCTTCGGGCCCGCAGCGCGGCTTTCTCTGCAGTCGGATCTCGTTTTGTCCAGCCAATCCGCCCTGCTCACGACTCTCGTTGCGTACCTGATCAGCGCGACAGCGGGTGGGGCCCTGGGCGTTGGTCTTGGTGGACGTTTGCTGACGACGGTGGGCATGACGGCCATCGCCTTGATGATCACCGGTGTGCTGCTGAACGCGTTCGCCCCCGACGCCGGAATCTATCTGACCGGCCGGGTGCTGAGCGGGCTCGGTGCCGGTGGCGTGGTGGGGGCGACGGTGGCAGTCGCACGGCGGGCGGGCCGCAGCCCGGGCGCGGTGGTCGCGATACTCGCAGGTCTGGGTCTCCTCGCCCTGATTCTGGGCCCGTTCATCAATCAAGGGCTGTCCAGCGCGTTGACGTGGAGGTTGGGATACCTCATCACGGTGCTTCCCTTGGTGGTGGGGCTGATCGCCGCTGCCGTCAGCGGATTCGTGCTGCTCCTGACCCGGCGACCCGCACAACCGAATTCGGCCGGCATGCCCTATCCACCAGCCGGGCAACGGCCTTGGAACGCCCCTCCGGAGACGTGACCGAAATATCGTCCGCGTCCTTGGCATCGGCTGGAGCCGGATCATTGCCTGGAGGCCCGACGGCGCCGGGTCACGGGTAGCGCCGGAACGGCGCGGGTAGGGGTGCGATGCCCCGCCCATCAGCGCGGCTTGTCATATCGTTTTTCGATGCTATCGTTCTTCGATACCATCGAAAAACGATATGGATCGGAGTCGGGCTGATGTTCACCCAGCACAGCGCTGTCGCACGAGTGGCGCATCGCCCTGTGGTCTTCGCGGTCCTCATTCTGGTGACCGGAGTGATCACTGGCATGGTGCTCTATTCCCGGGCCGGATTCTTCGGCCTGACCCGCCAGTACGTGGTGGGGCTGTCACCCAACGGCTACAGCATCGGTCTCGATGAGCCGGGGACGACCCGACCAGGCGTCGCGACCGTGGCACGTGATCTTCAATTCATCGACGGCTCGCCCGACACCGGCCAGTACGTCCTGCAGGTCCTGACCACATTCCCGAGCTTCGTAGTGACGGTCGGCGCGTTCTTCCTGCTGTGGCGGCTGCTGTGGCGGGCCCGCGAGGGCGTCTACCTTCCGCAGGTCTCGCGCCAGGTGCGCGTCCTGGGCTGGTGGCTGCTGGCCGGCGGCCTGCTGGCTCCCCAGATCGAACACTTCGCGATGATGACGCTGCTGGACACGATGACCGTGAACGAGGCCTACTTCGGGGTGAAGGAGATCCCGGTGATCGTGCCGCTCGTCGGGCTCGGACTGCTGGCGCTGGCGAGCGTCCTGCGTACTGGGATCCGGATGCGCGACGACCTGGAAGGCATCGTCTGATGCCGCCGGCCGAGACGGACACCCACGCCATCACCGTCCACCTCGACCGGCTCCTGACCGAGCGCGGCATGACGCTCACCGAACTGGCCGACCGTGTAGGGGTCACCGTGGTCAACCTGTCCATCCTGAAGAACGGCCGGGCCAAGGCCATCCGGTTCACCACCCTGACCAAGATCTGTGAAGCCCTGGACTGCCAGCCAGGCGACCTGCTCAGCTATCACCCTGGAAAGGGACGATGAGGTACGAGCATGAAGGACGTCCTTCCTGATGATCAAGGGTGACCTCAGGCCAATGGTCCTGTGCCACTGAACCTCTGAGTGGTGCAGGCCGCTCGCTGAGACTCCATGATCCTGACAGACCCCGCAGTTCTCGAAGGCGATGGAGCGGAGGATATCGAGGACGTCATCGCCTGCCTGCGCACCCACGGGGCCGAACTCGTCGGCGAGCTGGAGCAGTACGAGGACGTCTATCGGCTCTGTTACGTCCGCGGCCCCGAGGGCATCATCGTCGGACTGGCGGAGCAGCTCGGCTGAAGGCTCCGGCCCCGTCCCGGTGGGGCGTCAGCGGGTAGGCAGCACCTGGATCGTGTCGCCTACGGGCCGCTCGCCTGTCGCATCCGACGGACGGTTGACGAGGACGCCGTTCACCGCCAGGGCGGAGGAGCCGCCGCCGTCCAGGTTGAGGGCGTCGACCGCGCCGAGGGAGCGCATGAAGGCCGCGCCCTCGGCGAGCGTGAAGCCCTCGCTGCCACCGCTGAGCCGGCCGTCCACGGTCACCAGCAGCAGCCGTCCCTGCCGGTCGATGCCGGCCATCGCGCGGGGCTGGCGGTTGTTCGCCCACGCGAAGCCGAAGGACAGGTCCCGCGGGTCGAGTACGCCCTCCGTGGCGGCGTCGATGCGAGTACGTCCGTTCTCCACCAGCGTCGGGGCGGCGCTGACGATGCTGTCGTCCGCGCCCAGCCTGATCTTGCGACCGTCGCCGTCGCGGACGTCCTCCGTCATGGAGATCTTCTTGCCCGCCTTCGCGTGCTCGGTGAGCCAGCCGGCTGCCGCGCCGATGCCCTGGAGCACGGTCTGGCCGGGCGCGACGGCACCGGTCCGGTCTCCGACCGACACGACACGGTCCTTGGAGTCCAGCACCGCCTGTGTTCCGGCGCCGGTAGGCAGGGCGTGGACGTAGTCGTCGGTGAACTTCACCAGCTCGTCGGTCGTGGTGCAGGTGGTGTCGTGGCGCGGCTCGGCGGTGGGGGCCGCGCCCGGCCGGCCGCAGTTACGGAGGAGTCCAGGCGTGCGGTTGATGCCCTCGACGGCGTGTTCGGCGCGGCCGGCGCGGGCGGTCACGGTGGTGGTGAGGTCGGCGATCCGGGTGCGCCGGCCGCCGTCCTCAAGGATCAGCGCCGCCCGCGATCCCACCGCCATCGAGGTGAGTTCCCCATCGTAGGCGCCGATGCCCGCCATGGTGCCCTGTACGCCGTCCGCGCTGGAGGTGAGGAAGAAACCGCCGTTGACGCCTACCAGCGAGCCGAGCTCGGCCGCCACCGAGGAGGTCGTCTCCCGGTCGGCCACGTTGCCGTCGTGGGTGGCCTCGACCGTGCCGCGGAACCTACGCGGGTCGATGACCGCGATGTTGATGTTCTCCACGTCGGCCGGCTGGTCGGCGTCATAGCCGGTCCACTCCACGGCGTTGCGGAATCCCGCCGCGGTGACCTGCGAGGCCGCACTACGCGCCGCGTCCTGGGTCGGGAAGGAGCCGATCCGGACCCGCACACCCATGAGGCCGCTCGGCGTGTCGGAGTAGTCCGGCCACGAGATCCTGGTCACCACCGGCTCGAAACCGGCAGCGCGCAAGCGGTCTGCGGTCTGCGACGCCCACGACTCCGTGCCCACAGCGGCCCACGCCTGGGCGCCGGTGAACCGCGCCTTCACCTCGGCCTGCACGGTGATCGTCCAACTGGGCGCGGCGGCGGGGTTCTTGAGGGTCCCGGTGCGTACCTCCACCCCCGGCGCGACCGTCCGCGTCGTCCACTGCGCCGTGGTGCCGCTGGTGGCCGGGGCGGCGGACGCAGCAGGTGCGGCCGGCGTGTCCGCGGCGACGGCCACTCCGGGGATCGACAAAGGTGCTATGACCGCCAGCGCCGCCGCGCCGAGCAGGAGTCGCGCACGAGAGTTGCGGTCGCTGCTGTGGCTGTTGTCCATGACACATCCTTAGACTCGGTGGACGGCCGGGTAAAGTGACCGGTTCGGGGCAATATGACCGAGTCGGCAGTCCAGCGCAGCCAGACGAACTCCGGGGCGGAGTTATGGGTGTGGCGGTGGACGGGAGAATGAATGATCGGCAGCGGCATGCGGTCGGTTTGCGCATCCGCGCCGCTCGTCGCCGGCCGAGCTCCCGCCGCTGCCGTCGGCGCCCTGGGAGAGGAGGATGCCGGACAGGCCAAGCGCCTCCAGCGCGAGGAAGCCGCCGGCTAGTTCTGCCAGTCGCCGATCCCGTTCCAGATCATCGCCAGCCAGTTCGTCTCCTCCCGGTCCGTACGCCGGCGGAAGGCCTCGTGGGTTTGGCGCATGAGTGTCGTTCCACCGGCCAGGTGGAGCCGCTCCCCGATCTCCACGACCTGTGCCCTGGCTGGGCTGCCGGGGTCGGGTGGCCTGTTGGCGCGGGTCTCGATCCCCCAGTTGGTGAAGATCGTCAGGAGCTCCATGCTCGCCTCTTCCGGCCGCAGGTCCTTCAGGGAGCTCTCCGCCCGGTGCGACCAGTCGGGGTGGGAGCGGGCGGCTTCGAGGGCCGTTCGGGCGCCGGTGAGGTCATCCGCCTCGGCCTTCAACCGGCCCAGGGCGAACTCGGCGGCGGGGTCGCCGGGGGACGTGTCGCGGTGGAGCTGGGCGCGGAGGAGCGCGCCCACGTGCAGGGGCCGGCCCGTGTCGTAGGTCGACATGTGGCCTTCCTGACTGATCTCGCCGTCGGGCATCTGGACGTGCGCGGTGGTGACCCACTCCTCGCCGAAGTGACGTACGACGAGGTCGGTGTCGATGGCGTCGAGGACGAACGGGGGCGGTTCGGCTTCCTCACCGAGGACGTGCAGGCGGGAGCAGCATTCGACGAGGTGGACGATCAGCCTGCGTTCCGCGTCCAGCATCCGCCCGTCGCCGAGGCTGTTGGAGAGCCAGAACGCCAGCAGGAACCACGCCTGGTCGAGGAGGTCCGGCAGCTCCGCCTGGGCTCCGGTCTCGGCGGCCGAGCGCGCGCCCGAGAGTGTCCGTGCGGCCGCCGTCAGGTGGAGGTACGGGACGATGCCGCGTTCGTCGAGCCGGATCAAGGTGCCCCGAGTCCCGGAGAAGCCCTCCTCCTGCAGTGGCACCGCCGGCTGCGCCGGGTCATCGGCCCACGCCAGGCTTCCCGCCCGGACCAGCAGGCTGTGGCGGGGAACCGGCGGCTCGTCACTGCCGATGGCGGTCCGGATGGCGGTGTGCAACCGGTCGGCGTACCCACGCAGGATGTCGGTGGCGAAGAACGTGCCGGCGCGCTGGGCGCGGACCAACTCGCCGGTCAGGGGCGGCAGCAGGGTGACGTACGAACCGGAGCGGAGCGGGAACCGCTCCACCAGATCGCGCAGCTCACCCTTGGATACGGTCTCATCTGCGGGCGACTCCGACCCCGGCTGCCGGAAGGGCTTGCGGTCCTTGCTCAGGAGGCGCTTGAGCCAACTCATGGAACAATCATGACGCACGAGCAGAGGGCGTACGTGCCGTCGCTCATCGGGGCCGCCTTCAGGGTTGGCCGGCCAGGGCGGCGGAGAAACGCGAAGCGAGCGCGGCGACCGCGGCACGCAGTTCCCGCCCGCCGTCGACGCGGAAGGCGAACGGCACGCAGGCCAGCCACTCCTGGGCGTACATCGCCGGATTGCTCGTGCTGCCGACGAGCACGCAGCCGTCTCCCGACGGTTCGAGCCGCCCCATGGGAGGCCGGACCCATGGCGCCACCTCAGCCAGTGGGGCGTCGAACACGACGCGCGTGGGGAACTCCCACCCGGTGCCCAGGTTCTCCTCCAGCGCCGCCACCGGGTCGAGATCCTCAGGCGGCTCGAACTCGTACGCGGTCTGCTGGACCGCGTGGACCCGGTCGACCCGGTAGGTACGGATCGCGTCCGCGCGATGGGAGTGACACAGGAGGTACCAGCGCCCATGGCGTACGACGACCGCCCAAGGATCCACCTCGGCCTCCCACTCGTTGCCTGACTCGCTTCGATACGTGACCAGCACGCGACGTCGGTTTCCGATGGCGGCGACGAGTGCGCTGGTGGTGGCGGGGTCTGGGCGGGCCGAGTACCGGTCGGGCGCGGCCGAGGCGTGCTCGCGCAGCGCCGCCGCCTGCCGGCCGACGCTCTCGGGCAGCGCCCGGATGACCTTGCCCAGGGCGGCGCCGACGAGGTCGTCGACGTCGGTGGCCGCGGGTCTGCCGTCGAGCACCGCCATGACCAGGCCAAGGGCCTCGGGTTCCGTGAAGGCGACCGGAGGCAGTCGCGTACCGCGGCCGAGCCGGTAGCCGCCGTAGGGGCCCCGGGATGACGTGACGGGGATGCCCGCCTCCCGGAGGATGCCGACGTACCGGCGCGCGGCCCGCTCGGTGACGCCGAGACTCTCGGCGAGTTCGCCGGCCGTCACGCCGGGACGGTTCTGGAGGATCTCCATGGTGCGCAGGGCTCGTGCGGTGGGGCTGAGATCGGTCGGCACACGAGCAGACTAGATGAACCGGAAGTAGATCGTCCGGAACCCCTCCTAGCATGACGTCCCATGACCGAGTTCCGACGGCAGGACCTCACCGGAGCACGCTTCGAACGCGTGAGCCTCCGTGACGCCGCCTTCACCCAGGTGTACCTCAACGACGCCCGCATGCGGGAAGTCGACTTCACCGGCGCGCGGATCCGCGCCGCCCTGTTCAACCGGAGCCGCATGCGCGGCGTCGAGCTGGTCGACGTCGAGATCAGCGGCGAGCTGAAGAACGTCGTCGTGAACGGCGTCGACATCGCGCCGCTCATCGACGCCGAACTCAACCGTCGGATGCCCGACCGGGCGAGGATGCGTCCCGACGACGCCGAGGGATTCCGTGCGGCGTGGGCGATCCTGGAGCGGCTGTGGGAGGGCACCGTCGCGCGTGCGAGGACGTTCCCGGAGGTGGCGCTCCACCGCGGAGTCGACGAGGAGTGGTCCTTCATCCAGACCCTGCGGCACCTCAACTTCGCCGGCGCCGCCTGGGTGGGCCGGATGATCCTCGGCGACGCCTCGCCGTGGCACCCGTTGGACCTCCCGTGGGACGAGGCGCCCGGGTGGGACGGCATCCCGTGGGACCGCGAGGCGCGGCCCTCGCTCGACGAGGTGCTCACCGTCCGGCGCGAACGCCAGGCGATGGTCCGCCACGTCATGGAGTCGCTCACCGACGAGCAACTCGCCTCCGACGTGACCCGCACCGAGCCCGGCTGGCCTCAAATGGAGGGCTTCCCCTTCAAGGAATGCCTCCACATCGTCCTCAACGAGGAATGGGAACACCGGCTCTATGCCGAACGTGATCTGACCGCACTGGAGAAAGAAGACTGATCATGGACATCCTGCTCATTGCCGGCCTGTGGCTCGACGGATCCGCATGGGACGACGTCGCACCCGCGCTCGAGGCGCGCGGCCACCGCCCCGTACCGATCACCCTCCCCGCTCAGGCCTCGGCCACGCTCGACGACCAGGTGGCGGCGGTGCTCGCCGCCGTTGACTCGGCGTCGGAAAAGCCCATGGTGGTGGGGCATTCCGCCGCCTGCACGCTGGCTTGGCTGGCCGCCGACGCGCGACCTGAGTGGGTCGCCAAGGTCGCCCTCATCGGCGGCTTCCCGTGCGCCGACGGGAGCCGCTACGCCGACTTCTTCGAGCTGAAGGACGGCGTCATGCCCTTCCCCGGCTGGGGCCCGTTCGAGGGGCCTGACTCCGCCGACCTCGACGAGGAGGCCAAGCGGACCTTCACCTCCGCCGCGATCCCCGTGCCTGAGGGAGTGGCCAAGGGTGTGGTACGTCTGACGGACGAGCGACGCTTCGACGTCCCTGCCGTACTCGTGTGCCCCGAATACACCCCCGCCCAGGCTCAGCAGTGGATCGACGCCGGCGACGTGCCCGAACTCGCCAAGGCCAAGCACCTTGACTTCGTCGACATCGACTCCGGCCATTGGCCCATGCTGACCAAGCCGCTCGAACTCGCCCGGCTCCTGGCCGCAGCGGCAACCGGCGCCTGACCACGCCGCCACGCCCGCGCCGGCCGATGACTTCTTCGATGCTGGGGAGTCAACACGGTAGAGCGACGACCGACGGAGAGGAATCGCCATGCCCATGATCGACCTGGAATCCGCTGCCCACCAGGTGGTACGCCTGCTGGACGGCGTGACCGAGGACCGGTTGGACGATCCGACGCCGTGCGCTGACACGTCGGTCGCGGCGCTGCTCGACCACTTCATGGGCTTGTCGCTGGCGTTCACCTGGGCGGCCCGCAAGGTCACCCCACCCGAAGACGGGCCAGGGCCGGGAGCGCAGAGTGCCGGGCACCTCGATCCGCAGTGGCGCACGCTGCTTCCACGGCGGCTCGATGAACTGGTGGAGGCCTGGCGCGACCCGAGCGCCTGGGAGGGGATGACCGAGGCCGGCGGCGTGACGCTGCCCGCCGAGCAGATCGGCGTGGTCGCGCTGGACGAGCTGGTCCTGCACGGCTGGGACCTGGCCCGCGCGACCGGCCAGCCGTTCACGTGCACCCCGGCCGACACGGCGGCCGTCCTCGCGTTCACCAGCGCGTCGGCGCAACCGGAGCAGGCAGCCGGCAGGGAAGGGCTTTTCGGACCGGTGGTCGACGTCCCCGAGGACGCGGCGGCGTTCGACCGCGCACTCGGCTTCGCAGGCCGCGACCCCGCGTGGACGCCCAAATCTTCGCAGCCATGAAGCCACAGGTCAGGGCGCTGGGGTAGGGCATGCCCTACCCCTTTCCCGCCGGTGTACCTGATCGTGGTCGTGGGCCCCGGACCGGCAGCGTGTACCCCATGAAACGGATTGTGATTCCTATGGCCATCGCCGGCCTGCTGTTCGCCGCCGTTCCGCACGGCGCGCAGGCGGCGGAGAAGAAGATCGACTGGAAGCCGTGCGCGCAGGGGCAGGGAGTCGATCCCCGGCAGGAGTGCGCCAGCGTGAAGGTGCCGCTGGACCATGACAATCCTCATGGGGAGCAGATCACGCTGGCCGTCTCCCGGATCGCCACCGCGTCACCGGGCAGGCGGCGCGGGGTGCTGCTCCTGATTCCGGGCGGGCCCGGCGGCTCGTCCATCAACAAACCGAGCGCCCACGTGAAGCGGTTGCCCAAGGAGGTGTCGGAGCAGTACGACCTGGTGGGCTTCGACCCCCGGGGTGTCGGCGGCAGCAGTCCCGTGTCGTGCGACATGGATCCGGCCGACCTCTCGCCCTCGTTGATGAAGGGCTGGCCTGGCAAGGACGGCGACATCACCGGAAACGTCGCCTGGGCGCGTCGGGCCGCGCAGGCGTGCGCCGACAACGGCGGGGACGTGCTGCGCGGCATGAGCACGCGCACCGAGGCCAGGGACATCGACAGCCTCCGCGCCGCGCTGGGCGAGCGGAAGCTGTCCTACTGGGGCGTCTCGTACGGCACCTACGTGGGGGCGGTTTACGCGACCATGTTCCCGCAGCGCACCGATCGGGTGGTGCTGGACAGCAACGACGACCCCGACCACCGTCGGGTCGCCCGTGGCTGGCTGGAGAACTACGGCGTCGCCGTGGAGGACCGCTTCCCCGAGTTCGCCGCCTGGGCCGCCGCCCGCGCCGACACCTACGGCCTCGGCGACACGTCAGAAGCCGTGCGGAAGACCTTCCTCGGCCTCGCCGAGCGACTCGACGAGCATCCGCTGCCCTGGCCCGGCAGCAACCCGCCCGAGCTCAACGGCAACGTCCTGCGGGAAACCATGCTCAACGCGCTGTACTCCGACACCACCTTCCCCGCGCTGGCCGGGCTGATGAAGGCGGGGCTCGGGAAGAGCCCGCTGCCCGAGCCGCAGCAGGTCCCCGAGGCTGCGCTGCAGAACACGCTCGCGGTGGTCATGGGCACCATCTGCAACGACGTCGAGTGGCCGCGTTCCGTCTCCTGGCACCAGAGCCGGGTGCTCAAGAACCGCGCCGAGTATCCGCTGACCGCGGGGATGCCCGTCGCCATGAGCCCGTGCTCCTTCTGGCCGGCCCCCGAGGAACCGGCCGTACGCGTCACCTCGCATGGCCCGTCGAACATCCTGCTGATCAACAACCTGCGCGACCCATCCACCCCGTACAGCGGTGCGCTGGAGATGCGCCGGGCACTGGGCGACCGGGCCGTCATGGTCGCCGTCGACTCCGGAGGCCACGGCGCCTACCTGGCCAACGGCAATGCCTGCGGAGACCGTACCGTCTCCCGGTTCCTGGCGGACGGCTCCCGCCCCCGGCACGACACCGTCTGCCGCTGAAGGACCCAATGGTCAGCGGACATTGAGGGTGCCGTACTGGCCGCCGCGCACCCGTGCGGGGTCGAACAGTCCCTCGACGAGGCGGAGGTTCTCCGCGAAGTTCTCTGGCTGGAACTTGGGCAGAGTGGAGCGGAAGTCGCCGCTGGAGAACGAGGTGCCGCTGGTGAAGCGGCCGGCCAGCGCGGCTCGATGTACTGGGCGAGGCCCGCGTCTCTCAATAGGTGTCCGATGGACCTTTACGATGATGACTTTAGCGGTCCGGCGGACACCTATCAAGTGTCCAGCGGACCGCTATCCTGGGGCTGCCAGCGCCCGCAGCGCCTGAGGAGATTTGATGGACGACGTGGAGGTGCCGGCCTTCCAACGGGCCAGGCGGCCCGAGCAGCGAGAACTGCGCAGGCAGGAGATCCTGGACGCCGCGGAGGCGCTGCTGGCCGAGATGCCGGCGGAGGAGATCAGCCTCCGCGAGCTCGGGCGCCGGCTGGGTGTGTCGAAGACGCATGTGGTGCGCTACTTCGAGAGCCGCGAGGGCGTCTTCCTGGAGCTGCTCAACCGGCTGCGGCTGTCCTGGCTGGAAGCCGCCCTGGCGAGCGAGTGGCCGGCCCCGCCCTGCGAACCCGACGGGGTGATGCAGGCCTGGGCCGACTCCCTCGCCGCCCGGCCGGTCCTGTGCCAGCTGTGGAGTCTGCTGCCGAGCGTCCTGGAGCGGAACGTCTCCGCCGGCACCGTGCGCGCGTACAAACTCATCGACCTGGAACACCGCACCACGCTGGCGAACCTGATCAGCGACCGGATACCGGCACTGGGCGCGGACGACGCGCTCACTCTGACGCGGCACGCCGTCGTCTCGCTGGTGGGCCTGTGGCCGTTCAGCAACCCGGCCCCGGCCGTCGTCGAGGCCACGGCCGACCCCCGGCTCGCGGGCTCCCGGGTGGACTTCGCCACCATGTACGGCGAAATCCTGCAGACCACACTCGCCAGCCTACTCGCCCGCGCCAAATGACGCGCTGACGGTGGTGCCCCTGGTGCTGAGTGACGTGATGATGAACTGGATGCCCGTGCTCGGGTGCGCGCCGTCCTCGGAAGAGGCGGCCAATCCGGTCACGCCCGCGTGGGAAGAGTTGCGCGCCAACCGGAACCAGCCGGGCGGCTTCTGGCTGGCCAAGGACGACCCGCGGGCGGCGGACGAGGCGATCACCGGAAGCTGTCCGATCTCCGAGGTGACCGGCGCCGTACTGCTCAGCAACGGAGCCAGCCGCATCGTGGACCGGTTCGGGCTCACCGACTGGCCAGGGGTCATGGACGTCCTGGCGTCGAGCGGACCCGCCGAGATCATCCGTGGTGTCCGGCTGGCGGAGGCGCGCCACGCGGTGGCGGCGGACGATGCGACGATCGCACACTGCACCGACCTCGGCGAGGCGGTCTGACCGTCGCCGGCGGCTCCCGGTGACGGGCACACGCTCAAGTTCTGACCGAACCCGCCATGAGCGGCGGCGATCATCTGGCGTGCTTCACTCCTCGTCTCGTGCCGCGCGGGACCTGACCGCGGCCCCGGTCTCCGCCGCGCGGCGGCACGTGGTGAGGATGGGCCGATCGTTTGGACCGACTTAATGGGGGCGGCCGAGCGCAGGGATCGGCTGACTCGGAGCGGCTTGTGGCGGCCCATCGGAGGACTGACTCAGCCAAGGGTTGCAGAATCATATTTCCATTTGGCAATATGAGCACGTGAGCGCCTACGCAGCCCTGGCGGAGCCGCACCGCAGGCAGATTCTCGACCTGCTGCGTGCTGGTGAGCGGTCCGTCGGGGAGCTGGTGAAACGCCTTGATCTCAGTCAGCCGGGCGTGTCCAAGCACCTCAAGACATTGCGCGAGGCCGGACTCGTCGCGGTGCGCATCGAGGGCAAGCAGCGTGTGTACGCGCTGCGCCCAGAACCCCTTGCCGAGGTCGACCAGTGGCTGGAGCCCTATCGGGTGTTCTGGTCGAGGCGCCTCGACGCCCTGGAACGGCACCTGGAGGAGAACCCATGATTCACGGAACCCTGGAGACCATCGACGGTCGCCCGGCGCTGCGCTTCGAGCGCACGCTCGCCCACCCGATCGAGCGCGTGTGGCGAGCCGTCAGCGTGCCGGCGGAGCTGGAGCGCTGGTTCCCCGCAGCCGTCGACTGGACGCCGGCGAAGGGTGAGACCTTCGAGGCCGCCGGACAGACCCTGGAGGTGACCGAGGTCGATCCACCCCGCCGCCTGGCGTGGACCTACGCAGGCCAGCCGCACAGCTTCGAGCTGGTCCCCGAGGGAGACGGCTGCCGTTTGATCTTCACCCACGTCATCGACGACCTGGACTCCGCGGCGCAGACCGCCACCGGCTGGGAGGCCTACTTCTGGCGGCTCGGGCCGCATCTCGCCGGCCAGTTCATCTCCGAAGAGGTGGCGCACGAGCCGTGGGAGGAGCTCCACGAACACTACGCCCAGCGCTTCGGGGTGGACCCGGGCCCGGGCCGGCGCTTTGCGGCGGCTCTGCGTGGAAACAACGGTGACGCCTGAGTTACCGCACTACCGCATCGGGATGGCGGAGGAACAGGTCGTCGTTCAAGAGGATCTCGGAGGCGCGCCACGCGGTGGCGGCGGACGATGCGACGTTCGCACACTGCACCGACCTCGGCGAGGCGGCCTGACCGAGATCCGCCGCACGGCTACCGGGGTCATCGGTCCCTCGCTGAGCAGAGCGCTCGTGCTCAGCCATCTCAACCCCGTCCTGCAGGACCTGCCCCGCACCACTCCCGCGCGGCGCTGGGCCGACAACACGCCGGCGCCAGCCGGTGTTAGACCGACGGTACGCCGGCGCCCGGCAGGCCGGCGTGGTCGGGCACCACGCGGGGCAGGCCGCGCAGCCACGTCTCCAGGTCCGCGGGCCACCACCGCCCAGCCGTCAGCCGTCCCAGCTCGAAGGAGACCGCCGACGCCGAGGCGTGTACGGGCACCACCCGCACGGGCGCGACCCCGGCCAGCACCCCGAACCACCAGTGCCGCCACGTCTCCGTCATCCCGTCCGGATCCAGCACCAGGTAGTAGTCGGGCAGCACCAGCCGATCGGCGCGCAGCTCGCCCAGCGCGGCCTCGATCGCCACCTCCAGGGCGCCGACCACCCCCGTGCCGTCGAAGAACTCCGTCCACGCCTCCGCCACAGCGGCCAGCGGATCGGCGTCGTGCACCACGTACGTAGCCGCCGACCGCCCCGCGATCTCCATCACCTCGGCCGGCCCGCGCTCCCCCCGGGGGATCGCCCGCACGTTGTGCAGGCCGTCCAGGTCAGCGACCACCTCTCCGGCACCGTCCCCCACCACCACGACCACCGTACTGACCAAACGCCGCATATCCGCAGTTTACGGCGGGGGCGTGGGTCAGGTCGGGTAGCCGGGGGTGAACTCGACGGGCAGCGTCTTGAGGCTGCGCATCTGGATCGACGTACGCCACTCCAGCGTCTCGGGCGGCACCGCGAGCACCACGTCAGGCAGCCGGTCGAGCAGCATCTCCACCGCGATGTGCGCGATGATCTCCGCGAGCTCCGGCGCGGGATGCGGGCAGCCGTGCGCGCCGTACCCGAACGTCATGTGCGCGTGATTGCCCATGGAGTCCCGGTAGAAGTCAGGATGCACCGCGGGATCGAGGTTGGCGGCGGCCAGACCGCAGACGAGCAGGTCACCCGCCCGGATGCGGCGGCCGCTGAGCTGGGTGTCCATCACGGGCCACCGTCCGATGGCGATCTGCCCGGGCGCCTCCTTCCACAGCACCTCGTTCAGCGCCTGGCCGATGCTGCTCCGGCCACCCGACAGCGTCATGGCGAACCGGTCGTCCGTCAGCATGAGCTGGAGCGTGTTCCCGATCCAGGTGGCCGTCGGATCGTCGCCCGCGGTCAGGGTCAGGAGCAGGTCCTGGGTGAGCTCCTCGTCGGTGAGCTTGGCGGGATGGGCCAGCAGCCGGGAGGGGAGGTCGGGCCCCGGGCGCTGCCGTTTCGACTCCAGCAGCCGGGTCATGATCGCCTGTATCCGCTGGTACGCCTCCATCGCGGCCGGCCCGCCGTTCAGGGCGGTGGCCACCTCTCCGAGCAACGCGCGGGTGTCCTGGTCGGGCAGGCCGAGCATCGACCCGAGGGCGAGCAGCGGGATGGGGACGGCGTACTGCGCTATCAGATCCGCCCGTCCTGAGCCGATGAACGCGTTGATCAAGCCCTCGACGACCCGCTCGCAGTGCGCGCGCAGCTCGAACTGGTCGGCCGCGGCCAGCGCCTCGCTGAGCGCGCCCGCCCGGCGCTCGTGCGCCGCACCCACCTCGAACAGCATCGACGGCTGGTAACCGACGTACGCCATGAGGGGCCAGTCGGGCGGGATGTTGTCCCACTGGTTCCACTGGCGCGAGTCGCGGGTGAACAGCTTGGGATTGCTGAGCACGTAACGCAGCTCGCGGTAGCCGAGCACCAGCCAGCCGGGCACGTCGCCCTCGAGCAGGATCGGCACCACGGGACCGTGCCGCCGCATCTCCTCGAAGGCTCGGGCGGGATTCTGGTGGTATGTCCTGCCGTACATCGGGAAGGCGCCCGCGAATGCGTCGTGCTCCGGCGCCCTGGCCCGGGAGGCGAACCAGGAGATGGGGTCGGAGGAATGCGTGGCGTCGGTCATGAGGTCACCTGCCGGGCGGTGGACAGAGCATGGAGATGGTTGACGAGGGTGATCAGCACGGACTTGCTGGACTCCCGCTGCCGCGCGTCACAGGCGACCAGCGGCACGTCGGCCCCGAGGTCGAGCGCGTCACGTATCTGGTCGAGCGAGTGCGCGGGCCCGCCGAACTGGTTGTGGGCCACGATGAACGGCATGCCGTGGTGTTCGAGCCTGTCGATGGCGTACCACGAGTCGGCCAGGCGGCGCCTGTCCACCATGACGACGGCGCCGAGCGTCCCGGTGAACAGGCGGTCCCACACGAACCAGAACCGTTCCTGACCCGGCGCGCCGAACAGGTAGAGCACCAGCTCCTCGTTCAGGCTGATCCGGCCGAAGTCGAACGCGACCGTGGTCGTGGACTTCGTCTCCACGCCGCGCGCGTCGTCGACCCCGGCCCCCGCCCGCGTCAGGGTCTCCTCGGTGCTCAGCGGGCGGATCTCGCTGACCGATCTGACCATGGTCGTCTTCCCCACGCCGAACCCGCCGACGATCACGATCTTGAGTCCGGTGGTCGCGGAGCTCGGCAGCGGGGCGCGTGCGACCTGTTCAGAGCTTCTGGAGTCCAACGAGCACCTGCTTCAGCATTTCGGGTTCGGGCAGACGCGCCGCGGCAGGCACCGGACGCGGGTTTCTGGCGGTGATGCGTCCCATGTCGAGCAGGTCGCGCAGCAGGATGCGCGCGACGCCGACCGGCAGCCGCAGCTCCGCCGCGACCTCCACGACCGCCATCGGGCTCACGCAGAGCCGCAGGATCCGGGCATGCTCGGACTGCATGCCCGGAGTGGGATCGCACTCGCTCACGATCAGCGTGACCAGGTCGAGTCCATCGTCTGTGGCGTCGCTGCGCCCGCCGGTCACCATGTAAAGGCGGTCCGGGTTCTCGTCCTCCAGGCGCGGCGACATCAGACCTGGCTCTGTTGAGGGGCTCGGGGTGGTGCGCTCAGGTACTCACCGATCTGCTCCACCAACTCGTTCATCTTGTGGCCGATGAGACCCGGATCGGCGTCGTCGCCGGCCACCACGGCGAGGTGCGCGCCCTCCCCCGCCTCCACGATGAACAGCAGCCCGCCGTGGAACTCGGTCATGGACTGCCGCAGTCCTCCCGTGCCGTCGCCGAACTCGATGGAGGCGCCGTACGAGAGGCTCTGGATGCCGGAGGCGATCGCGGCGAGCTGGTCGGCGCGGTCGATGGAGAGCCCGGCGGTGTGGGAGAGCCGCAGGCCGTCCCTCGACAGCACCAGCGCGTGCCTGGTGTGGGGAGTGCCTTTCAGGAGGTTCTCGAGCAACCAGGCGAGTTCCTGATCATTGGTTCTCATCGAGTTCCGTCCTCACCAATCTGTCGTGCTCTGCTCGCCTGATGGAAGGCGGTGAACTTGGCTCCGGCGTCGGAAGGCGTCCGCGCGGATCTGGGCTCCTGGCCGGCCGCAGGGCGCGGCGGGGTCTGCGTGGCGGACGAGGCGGCCGCGAGCGTCTGCCCCCGGCGGCGGCGCGGCAGCCCGTGCAGCTCCCCGTCCGGCTCGGGGCCCGCCTGCTGCGGTACGGATCGCTGGACGGGCATGGCCTGCTGCCGGGAGGCTGCGCCGCCTGCGGCACCGGGACACTCTGGCTGATGAGCTGCAACGGAATCATGACCACCACGCCGGTACCGCCCCGCGAGGACGGGCGGAAGGAGACGGTCAGCCCGTGCTTGCGGGCCAGGGAGCCGACGACCGCCAGTCCGAGCCTGGAACCGGACAGCTTCGTGAAGTCCAGCGGCTCGGCGGAGACGGCGCGCTCCGCGCGGGCCAGCGCGGCCTGGCTCATCACCAGCCCGCAGTCCTCGATCGTGATCACGATTCCGGTGCTGACCTCCTCCACGTAGACGTGCACCTCTTCGGTGGGCGGGGAGAAGCTCGCGGCGTTGTCCATCAGCTCGGCGAGGGCGTGCATGACGCCTTCCGCGGCGTGTCCCGCGATCGCGACGGTGCTGACGGAGTGCACGCGTACCCGCTGGTAGGCGCTGATCCTGCCGATCGCGCCGCGCAGGATGCTCTCCATCACGATCGGCTTGGTCCAGCGGCGTCCCGACCGCGCCCCGGTCAGCAGGGCGATGCTGTCGGCGAGCCGGCCGGCCTGCGCGGTCGTGTGGTCCAGCTTCAGCAGGTCGCCGAGGCCGACCCGGTCGGCCCTGTCCTCCATCTCACGCAGGTCGGCCAGCATGCTCGTGGCCAGCGCCTGAACCCGTCCCGCGGCGCTGGCGCACGCGGACGTGGTGGCGGCACGTACCCGTGCCTCCCTGCTGACCTCGTTGACGAGGACCCGCAGAATCTGCTCCTGGGCGCTGCTCGCGGGCGGCGGGGTCGTCGCGAGCACGCCGATGGCCGTGGACGGCGCCATGACGGCCCGCTGATCTCACGCTGATCTCACGCGCCGAAGCCGGTCACCCCTCGCGACAGGTCGAACTGGTGGATCCGGGTCAGCGGCCATTCCTCGTACGGGAAGGTCCGCAGCTCCTCGTCGTCGAACGCCTCGGCCACGTCCTCGGACCGGAGGTGCTCAGCCAACAGCGCGGTCAGCCGATCGGCGTCCTCCGGCCGTTCAGCCTGTACCGGCTTGATCTCGTGCGGGTCGGCGGCGAGATCGAACAGCAGCCGGTGCCCGCCGTTGGCCAGCCAGATCAGCTTCAGCTCCCTTTGCCTGACCATCGCCTTGAAACGCCGGGTGCCGGGTCGCCCGTGGTAGCCGAACAGCGTCTCCCTGGGTGGCGCCGCGCTGGTCAGCAGGCCGAGCAGGTCGCTGCCCTGCCGCAGCTCAGGTTGCCCGGCGGCGGAGGTGGCCAGGCCGAACAGGTCGGTCAGACAGACCAGCTCGGATCGACGATCACCGGCCGCGATCCGCCCCGGCCAGGAGATCATGAACGGGACCCGGGCGGACGCCTCGAAGAAGCTCTCCTTCTGCCAGCCATGATGGTCACCGAGCAGGTCACCGTGATCGGCGTAGAAACAGATCACGGTGTTGTCCGCGTCCGGTCTACGCTCCACCGCGTCCAGCAGGTCGCCGATGCAGCCGTCGATGTAGCTGATCTCGCCGTAGTACCTGGCCTTGAGCGTACGGGCGCGGTGCGGATCGACGTCCTCGGCGTAGACCAGGTGGTTCATCCAGGGGATGTGCTGGTCGAGATGATCGGTGTCGCGATCGCCGCACACCGGGTCGGGCATCTGGTCCGGGTCGTACATCCGGTTGTACGGCAGCGGCGGCGCGAACGGAGGATGCGGCCCGATGTAGGACACGAACCCGAACCAGGGACGGTCGTCGTCGGCGCTCATCAGCCCGATCGCCTCCCTGGTGGCCCAGGACTCGACGGTGCAGTCCGCCGGCAAGGGACTGAGCTGCGGCATGTAGTACATGTCGGTTCGCTCCCCCATCAGCGCCTCGATCCAGTCGTACTCGGGATGTTCGGCCGCGATCCACGACGCGTACGCGTCCCCGGCCCGCTGCTCCGGGCTGACGTAGAACTCCTCGCTGTGCCGCTGCGTCTCGTAGCCGACCGGCGCGTCCCAGGGCGTGGTGTGGAACTTGCCGACTCCCCACGTGCGATACCCGCGCAGGCCCATCGCCTCGGCCAGGTACGGCCCGCAGCGATCCCGGATCGCGGCGTGCCCCCCGTCCGGGACGGTGTTGTCGTACACCCCGGTCCTGGTCGGCTCGCATCCGCTGCGCAGCGTGTAACGAGCAGGGACGCAGACCGGGGAGGTGGAGTACGCGTTGTCGAAGACGGTCCCGCGGGCGACCAGCCGATCGAGGTTGGGCGTCGCGAGACGAGTGTTGCCGATGGTGTCGAACCGCTGCTGGTCGGTCATCACGAACAGCACGTTCGGGCGGGTGGGCATGAACGGGTCTCTCCTCACGAAGCGGTCGGCGTCGGCAGCAACCGGGCCCGGTCGCCCCGCAGGGCGGACTCGCGGGCGTTCCAGTCATCGACCTGGCCCAACTCGGTCAGCAGCCGGTCGGCCGGCAGGAACGCGTCCCCGGCTTCCGCCAGCAGAGCGGTCAGCCGGGCGTCGGCCTCGGCGACCCGGCCGGACGACGCCGGGTCGGCGACCAGGTTGTCCAGCTGCCACGGGTCTTCGCGGTCGTCGAACAGCAGCCAGGGCCGGCCATCGACGGTACGCGCGTAGGTCAGCTCGTCGGTGACGAAGCCCCGCCATTCGCCGATCCCCTGGTCGTAGCCGTTGTCGAAGCTGACCCAGTTGCCGACCACCAGCTCCTGCCGCAGCGACCCGCCGACTCTGAGCCGATCGCTCAGATCGCGCCCGTACGCCCCGATCGGCGGCAGCCCGAACAGCCCGAGCAGCGTCGGAGCAAGATCGACCAGGCCGAGAAGACCGGCCGGGCGATACGCGGGAACGCCGGGTCCGTTGATCACCATCGGCACCCGCACGGCCTCCGCGTACGGGCTCTGCTTGGCCCGCAGGCCGTGGGCTCCGAGCATGTCGCCATGGTCGGAGGTGACCACGACGATCGTGTTCCCGCGTAGCCCGAGCCGGTCCAACTCCGCCACGATCCGGCCGATCTGCGTGTCCACCGCCGTGATCGCGCTCCAGTAGAGCCGCTGCACCTCCCGCTGCTCGTCGCCGTCGGGCGTGTTCGGCGGCACCGTCATCCGCTCGATCGGATAGCCGGTACGAAGGTGCATCGGCACCGAGTCGTAGGGGTCGTGCGGCGGGTTGTAGGAGACCGTGAGAAAGAACGGCGCATTCTGCTCGCCGAGGAACTCCAAGGCAAGATCGGTCTGCACCTCGGGCTCGTATCCGGTGAATTCAACCCTGGTCGGGCTCTCGGCGCCGACGTAGTAATGACCATCGACGTGATCATGAGAGCAGTCGACCCCGACCCAGTGCTCGATCCCCGGCCGCGCGGCCGGCGGCACCCACTTGTCCCTGGGCAGCCCGGCCAGATGCCACTTGCCGATCCAGCCGGTCCGGTACCCGGCGCCCGCCAGCGCCGTACCCAAAGTCTCCAGCCGCGGCGACAGCGGCAGGTCGTTGGCGACCACGCCGTGCTGGTGGGGCAGGCGACCGGTGAGCAGGCTCGCCCGGCTCGGCCCGCAGACCGGCGAACTGGAGCATCCGCCGGCGATCGCGGCGCCGCCTGCCGCCAGCCGATCCAGGTTCGGGGTGCGTACCCCGGAAGATCGCCCGTCGAGCCAGCCCTGGTCCTGCCCCCGCCACTGATCGGCGATCAGCACGACGACGTTCGGAGCCGTCACGCCTGGAACTCCTTCGGGTCGACCTCGCCGTTCTGCACCGCGGCGTCGTAGGCCGCCTGCATCCGCTGTTGCATCGCGGCGAGCGCCGGTTCGAGCGGAGCCGACGGGTCGAGCAGCAGCTTCTCCACGGTCTGATCGACGCTCTCCCCATCCACCTGCAGCAGGCCGCCGGGCGTCTTCGGCCACTGCTGATCGAGTTCGGCGGGCCGGAACTGCTGGAGGAACGCGTTGTCCTTGACCGCGGCCGAGTCCCAGACGGCGGCGCTCAGCGGCGGCGCGGCCTTCGCCGCCAGCGCCTCCTGAACTCCGTCGCCGACCATCACCTCGAACACCGCGGCGGCCTTCTCCGGGTTCTCGGTGGTCGACGAGATCGCGTACGGGTAGCCGGCGTTCATGGGCGACCGCACCAGCTTCTGCCCGTCCGGCACCGGCAGCGGGGCCGCGACCACCTTGACCTTGCTGCCCAGGTCGGCCAGCACGGACACGACCACGCTGCTGGCGACGTACATACCGGCCTCGCCCTGGCCGAAGGCGTTGTTCGCGACGTCGCCCGTCAGGGTCGCGGCGCCCGGGTAGGCGGTCTTGTCGGTGATCATGCTCCGGTAGAGCTCCAGCAGCGGCGCGTACTTGGCCGACTCGTACTTCTGCGTGGCCGCGTTGAACAGCCCGAACTGCGCCACCGCCGGGTCACCCGCCATCAGCAGGATGTCGACGCTCCACTGCCGGAACCCGGTCGCCTTGATCGGGATCAGCATGCCGAACGCGTCACCGTCGCCGCTCTTGGTGATCGCGGCCGCCGCCCGCCGTACCTCGGAGAATGTCGCAGGCGGCGAGTCCGGGTCCAGCCCGGCCTTCTCGAACAGGTCGGTGTTGATCAGCATCCGGTTGGTGGACGCGGTGGTCGGCACGGCGTACGGCACGCCGCCCCAGACCAGCTCGCTGTTCTTCTGGTGGTACGGCGCGGCCTTGTCCAGCACGGCCTTGTCGACCAGGTCAGGCAGCGGCTGAACCCACCCGGCCGCGACGAACGCGCCCAGCTGCGCCGAGGGGCTGTGGAACAGGTCGGGCGCCCGCTTGGTCTGGAAACTGAGCCGGACGATCTCTTCGTACTTGTCCGTCGCCTGCGGCTCGTACCGCACGGCGATGCCGAGAGACCTGCCCTTCTGCTCGTTCCAGGTGTGGAAGAACTCCTGCCGGGCCTTGGCGTGCGCGCCGGCCCGGTCCCAGACCACGATCGTGGTCAGCTCGTTCGGATCGGTGGAACCGGTCGAGGAGCCGCCGCAGCCGACGAGGGCGGCCGACGCCCCGGCGGCGAGTGTGCCGAGGAAGCCGCGGCGGGTCAGGGATGAATCAATCATCGGGGGCCTTTCTCAACAAGGGCGGGGATGGTGTCCCGAACCGCGGCGGCTCGGTCGCGGAGCTTGAGCACGAGCCCGGCCGTGGCCGCCGGCAGCGCGATCACCAGCAGCGGACCGGCGTACGGCACCTGGGTCGCCAGAAAAGGACCGGCGACGGCGGCCGCGATCACGACCGCGGTCGCGGTCACCGCCAGCTCGACGCGGGACAGCGCCAGCACGTACGCCATCCGCAGCGCCACGACGGTACGGCCGGTGCGCTCGAAGATCACCACCGACCACGGCGCGACCAGCAGCCAGGTCACCCCGGCCACCACACTGGTGATCAACACCAGCCAGCCGTAAGGCCCGCCGGGCGACGGTCCGAGCAGGCCGATGAGCACCAGGACGGCGACGCCGAGATGACACCCGGCCAGCGGCAGCGCCGGCAGCAGCCGCCGAACCACGAACCGCAGCGTCTCCCCCGGCCCGAGCGCGGCCTCGCCGCCCGCGTACCGGCGCTGCTGCGCGATCAGCCACAGCGTGGCCGCGGGCGCGGTGATCATCGGGAGGCACAGCAGCAACCAGCAGCAACTGGTCCAGGCCCAGAACCACCAGCGGGACCAGCCGCGGAGCAGGGCGCCGTCCGGAGCGAACAAGGTCATCCCTTCACCGACCCGTCCGTCCAGCCGCGGACGAAGTACCGCTGGAGCACGATGAAGATCACCACGATCGGGACCAGCGCCATGTTCGCGCCGGCCAGCACCGTGTTGTACGGCGTCATCCCCTCGGCGGCGTCGTACTGCAGCGCGCTCACGCCCACGACCAGAGTGCGCAGGTCGGGCGCGGCGAGCGAGAACACCAGCGGCACCTGGTAGTTGTTCCAGGAGGCCTGGAAGCCGAGGATCACCGTGGTGGCGAGGATCGGCCGCATCAGCGGGAAGGCGATCCGCCAGTAGGTGCCGAACAGCCCGCACCCGTCGACCCGGGCCGCGTCCTCCATCTCGGTGCCGAGGCCGAGCACGAACGCCTTGATCAGGAAGATGTGCACGAGCATGATCCCGGCCAGCTGGACGAGGGCGATCCCGAGCAGGTTGTCCAGGCCCAGGGCCTCGGCGATCACGTACTGCGGGTAGAGCGTCGCCGTGGTCAGGCCGACGAACAGGGTGCCGACGTACAGGCCCTCGAGGAACCGCTGGCCACGGAGCCTTCGGCGCGCCAGCACGTACCCGGTCATGCTGGAGGCGAGCGTGTCCAGCAGCACGACCAGGGCGGTGACGATCAGGCTGTTGACGAAGTAGCGGGAGAAGTTGGCCGTGGTCCAGGCCTGGAGGTAGGTGCCCCACTCCCAGACCCGGGGCAGGATGCCACCGTTCCTGCTGAGGATCTGGTCGAGCGGCGACACCGAGGCGAACAGCCCGAAGACCAGGGGCGACAGCATGATCAAAGCCGCCGCGATCAGGATCACGTGGAGCAGCACAGCCCTGGGGCTTCTGCGCCGGACCGGTGCGGCATGGGTGACCGTCTGGCTGGTGGATTCGGTGATGGTTGGTGCGCTCATACCGCTGACCTCCCGCTCCGGTTGATCCGCAGATAGGCCACGGAGATGATGCCGACGATCACGCTCGCGGTGATGCCGAGCGCGGCGGCGTACCCGATCTGCGGCACCGACTCCGGTTCGAAGAAGAACCGGTAGAGGTACGTGAACATCACCTCGGTGCCGCCGGCCGGGCCGCCGTCGGTGAGCGTCTTGACCAGGTCGAAGCTGCGCAACGTACCGATGATCGAGATCAGGATCACCACCCGCGTCACCGGGGCAAGCAGCGGCAGGACGATGTGCCGCAGCGTTGACCAGTGACCGGCGCCTTCCAGCGACGCGCTCTCCAGCAGCTCGTTCGGGATCGTCATCATGCCCGCGAAGAAGAGCAGCAGATTGATCCCGAGGTGGGCCCACACACCGACGCCGATGAGGCTGGCGAGCGCGCTGCCGGCCTCACCCAGGAACCGGATCGGCGCCTCCACCAGGCCCGATCCGGTGAGCAGCTGGTTGACCGGCCCGCCGGTCTCCCGCAGCAGGAAGACGAAGATGATGCCGACGATCGCCGGCGACAGCACGTGCGGCAGAAACAGGATCGTCCGGTACACCGTGCCCCCGCGAACCCCACGGAAGAACACATAGGCCAGGACCAGCGCCAGCGGGATCTCGATGACCAATCGGCCGAACCCGAACTTCGCCGTGTTCAGCACCGCCAGCCACCACTGCTCGTCGCCGATCATCCGCTGGTAATTGGCCAGACCGGTGAACCGCGGGGCCGTGAACCCGTTCCAGCGCTGGAAGCTGAACCAGAACAGCCAGCCGATCGGCAGCAACGCGAAGGCGAGATACGGCAACAGGCTCGGCAGCAACATCAGCCGGCCGACGCCGTCCTCGCGCCGATGCCACCGCGCGCGACGCGGCTGCCGTGGAGAGCGGACAACTGCGGACATCCGTGCGCCTCCTTGGTGCGCCTGCTGGGTATGGACCTTAGATCGATCTAAACAGGCGGGTCAACCATATCGATAAAAACCTGTAGGTCAAGTGGGTTTATTTGACGCCGAGTCGTCAACCATCGAGCTTCAGGCTTCGATCGAGGCCCGGCAGTCCGCCAAGATCGCTCAGTGGCACCCGCAGGACGCGCGAGCGTGAATCTCGGGCGCCGGAGGCGTACGCCTGCCCTTGACCGGCATCCCCATCTCGTCCAGCAGCACCCGGCCGCAGACCCGGCCCAGCTCGACCGGATCGGTGGCGATGCTGCTGATCGGCGGGTTCCACATCGCCGACTGGTGGAGGTCGTCGATGCCCAGCACCGCGCAGGGCGGCGCGTCGTGCGTACGCAATGCCTTGACCAGGCCGTAGGCCACGTTGTCGCTGTGACACAGCACCCCGTCAGGCGGCGGCCCGGCCGCGAGCAACTCGGAGGCGCGGCGGTACGCGGCGTCCGCCGTCGCCTCCAGCGGCTCCGACCAGACCGCGTCCCACTCGACACCTGCACCTTCACCGGCTTCGACTTCGGCTTCGGCTACCGCCTGACGGAAGGTCTCCATCCGGCCTACGCGCGGCGAGGCCAGCGGGTCGCCGCCGAAGTAGGCCACCCGGCGGCAGCCATGCACGCTGATCAGATGCTCGGCGCCGAGCCGCCCGATGGCCTCCTCATCAGTGCCGACGAACGGCAGATCCACGCCGTCGATATGCCGCAGCAGCAACACCGTCGGCAGACCGCTACGGCGTATGCCGGAGAAGTCGTCCGCGGTCGCCGTCAGCGCGGGGATGGTGACCACACCGGCCGCCCGATGCCCGACCAGGGACTGCAGGATCTGTCGTTGCAGGTCCACTCGATCGACCGTGTTAGCGATCATGACGAAGAAGCCGACCTCCCCGAGCACCTCCTGCACGCCCAGCGACACCTCGCCGACGAACGGGTTCATCACGTCCGGCATCACCAGCCCGACCAGGTCGTTGCGCTGGGTCCGCAGGTTCGCGGCGGCCTGGTTGTAGATGTACCCCAGCCGCTCGGCCTCGGCCAGGACAGCGCTCCGGGTCGCCGCCGACACCAACGGGCTGTTCCGCATCACCAGCGAGACGGTGGCCCTGGACAGACCGAGCGAGTTGGCCACGTCGATCATCCGCACCTGGCGCGCTCTGGCTCGGTCGCCCTGCTCCCGCTCTTCTTGCACGTCTCACCTCCCGCGCCCGGCCCGTACCGCGTACATGAGCTAAAAACATCGCCGCCTGGGGCTCACAACCTCCGATGATCATCACGCGATCAGGCGGCCTCAGGATAGCCCGCCCCCGACCGCCAGGTCCCCTCGACCGCCAGCGCCCTGTGTGCAGTCGTCACCTCGCTTCGCCCCGCATGATCTGCCACCACCTCGGTTCAGCTCCACGTCCCGCATCCCCCGGGGCGCTATACGTTGAGAGCGGCAAGGAGTGGGTAACCTCCTTGCCATTGCTTTTTGCCGTCCGCTGTGAACGCGGCGTTCGACGGTGACCTTGACCGACGTGAACAGCGGTCCTCGGGCCTGATCCGCGTGATCCCGGCAAACGTATGAGCTGATGCCTTGCGCATTGGCATTCGTTTACCCGGTTGAATGGATAATTTCGTGATTAAGGGGACTGTCGGTGACCTAACGGTCATCGATCGGAGGAGCACGAACCACGCTGGAGGGGCGGCCCTTGATGCCGGGGAAACCGAGGATGAGCGAGGCGGAAGCCTGGATGTCCGGCGGCCTGCCGCTGGACGTCTTCGATCTCGCCCCCGCGGGGATCGCCGCGACCAGCGGCCCCGACCACCGGCTCATCTATGCCAACCGCGCGCACCGGGAGATCCTCGGCGAGCGCCCGCTCGGCCTGCCCGCCCGCGAGGCGTTCAGCGACCTGCGTCGGCTGGGCTACATCACGAGACTCGACCAGGTGCTGGCGACGGGGGAGGCGATCAGCCTGCGCGCGCTGCCGTTCGACCTCCGCGGGGACGGCCCGCTGAGGCGCGAGCGCCGTGCCTCGACGAGCATGTCGAAGATCTCGCTGGCGTCCGGCGAGGAGGGCGTGCTGATCGTGATCGCCGAGGTCCCCGAGCGCGTGGTTCCCGACGTCGAGAGCAGGGCGCTCAAGCGCTACGAGAGCCTCCTGCAGATCGAGACGCAGGCGCTGTGGGTCGGTGACCTCCTGGGCCGGATCACCGAGCCGAGCCCCGGGTGGGAGCGGCTGAGCGGGCAGACCTGGGAGGAGTACCGCGGTGACGGCTGGCTGCAGGTCATCCATCCCGACGACCGCGTGCCGTCGGTGCACGCGGCGTACCAGGCGATGCGGCGGCAGAGCCGCCTGGTGCAGGTCTACCGGCTGGCGATGCCCGACGGCACGTACCGGCACATCCGCTCGCGGGCCGTACCCGTCATCGAGAACGGCGAAGTCGTCGAGTGGGTCGGCGCCTGTGCCGACATCGAGCAGGAGTGGCAGGAGACCCGGCGCAGGACGCTGCTCGACCAGGCGGCGGCCGCGACCGAGGACGTCGCCGACCTGGAGGAGGTGCTGGGCATGCTCTCCAAGGTGCTCGTCCCTACCCTGGCGGACGGATGCGGCATCTACCTGCTTCCCCAGTTCGAGGACGACCAGTCGATCTCCCGGCCGTTCATAGCCGAACGGGTGGTGACCACCAATCGGGAAGGGATGCCTCCGCCCCGGATGCAGCGTACCGAGCGCTTTGAACCGGACAGCGGTTTCGCCGATGTGATCAGGAGCCGCCGCCCGATCCGGCATACCTTTCCCAGCGGCGCGCCCCCACCCGGCGCGGCGCCGGCCGGGGCCGAGGAGTGGTTCATCCGCGCCGGAGTCAACAGCATGGCCCTCGTGCCGGTGTTCGTGGACGGCGCCATGGCCGCGATCGTCGACGCCACGGTCGCCGGAGACCGCGAGCCGATCAGCGCCGCCGACGTCGACCTATTGGGGCGGATGTTCGAGCACGCGCACGCCCACCTCAGCAACGCGCTGCGGTTCCAGCGCACCCAACGGGTGGCCCTGGCGCTACAGCACTACCTCCTCCCCGAGCCGCCCAAACTGCCCGGGCTGGAGATCACCGCCCGCTACCGGCCCAGCGTGACCACCTCCGAGATCGGTGGAGACTGGTACGACTCTTTCCTGCACCCCGACGGCGCCGCCATCCTGACCATCGGCGACGTCGCCGGACACGACCTCGCCGCCGCGGTCACCATGAGCCAGTTGCGCAACATGCTCCGCGGGCTCGCCATGGACCGGCGCGAACCCCCCGGGGACATCCTGCGCCGCCTCAACATCGCCACCGAGGTCTTCCACTACGAAGGCACGGCGACCTGCGTCCTGGCCCGCCTGGAAGACTGCGGCGACGGCGAGTGGCGGCTCAACTACTCCGTGGCCGGGCACCCGCCGCCGCTGCTGGTCACCCACGAGGGCGAGGCCGCCTACCTGGAAGACGGCGCCAGCCCGCTGCTCGGCCTCGCCGACGACGAGCCACGCACCAGCGCTGTGACGGCGCTGCCCGCGCGTGGCACCCTACTGCTCTACACCGACGGGCTCGTCGAGGTGCCCGGTGAGCACCTCGACGTGGGACTCGAACGCCTGCGCCGGCACGCCGCCGCACTGTCCCGCGAGCCTCTCGACGTCTTCGCCGACGAACTGCTCGCCCAGATGCCCCCGGCCAAGAAGGATGACATCGCAATGATCGTCGTCCGACTGCCCGACGGCTGACCCGGTACGGGAGCCCGCAACCTGACGTTAGCCGAGGATGCCGCGGTCCTTGACCGGTACGTCCACCGGTCCAATGATCTTCAGATCAGAACCCGGGCCACGGCCTGCGCGATCACATTACCCCGTTGACCAGCGCTTTCAGGATGGAACGAGCCCACGGGTCATGCCGCGACGCTCACGCAGGTATTGGATGCGCTGGCCGATAGTGCGTACCGGTGCACTGGAACCGCTGGTGCCGTCGTCCACAGCCCCGCCTCCTGGAAGGTGACAGCCTCAGGCTACGACGCAGCCACTTCGCCTGCCAGAGAACAGCCGGAGGCGGCGACAGCTGTCGCCGATGACGCCGCAATCTATGAGGAGGTCTGGCGCACCGAGAAGGGCTACATCCGAAGCCTGGTCCGGTTCGACAGGGGGATCACCGGGACGGTACCGAGCGGGTTCTTCGCCTGCTGAGGCTCAGACCAACGCTCGAGAGCGCTTGGCGCGGTTCGGCGAGAACTCGAAGGCGCTCTTTATCAGCGTTAAGCGGCTTCACGCAGGGCGCCTTGGACGCATACAGTATCGAGATCCTCTCTCCCTACCCGTAAGGGGTTTGGTGCCGCCACAGCGAACGCTCTGTCGATATGTCGTGAGCGATGACCCCGTGTCGTGCCTGGCCAGGACCCCCTGTTTCTGCTGAGAGTTCTCGTCCCTGTGGACGTACGGTTCCGGCTGCCGACCCGGCTCATCTGTGTCTCAGGGCGGGCTCACACCGGCTCGTTTCTGCTGCCAGGCGTTATGCCTGTTCAGAGTGGTAGGGCGCCCGGGGCTCGAACCCGGAACCTACGGATTAAAAGCGCAAAGTCCACCAGGCGGCGCTGTTCGGGGGGCATCGCGTTGCGAACTACGTGGTTATCGGCAACGCTGAATGAGAAGTATCTATCAGGTCATAGTCCAGGCGGATACCGCTTTCCAACTCGACCACGGCCAGGCAGGCCGCAGTAATATCTACCTCGGCCTCTGCCATCTCGCTGTCGTAACCGGACGCGGGCAGTCCCTATATTTGCTCAGCGGGCCGAGGCGGTCTGCCCGCTGGCTGAAGGGTATATCGCTCGGTCCTGGATGGTCCAGATCTCCCTCAGTCTCTCCGTATCGGACGTACATGCTGGTGTTGCCTTCGATATCGAAAGAGACATACCAGTGTTGAAATCCCGTTCCGGCCAACCTGTTGGTGACCTCCTGACGATCTTCTCCTGGATTGGTCCAATCTAGAGTGACGATGCCGGCGCCGGTTTGATAGAGGTGGAGGGTTCCAGGGCTGTGCACCTTCCCGTGGCCCCTCAGGGCGCTCGGGTCGAAGCCGAGACGGCGCACCGCGTCCTCGGTCGCGAGAACCCCGGAGTCGGGAAGCGTCACTGTGTAGGCGAAGGCGTCAAGGTCGCCCAGTATGTCTTGGTAACGGGCGACGATCTCATCGAACACGAGTCTGTCAACCTTTCGGGAAGCAAGGATGCCCCCCAAGGCGAGGACGTGACCCGCGGCCCTGGGAGGCATCGGAGAGTTTACTCTAGGTCAGGGTGCGGATTCTGCGCCGGCACGTGCGCCTCTACGTGCCAGTAGTCATAGGTGTTTTGTCTTGTGCCACCGTTCTCGGCGAGGATGCGTTGGGTGCCGTAGAAGGTGCCGAGTCGCACTCCGTCGTCCGTATTATGCTTGTGCCAAACGGGCCTGATCGAGTACGCGTAGGCGTCGGGACTGTTCACTCGCTCAACCGACACCCAGGTCCCTTGCATGGTGGACTGGAACGGGAACTCGTCGCAATTGTAAACCTTATGCCATCTCTTGTCTCCCAGCACCTCGTCCTTGCGGTCGTAGTCCTTGAAAAGCAGCCGACACATGTTGCGACTCTTTTCATTGTTCTTTCTTTTCCAGGTTGCGCTATTCGTCGTGAAAGCGGAGCTCCGCCGCCTAGCCAGTGGCCTGGAATCGTCTTGTCCGTACGGCTTGGAATTGTCAGCTCTTTTTTGTGTTGAGCCGTCCAGATATGAGCCGGAACGCTTCTGTAAGCTTTGTTAACATTGTCGGGGTCGCCTTCGTCGCTCCATGGGGAACCAGGCTGGATCTCGGTTGTTTCGTAAACCGCCTGAGCCTTGTCGAAAACGCAGCCGCTGCCGTAGTCCTTGACAATATATCGAGCGCCTCGCTCGCCCGCCATGAGCAGGAATCTGATCAGTGGAAGGTAGCATGGGGCAGAGTCGCCAAAACTGGCGATGGTGACATACATAAGCAGATAGCCAGGCGGGCTTACGCCGTTCATCGCCCTGCTCTGCCGCGGCAATTACAGCAAGTGATTCAGCAGCGTAGACCGGAATCACAGCCCACGCTTTTCTAGCTGAACCGAGTATACCACGTGGCAATTTTGTAGGGTGAAGGCTTTTCTGTATCGGGCCAGTCCTTCGTGTGATGTTACTCCGTTTGATTCAGGGCTCTTTCTGTGCGATTGATCGAACGCTCGTCGTGGTCAGTTAGACACGTGTCATAGATGCTGAGCAACAATCTCACGCCGTTGGTTGCCCATCAAGGACCTGTTTGAGTAGGAGCCCCAGCATCAGGCCATCCGCGTGTCCGCCCGTCTATCAGTGCAGTGCCACTTTCGTGCTTGCTTCTCGCCATAGAAAGATATCCATAAATGTCCTCACGAAACTACGTAAGGGCACTTTCGATAATCTCGACAACGTCAGCATCATTGGGATGAATCCTGACACGTCGAACATCGGCGAAGGGAGTCAGGCTAACTTCCTTAACGCGCTCGAGTGCATCGAAGAAGTTTCCATCCTCTGTTAGAAACACTTCGGCATCAAAGAGGTAGGAGGCGATTTGACCGTCCCGGCCGTCACTACTCCTCACCTTTGCCATCGTCTGAGACTCCTGGATAGCCCAGCGCATCCAGTGTCGAGGCATGCGAGTTCTCTCGACCTCGAATAGCCAGAAGCGTCCAAAGTCATCTTTATCTTTGACCATATTATTCAGATGCAGGTAGGGGTCAAGCCAGTCCGCCACTGTTGTATCCACGTCAGGGCGATCCACCCCATGGCGGTTGCGGAGCGCATACCTCAAGACATCACGACCTTGGAGTCTCCAGGGCTCAACAGGAACACCAGCCTCCCAGCCGTATAGGTCTTCGACAAGCGCATCATCTGTGGGCGTCACAGTAATGTCGTCGAGTCTCCATGACGAGCGATTGACGCGGAGGCGTTCACGGCGATTCCAACGCATAGCATCGACGAGTTTGACTTCTTCGCGCTCCTGTTGTTCTTTTCCCGGGGAGCGGAATAACGCCATGTAGTCTGGGTCTCTCGCCGTAGCCCGCCAGATCTGGTGCTTCCAGAAGTCTCGTAGTGCCGCAGGCCGACCGGGTCGAGGCAGCTGACGCACCCACTTCGGCCGGAGGCGCTTCGCCTCCGCTACGATCTCCATGCATTCCATGTCGGCCTCAGTGTGCAGCCTTACCCAGTGAGGTGACATCAGTGCGAGGATGCCAGCGGTACGACGCTCCGCATTCGTGTCGCGGAACGTCTCCATCAGGGTGGCTGGCGGTGTGCACACCTTCCAGCCATGCGCGAGCGCGCATCGTTCAAACTTTTCGCGGGAGCCGGTCTGCCCGATATAACCCCAGAGCATGGTGTCGAGGATCAGCCTCATGCTCCCAGTTTGACGCACTCTTGTGAGTATCAACCACTCATTTGGCCTGCGCTGATAGAGGCGAGGCCCGTGGTGATGGTAGGTCGTCGGAGCTGTTCGCCGTCCAGGAAGGTGGCGTGAGCTGTCTGGAGACCCGCGCGATCCTGTTCATCCCCCGCAGCTCGGCCGGCGGAGCTGGCTACAGATCCGGGCAGCCCTCAAACGCAGCGGACGAATTTACCACTTGCTGGCCCGGGACCCCGAAGATCATGCCGGTTCGCGCCGAGTATCCTGCTGTGTGGGCCCCCTGCCACTGGATGATGTGGCGCTCTCCCATTCGGACTGGGGATATACAGGGGATGATCTTCATCGACATGGACTCTTATGAGGACGTCCGCCTAGCTCAACGTGCCTAAGGAGCCAGAGAAGCGCGCGCTCTCCTAATGCGGGCGTCGGCTGACGCCCGCCGCTGATCATGATCGGCCAGCCCATGGACCCCAGCGGGGGTATAGGCGCTCTTGCCGCCGACGCACCTGGTCGGGAGGGACGTTGTTCGTCTTGGCTGTGGCTTCATGGCGGTCCTGCCAGGCCCACGTCAGCGTCATGCCCCGCTCGATGGCTCAGCGGCGATACTTCGCCCGCCTCACCTGAAGCTCCAGCCTCGCAGCGATGATGAGCATGACCTCGGCCAGCAGATTGGGAGCCAGGTCACCTACGGAGCGGTGAGAACTGTTGAGCCACTCGACCAGCGATCCGACCGCAACGGCGAAGAGCAGCAGGTACGTGAGTACTCCGACGAGCCGACTAGACAGCAGACGGGTCATCCCGGACACCGTGCGGACGACGATGCGTGGAATGGGCTGCCTGAAGTTGAAGGCTAAGATCTCCTCGATCGCCTGCCAAACGCACGCATAGGTACGAGTAGAAAGATAGCTACCTGAGGCTTCGTACCTGAACCCGGTGGGAGCGGAAATCTGCTGGACCGCATCCAGCATCTTCCGCTGGATCGCGAACCCGTTGAATCTCGTCAGGGGGAACAGTTTGGCGCACGATTGGACCAGGTAGATCTGCCAGGGTATCCGGACATAGTCCTGTGCGCCGGACCGAGTGTACTCATAGTTAGCCTCCGACTGGCCGCCGAATGCGGCTGAAAGTGCCGAGAAGAGACCCTTCCAGGAGACCTGTAGTTGCCTCCGCTCCACCTGGGAGTCATAGGTAGTGAGCACGAGAAGCACGAAGCAGCGAACGAAATTATTGTCACCGCTACGCAGGTACTCGCGAAGATACCGCCAGTCCTCCGGCCTGACGGGCAGATTGTTCGCCGCCAGGCAGCGCACGGCATGCGCCGTGGCCAGCGGATCGGGCTCTCCGCCTTCGCTGCCCACCGCATATCCCGCCGGGTCGGCCCGCGCGCTCTCGAAGGCCCTCTGCACCGGGGCCAACGCCTCGGACCTCAGCGCGATGACGGGGCTCACATAGGAGAGGGCGAAGCCGATATCGGCCATCCGAAAGATGTCCGTCTTCTGCAGCCGGATTCTCCGCGCAACCAGGTCCCGGTACACGGCGGAACTTACCGAGACCCTTTCCACCTGGCTGCGGTTGACGACGTAATAGATTAACTTCGCCACCTGCTCCTTGACTGCGGGGTCCGTTGTGGCGCGACGGGCGAGGATGTGGATCGTGGCCGCGGTGCCGTAGAGCCCGCGCTGCTCGTAGCGAGGATGGTCGAGATACTGCCCCGAAGCCAGGGCATAGTCCGGCAGTCGCCCGGCCTCGATTTGTAAACGCAACGCGATCCGCCGCTCGATCTCAGACTGAGCATCCCTCAGGATCTGGCGCGTCAGCAACTAGCTCGTCCTTGATTCACACATGCTCATACGCGCCTCATCCGTTTGAACCGAATTGCTAGAGATTTGCGAGAACAGTCGCGATGGGGCCTCTAGCGCTTGGAATGAGATCTAGATCGAGGACCTCGTCTCTCTCGAACCAACCGTACTTCTCGATGAAATCGTCCTCGTCGTTCCGGCTCATGTCCACATCCCCAGCGCTTGTCTTACAGAGCCGGGCTACGGCGATGACGGTTGGGGCGTCCTGTTCGCTGCCCAGCCGCCATGACCACAGAGCCAACGGACGCCCAGGAGACACATCCAGCCCCACCTCCTCGCGTACCTCGCGGACAAGCGCGTCATCCGGCGATTCATCAGGTTTCATGCGTCCGCCCGGCAGCTCCCATTTCCCTGGCTGGTATGGGTCATCCTGACTCTTCCTGATCAGAAGCAGTCTTCCTTGCCACTCGATCACGGCTTTCTGCGCGAACTGCACATACATAAGATCCTCCTCAAAACCTTTGGGTGACCTCATGGCCTTGAGATCCTCCAGGAAACGCAGTCTCCTGAGGTGCACGGCCTCTGCCTCCGGATCGCGGGCGGCCGCCGATTCTGCACGCATCTCACGATCACGATTCAGAATGTCCTCGTTCTCGCCGGCGCTGATTCCGGTCGGCACAAATATATATTCAGCGGCATAGTCAAATGCGGACATCAGATCACACGTGATGCCCTCGACAGCCGTCACCAGCTCGGTATTCGCCGATCTCTTGTACGCGGACACGCGATCGCGCCGAATCGGTCGGTCGAGATTGTTCCACAGCTCGGATATCGACGCAGCCGATCGGGCCTCTTCTTGGCGGTAGAACTCGAGGGCGGTAGCCGACCACCTCAACCCTGCGCGATCGCACAGCGGGGCCAGAGCAGCCTCCGGATCTGTGACCAGATCTTCGTAACGTACGGTAAGCCAATGATCTTCGCCGACCATCCCGCGTGCGGTCATGGCTGCTTTCTGGTCCTCCAACCAGCGCAAAGCGATCGCTTTGGGCTCCTTTGGACCGATGGGGGCCCGGGAAAACGAGGCGGCCACGTCGCGTGGATCTCTTACGAGGTGCAGATAAAGAATTGGCAGGCCGGAGTTGAAAAGCTGATCAATGAAGTGGACATTCTCCAGACACTTGCTGACCCATACCTGCTTGCCGAAATGTCGGGCGTGCGCATCGTAAAAGGCTAAAACTGCATGAGCAAGCATGGATCCGCCCATCTCGGCCAGGATCGCCCGCCTCCGATCCGGGATACGAGGCCACGCGAGAGCATTCACATCGACAAGCCGGCCCATATCCTCAGCCAGGCGTCCCTGGTTCGAGGGCGCGCGCAAGGAGCCGTACCTGCCGGTCAGGTCTTGGAAGTCCCTCAGCTTGTGCGCCGAAGGCGGCGCGAAGACGCCAGGGAGTGACCCCAGCAGCAGGCGAAGCAGGTTGGATCCGGAGCGCTGGGTCCCGACGATCTGGACACGTCTCATGCCGGGCACCTCCGTACGTCCGGCAACACCTCGCGGAGAATCCCGGCAGCGACCTCCGGAAGAAGCGGGTTGAGGTAGATGCCCAGGCCCAACTCCATGCCACCCGGCCGCTTGAGCGTTCTCTCGTCCTTGTGCAGCGGGACGAGCTCTACCCGCAGGTGGTGAGAGGTGTCGCCCTTGGGGGCCTGCATCACGTTGATCAGATAAGGCGGCATCTCGCCACGGTGGGTCAACCGACACAGTTGCAGGCCGGTGTGCAGGCAGTCGGCCATCGACGTGATCTCCTTGGCAGACAGCGACGCGAGATCCGGCCGGTGCGCCACCGGCATGATGATCATCTCGAAGGGCAGCCGCGACCACGGAGGCACCTGAACGAGTGCATGGTTCGTGATCATCACCGTCAGGTCTCGCCTGATGACGGATTCGCACACGGGGCACGAATCAGCGGTTGGCGCGAGAGTCAGGCGCCTCGGGACGAAGGGTAGTCCGATGAGCTGACCGTGCGGATGGGCGACTGTGGGACCGAAGTGGTCCCCCACAGACTCAAAGGCGAAGACCGCCTTCACCGAAGGACGGTCGAAAAGGCGCGAGGTCTTGGTAGAGACCAGCTCCAGGAACTCCCGGGTTACCTCGGCCGGGAGATCACCCAGCCTCTGGGAATGGGAACTGCCGTACACGAGCACCCAATGCAACTGCTCCTGCGCAGGGGAATCCGGCTCTCCCAGGGCGATCATGGGATGTTTGCTCGGCACCAGGCGGGCGACGCTCGCCGCTGCCACGTCTCCCCTACTGGGACAGAATGGACATTTGGCAATTAAGTCGGCATGGGAGCGAATATCGACCTGCGGCGTCAGCTCACGGCGGCCTGGCACGTGAAAGAGCCACTCATGCTCAACAGGACTCCACGTCGCCGTTGGTTCGCTAGACATGCGTCGCCCTCAGCCTTCACGCCTCACGGCCCGCCTGGCTTCACCTATGACTACACATTCAGGCTTGAGTGTAGCAACCGACCGGTATGTGTAAAGCGGAGCAGAAAATTAACATCCGACCTCGCTTGGACTTGGCTTGCCTTGATAAGCTCAGCTATGGCCTTCCCGATCAAGGACCAAGCGGCAGGCATTCGAGGCATCGACGACATCAATGCATCTAATAGAACACCAGTTTCATCGGGCGACGAGGTCGACCAGTTGCAACTGTGGAATGGGCATCATCGCAAATACTGGAACAACCAGGAACGAATGAGCCCAGCTCCGCTCGCCCGCCTCCTCGCCGACAGTGTCAGCCGTGGCCACCGGATTCTCGAACTGGGGTGTGGCAGCGGGAGAGATGCCGTCTTCCTGCAGGGACAGGGGCACGCGGTCACCGCGACAGACTTCTCAGAGTTCGCCATCGATGAGAACGTGCGCTTTCGGGGAGCATCCGGAGTCATCTTTTTCGTCCAGGACCTGCGAACCTCCCTGGCTTTTCCGGACAGTGCTTTTGACGCGGTCTACGCACGACTTTCCTTGCATTATTTCTCCGACACGGTCACCCGGGGCATCTTCCGCGAGATACACCGCGTGCTACGCCCTGCCGGCAGAATTCTGTTCACCTGTAGATCTACCGAGGACCCGCTCTACGGCGAAGGCGATGAACTCGGTCCTGACCTCTTTCGGAGCGAAGGCCAGATCAGGCATTTCTTCAGCGAAGAATACACTCGCAACGTCCTAGCCGAGGAGCGCTTCACCATTGACAGTCTTATACTGCGCGACGAGCTCGTCTACAATCATCATGCCAGCGTGGTGCAAGGCTTCGCACACCGCTCGCAAGGCTAAGAACGTAGTTTGTTCTTAGCCTTGAGCAACTGGTCCCGTACGGAGAGGGCATCGGCCCAACGAACGCAGTCACGCCAGTTCCATACAGCCTTGGACCCGGCCGCTTGGGAGACCAGACGTCGGAGGTATTGCGTGACGCAGGCGGGAGCGTGCACTCCGTAAGCCGGGCCTTTATCCCGTCCGAACATGAGGTAGGCGCGGCCGGCAAGGCTTTCGAGCGCGCCCTCATATGAAGTGAACGACTCGACATTTGGGTAATCGTGAGCGACGTGCGGGAAGATGTCGATGTCTCCTGGAACCAAGTGCAGGTGGGCATGGTCGATGCACGCTCCCGCATGCCGCGCGAAGCTCTCCGCGCCATGTTCGAAGTAGGTGATCGGACCGTACACATCCCTGAGTTTCGATTCGGTTTCGCGCTTGACCACTTGGAGTTCGTCGCGTTCGGCTTTCGAGAGGCCCGCAAGTGAGGGCATATGACGATCGGTGATGATGAGCACGTGCCCTTCGGCGAGCGGCGCGGTGTCGAGGACGACTGAGAAGGGTTCGCTTCGAAAGATGACCTCATTGCCATTTTCGGCGTGAAAGAAATGGTCCCAAACGGGTGATCGTCCCTCCGCCAGCAGGACACAGAAAGGGCACTCGAGAGTCCCGTTGAAAATGACCATATGACACCGCCCTAATGAGGATATCGGCCGTCCGACTTCAATCTTCACTCGTCGCTAGTTACTCTGATACGGGGCGATGTGGCCTCAGGAATAGTACTCGGATTGCCACCTTGAGATGGCTCAGTGGCTATATTTATGACTTCTTCGGCAGCTGTATTGCGACGGCGCACCTGATGGTAACGGTGGCGGACCGCGATGGCCGCCTGCCGACCAGACCCTCGTCGATGCCCGGACGAGTCTCGGCCGTTAGATGTCGGAGTGTGGGCGTAGGGTCCGATGAGTTCTCGATACGGAAGGGGTCTACACCGTTATGACTACACAGATCCTCAAGACTCCCGAGGCCGACCTCGCCTACGACGTCCACGGCCCGCTGCCGACCGCCGGCGGACGCCCACCGCTGGTCATGATCGGCCAGCCCATGGACGCCAGCGGCTTCACCGTGCTGGCGTCGTACTTCACCGACCGCACCGTGGTCACCTACGACCCGCGCGGCCTCGGCCGCAGCACCCGCAAGGACGGCCGGACCGACCATGAGCCCGCGACCCAGGCCGCCGACGTGCACGCCGTCATCGAGGCGCTCGGCGCGGGCCCGGTCGAGATGTTCGCGAGCAGCGGCGGTGCGGTGACCGCGCTCGCCCTCGTCGCGGCCTACCCCAATGACGTCGTCACCCTGGTGGCGCACGAGCCGCCGCTCATCCCGGTACTCCCCGACGCCCAGGCCGCCGAGCGCGCCCGGGCCGGCATCCGGGAGGCGTACGAGAGCAAGGGCTGGGGTGCCGGCATGGCGGCATTCATCGTGATGACCTCGTGGAAGGGCGAGTACATCGACGACTACTTCGCCCAGCCCGCGCCGGATCCCGCCGCGTTCGGGATGCCGACCGAGGACGACGGCTCCCGTGACGATCCGCTGCTCTCCGACGCATCCTGGGCGGTCAGCAGCTACCGGCCCGACGTCGACGCGCTCACCGCGGCGCCAACGCGGGTCGTGATCGCGGTGGGCGAGGAATCCCAGGACGTCTTCACCGGACGCACCTCGGTGGCGGCGGCCGAACTGCTCGGTCAGCAGGCGACGGTCTTCCCGAGCCACCACGGCGGCTTCCTCGGTGGCGAGTTCGGCTACGCCGGGCAGCCTGAGGCCTTCTCCCGCAAACTGCGCGAGGTCCTCGACGCCACCGGCTGACGGCCGTCCTTCTCATCGTCACGCGGTGTTCGTCTGACCCCCTGGCGCTCGGACACATGACGAGCTGGCGGACACCGCGGTGAAGTGCCGTGGCCTGGGGACATCACGCAGCGGATAGTGGCTGTCTTCGGCTGGAAACGGACAACAGTGGCGTAGGTGTCACTTTCGCAGTTCCGCCCTCCTGAGTCGTTTGGTGGGTCTCAGACTGAGAGCCGTGATGGACAACCTCACCGACGCGCGGAACCGCCTGCTCCCTCCTGACCAGCTCCTCCAGGTGGCGGCTCTGCTCAACATGCCGTGCCTGGACGAGGCGGCCACCACCAGCGACGGCGCTTCCCAGACGAGACAGCAGGCGGCACTGTACGCCCGGATCGCGGACTGGGCTCAGCTGTCGGTTCAGGCAGCCGAGCAGCTCGGCGAACCGGACGAGGACCTCGACGACATCCGCTATCGGTTCGCCTATCTCGTGGAATACACCGAGAAGTACGCCAAAGGCTGGAGTCAAGCGCCTGGTGAGAACACCGAAGGCGTCGAACTGTCGGCCCACGCGGCAGAGACAGTCGCACCCACCGTACTCGGGCGCTACATCACCTACCTGGCCGAACACCGCGACGAGTACCAAATGTGGCTGGTGGACTCACTGTCATTGCGGGCCAGCGTATGGAACCTGGACATCGCCGCGCACACCCGTGTGCGGTTGCCCGGCGTCCACGGCTTCCCAGCGCACGCGAGCACGCTGCAGACAGCAGGAGTCTCCCCGCACGCCATCGAGGTGCGCACGCCGATCCAGGTACATCGGCTCCTGGACTGCCACAGAGCTCCGTGAAGCTCCGAGAGCACACGTCACCACTCCGCGCGAGGCCGGCTCGGCGCCGCGCCGACGCTGCGCTCGCTCGTCAGGACGCGGTTGAGCTGGCTGCGTGAGGTGATGTTCAGCTTGGCGAAGACCTTGCGGAGGTGGTATTCGACGGTACGCGGGCTCACGAACAACTGGCTGCCGATCTCCGAGTTGGTGAGGCCCTTGGTGGCGAGCCGGGCGATCTGACCTTCGCGAGGCGTGAGGTGGCCGCTCATCGGGACGCCGCGCCGCTGCGCGGTCTCCCCGGTGGCCCGTAGTTCGTGCGCCGCCCGCCCGGCGAAGCCGGCCATCCCCATCGCCGTGAACGATCGGTACGCGGTGCGGAGATGCGGACGCGCCTCGATCCTGCGCCGTTCCCTGCGGAGCCATTCGCCGTAGAGCAGGTGGGCCCTGGCGAGGTCGGGGCGTAGCCGGGTGCGGCCGAGCCGGTCGATCGCCTCCAGGTAACGGCTTTCCGCCTTGTCGGGTTCGCTGACCAGGGCGCGCGCACGGGCCTCGATCCCGAGCGCCCAGTCGGTCGGGCTCGCGTGCGCGGTCTTCGCGAGCTGCTCGACGGCCCAGCGGGCGAGCTCGTGGTCGCCGCCGCGGGCGGCGGCCTCGGCCAGTTCAGCCGGTGCCCATTGTGCTGCGGCGCCGGGCGCTGGCGGGTCCTCGCTGGCGCGCTGGGCGGCGGCTCGGGCCTCGTCGTAGCGGCCAAGACCGTTGTAGAGTACGGCCCTTGCCCAGTCGGTGACGGTCATCGCGGCCCCCTCCCCGCGAGAGGCCGCCTCGATCGAGCTCACGCGCAGCAGTTCCTCGGCCTCGGCCGCGCGGCCGCGCCAGGCGGCGAGCGCGAAGGCGCCGTAGTCGATGATCGGCTGCCCGGTCGCCATGGTGAGCTCCCTGACCTCCGCGCTCAGCGCCGCCGCCTCGGCCAGTTCGCCCTCGAAGAGATGTACGGTGATCCGCGAGTTGAGTGCGAGGGGCGTCTCGGCGAGCGCGCCGGTGTCGCGGGCGAGGTGGACATGGCGCTCGGCCAATGTGCGGCAGGCATCGGCGTCCCACAGTGCCACGGCGGCGACGTACGCGAGCCAGATCCGCCGGAGCTGTTCCTCGGTGGTGGCGCTCTGGTCGAGGGAGGCGGTCACGGCGCGGCGCAGCGCCGGTGCCGCCGCGCCCGGGTCGGTGGTGAAGAGCAGCGCGAATCCGTCGAGCAGGAGATCCTGGGCGCGGCCGGGCTCGGGGGCGGCCGGTGCCGTGCGGGCGATGGCGGCGGTGTCTCGCAGGCTGCCGTCGCGGCCCTCCAGGCGGCCGGCGAACATGGCCGCGGACAACGCCTCCAGGTACGTGTCGCGGGCCAGTTCCGGATCCAGCGGCTGGAGTCGTCGCGCGAGGTCGAGCAGCGGCGGCGGCGGGGAGGCGTTCCCTCGGCTTGCGGTCAAGGCGATTCCGGCCTGCAGCACGGCCGCGCGGGCCTGCTGCCGTTCGTCGAGCGGGCCCGCCAGCGCCACGCCGAGGAGTCCGGAAGCCTCGTCAGAGGCGCCCGCCCCCTGCTTGGCCTGGGCCGCGGCCAGCGCGCGTACTGCGCGGCGGGCCGGCTCGGGGGTCAGCTCGGTCGCCCTCTTGAGGAACGCGCCCGCGGCGGCCAGTCCGCCGCGTGCCTGGGCTCGGGCGACCGAGCGTTCCAGTTCGGCGGCGATCTCCTCGTCGGTCCCGGAGGCGGCGTGGGCGCGGTGCCAGGCCCGGCGATCCGGGTCGGTGCCGGCGTCGGTCGCCTCCGCCAGCGCGTGGTGTACGCGCCTGCGCTCGTCCGGCAGGGCCGCCCGGTACACCGCCGAACGCACGAGCGGATGGCTGAACAGTACGCGGGCGCCGAACTCGCACACGCCGGCCGCCGTGGCAGGGCCCGCCGCGGCGGTGCCGATGCCGAGCCGGGCCGCCGCCCGCCAGACCAGGACGGGGTCCCCGAGCGGTTCGGCGGCGGCGGTCAGCAGGAGCCAACGGGTGTCCGGTGGCAGTGGTTCGAGGCGGCGCAGGAAGCCGTCCTCGATCGGTGCGGGCAGCGCCTGCCTGGCCGGCAGGCCGAAGCCGCCGGCCAGCTCGGCGGGTGTCATCATGCGTGGCAGCTCCATCAGCGCCAGCGGGTTGCCGTGTGCCTCGGCGACGATGCGGTCGCGTACCGGCTGATCCATGGGGACGGGGAGCACCGAGCGCAGCAACGCGTGCGCGTCCTCGTCCCGGAGTCCGCCGATCACCAGTTCGGGGAGGCCGGACAGGTCGTGCGGGCCGCCGCCGCCCGCCGCGAACACGCACGCCACCGACTCGCCGAACAGCCGCCGCGCGGCGAAGGCGAGCACCTGTGCCGAGGCGCTGTCGAGCCACTGCGCGTCGTCGATCACGCACACCAGCGGCTGCTCGCCGGCCACGTCGGCGAGCAGGGTCAGCACCGCCAGGCCCACGAGGAACCGGTCGGGCGACGGCCCCGCGCTCAGGCCGAACGCGGTGCTGAGCGCGTTTCGCTGCGGCTCAGGCAGCCGGTCGAGCCGCTCCAGCATGGGCGCGCAGAGCTGGTGCGCCGCCGCGTACGGAAGCTCCATCTCGGACCGGACGCCCGCGGCGCGCACCACGCGGCATCCCACGGCCTGCCGGACCAGGTAGTCGAGCAGGGCCGACTTGCCCACGCCCGGCTCTCCGCGCAACACCAGGCATTGGCTCTCACCGGCGCGGACCGCCGTCATCAGCCGGTCGAGCCTGTCGCACTCGGCCCGCCGTGGATCCAGCATCGGGGTGACGCCCGCGAAACGCTCGGCGCCCGCGGAACGCTGGGCACCTGCGAAACGCTCGGCGCTCGCGGAACGCTCGGCACCTGTGAAACCAGCACCCGCGGAGCGTGCGTCAGGAACGTCGTGGGATAAGTTCGGCTCTCGCAAGATGGTCATCGGAGTCCCCTTTCAGACGTTGGATCTGCGGCGATGAGCGCCTCGAGGGGTAGCAGCGCCGAGCCGGTGGCCACGGCGTCGCCCCCGAACTTCGCGACCAGCAGCTCGAACTGGTCGCCTGGCCTGGACAGGCTGTGGTTCTTGATCGCGGCGGTGATGCGGTCGCCGAGCGACTCCATCAGGCGCAGGCCGACCCAGCCGCCGATGACGATGCGTTCTGGGCCGGTCAGGTTGACCATGCCGCCCAGCGCGGCCCCCAGGCAGTCGATGACGTCCTCGACGATCGCCCCGGCGGCCGGGTCGCCCCCGTGCGCGGCGGCGATCAGCTCGCCGACGGCTCGCCAGCCGGTGCCCTCGAAGACGGCCCCGGTGTCCCGCCACGCCGAGAGGATGGCGTCGGAGCCGAGGTAGGCCTCGACGCATCCCCGGTTGCCGCATCTGCACGCGCGGCCGCCGCGTTCGATCACCATGTGGCCCCACTCCCCGGCGCTGGAGCGGGCGCCGTACGCCACCTGGCCTCCGGTGACGATGCCGAGGCCGACGCCGCGGCCGAGGAGCGCGACCAGGGCGTGGTCGGCGCCGCGGGCGTTGCCGAACCACAGCTCCGCCCTGGCCTGCATCTTCGCGCCGTTCTCTGCGAGGACGGGGATGCTGCCGACGTCGCACAGCGACCGCACGGGTACGGGCGGCCAGCCGAGGCTCTGCGCGTACAGCATCTGCCGTCCGTCGGGGGCGGTCTCCACCACGCCGGGCAGGCCGAGACCGACGCCTAGCAGGGTCGGCCACCGGCCGGCGTTGCGGTCGCGCAGGGCGACCAGGGCCTCGTGGATGTCGGCGCCGATCCGCTCCGGGCCCTCCTCCTCGGCGCCGCCGCGGAACTCGCGGTCGATCCGGTTCATCGCCAGGTCGAACATCTCCACCGCGACGCCGCGTTCGCCGATGTCGGCGCCTATCGTGATCGCACTGTCGGTACGGGGCCCGATCAGCGTGATGGGACGGCCTCCCCGCGAGGACACGGAGCCGCGTTCCTCCAGGAGACCCGCGGCGATCAGTTCGGCGACGAGGTTGCCCGCCGAGGCAGTGGACAGGCCGCTCTCCTTCGCGATGTCGGCCCGCGTGGTCTCCTGCGCGAGGATCACCTGCTTGAGCACCAGCGCCCGGTTGCGCTGCCGCAGGGTGGTGACCGTGGACACCTCAGGAAGGCTGAGAACGGGCCGCCTCCCTCCGGATTCGACATTCATGATTTCTCGCTTCTTTCAGTCGCCGGCGGTGACGTCGAGTGCCCGCAGCCGCGCCGCTCTGGTCGCGTGGGCGACCAGCCGGCCCTCCTGCCAGGAGATCTCGAACGCGTCGCGCGGGTCGGAGTCGGCCTGCCAGCCGGACGGGGGGCTTTCGAGCGGGAAGTGCAGCTCCTCCCCTGCGCGGACGGTCATGGGCATCAGCTCCGCGTCCGCGTACGGCCGGCCGGAGGAACGGTGCCAGTCATGGTCGTAACCGGCGAACCGATCGCGGAACTCCGGGGACTCGTCGACGAACCCCCACGCGGGGATCCGCAGCGGCGCCCGGCCGAACATGGCACGGACGATCTCCGGACGCTCCCCGCAGGCCCGCAACGCGACGGAGTCGAGGAGGTCCTCGAGGATCTTCCAGGCACGGGCGGGTTCGACCGTCGCGTGCGGGTCGGCGATCAGCGCCCAGCCGGCGGGGAGGTCGGCGGAGACGGGAGAGGTGCGGGTGTCGAGCTTCTTCCACGGCCAGAAGTTCCAGCCGATCTCGTGCTGCTCGTACAACCGGTGCGCGGCGTAGATCCATTCCGGCGTGTTCTCCCCGCCTTCCCCCATGTAGATGGGTACGCCGAGGCGTTCCCGCACGTCAAGGTACTCCTGGATGCTGGAGCGGTCGGGCGGACACCAGTAGCGGTGGAACTGCAGCGCGGAGTTGGGGTCGAGGATCTCCGTGAAGATGGACCAGTTCGTCGCCCAGTGCGAGCCCTCGTAGACGATCAGGTGGTACGGGTCGATCGCGCGGATCGCGGTGGTGAGGTCGCGATAGAGGGCGGTGAGTTCGGCGGGGTAGACGTGCTGCCACTCGTTCGGCAGCGGCTCGTTCAGCAGGTCGTAGCCGAGCACGACGGTGCTGTCCCGATAGCGACGGGCGATCTCCTCCCACAGGTGGATCGTCAGCCGCCGGTTGCGGTCGTCCATGAACAGTTCCGGCTTGCCGTTCGGGGAGTCGTCGATGTTGGTCCCCGTCTGCCCGCCCGGCGCTCCGTGCAGGTCGAGCAGCACCCACAGGTTGTGGGTCCGGCACCAGCACAGGAGGTCGTCGATGTGGGCGAAGCCGTCGAGGAAGACGCCGTCCCCGTCGACGAGGTCGCGGGAGTTGAGCGGGAGCCTGACGTGGTCGAAGCCCAGCCGGGCGATGGCGGCGACATCCTCCTCCGCGACGTAGGTGGCGCGGAAGCGCGCCCAGAACTCGGCGGCCCGCTCCGGGCCGACGAGGGATTCCACGCGTCGCTCGATCTGGCGGGCCGAGCTCATCTCGTCACCGAACTTCCACATGTAGCCCTCGGCGAGCAGCCAGTTGCCGAGGCCGACGCCGCGCGGCAGCAGTGGGGCGCCCGAGCCGTCGACGAGTCGGGAGCCGCCGGCGCGGACGAAGCCGGTGAAGCGATCGTTCATGAACTTTCCTTGCTTTCTTACTTGAGGCCGGACAGGGTGAAGCCCTGCACGATGTGACGCTGGAAGACGACGAAGACGACCAGGATGGGCACGACCATGAGGGTCGACCCGGCCATCTGGAGTGACGGGTTGGTCGCGATCTGCCGGTTCAGCAGCGACACCCCGACCGACAGGGTGTAGAGCCGCTCGTCGCCGGCGATGATCAGCGGCCAGAGGAAGCTGTTCCAGGCGGTGATGAAGGTCAGGATGATCTGGACGGCGATGATCGGCCTGGACAGCGGCAGGATGATCCGCCAGAAGATGCGCGCCTCGCCGGCCCCGTCGATGCGGGCGGCCTCGATCGTCTCGGTGGGGACGGTCGACATGAACTGCCTGAACAGGAAGACGCCGAATCCGGACACCAGCCCGGGGAGCGCGATGCCGATCAGGGTGTCGGTCAGTTTCATGCCGTTGAGGATGAGATAGGTGGGGATCATGGTCACCTGCACCGGGATCATCATCGTGGCGAGCACGAGGAAGAACATGAGCCCGCGGCCACGGAAGCGGAACTTCGCGAACCCGTACCCGGCCATCGCCATGAGGACCACCCCCGCCAGGCTGATCAGCACGACCATGATGGTGTTGACCAGGTAGCGGCCGAAGTCCATCTCTCCGAACAGCCGCGCGAAGTGCTCGAACGTGGGAGCCTGCGGCAGTATCCGGGGCGGGTCGGCGACCGACTCGGAGAGCGGCTTCACCGAGCCGAAGATCATCCACAGGAACGGGAACGCCGTCAGCAGCGCCCCGACGCTCAGGGCCACCCCGATGGTCAGGGTCAGGCCGCGGCGGCTAACGGTACGCATCGGGCCTCCGCGCGCGCAGCTGGATGAGGGTCACTCCGGCGATGATCAGGAAGAGCACGATGGTCCCCGCGCCCGCGTAGCCGAACTGGCTGGCGGAGAAGCCCTTCTGGTAGAGGAACAGGGAGATGCTCGTCGACTCGCCGAGCGGCCCGCCCTTGGTCAGCACGTACGGCTCGTCGAAGAACTGCAGCCAGGCGATGACCGTGGTGACGGCGACGAAGAAGAACGCGAACCGCAGCAGCGGGATGACGATCGAGACGACCTTGCGCAGCCCGGAGGCGCCGTCGAGCTCCGCGGCCTCGAGATACTCCCGGGGGATGCCCTTCAGTGCGGCGAGGAAGATGATGATGTTCAGTCCCGTGCCGCGCCACACGGCGACGAGCGTGACGGAGAACTTCACCAGCACGGGATCGCTGAGCCAGTGCGCCGGCGGCAGCCCCGCGGCCGACAGCAGGTGGTTGACCAGGCCGAACTGCGTGTTGAGCAGATATCCCCACACGAGCGAGACCGCGACGATCGCGGTGATGGCGGGGACGAAGTAGAACGCCCTGAGCGCGCGGTAGAAGCGGTTCTCGCTCCGGTGGAGGAGGAGCGCGACCACGAACGAGACGACGATCACGGCGGGGACGCCGAGCACGGCGAAGATCCCGGTGTTGGCGAGGGCCTGCCAGAAATCGGGATCGGCGAACAGCCTGCGGTAGTTCTCCAGGCCGACGAACTCGATCCTGGACCAGTCGGCCAGGCCGGCGAGGTTCATGTCGGTGACGCTGACCGGCAGGGCGACCAGGATCGGCAGGACTCCGAAGGCGAGCAGCAGCAGCATCGCGGGCGCGATGAAGGCGTAGGGGGCGAGAGGCTGTTTCACAGCGGCTCCTCCGCGCGGTTCGCTGGTCAGTTGACGGACGTGCCCTTGGTGGCCGCGTACAGGCTCTGGAGAGCGGTTTCGCGGTTCGCGCCGGTCAGGACGATGGAGTTCAGGGTGTCGAGGAGTGCCTTTCCTGTCTCGCCGTCCCAGTCGGGCACCGGCGGGAGGGGTCTGGCGTCGCTCAGTTGCTTGGCGTACGTCGAGACGAGCGGGTCGGAGGTGAGCTTCGGATCGCTGAGCGCGGCCTTCGTCACCGGGAGCTGGCCGTCGAGCTGGTACCAGGTCAGCTGTGTCCGTGGCTGGGAGAGGTAGTCGAGGAGTCGCAGGGCACCGTCCGGGTTGTCGCTACTGCCCCACACGCCGAGGTTCGAGCCGGCCAGCAGAGAGGTGTGCGTGGCGTCGCCCGGGATCGGGGCGATCGACCACTTGCCGTTGAGTTGCGGCGCCGCCGAGGTGAGCGCACCGGCCAGGTAGGGGCCGGAGACCAGCATGGGGGTGGCGCCGGAGACGAAGCCCTGGACCTGGTCGAAGTCGGCGTTGGGCGGCACGCTCTTGTCGGCGTACAGGCCGGTGTAGATGTCGACGACCTGGTGGAACGCGGGGGTGTCGAAGTCGACCTGGCCGCTGTCGTCGACGATCGTGCCGCCCTGGGTCCAGGTCATGATGACGGGCAGCGCGTTGTCCCACTGCGGGAGGTGGAATCCGTACTGGCCTTCGCCTCGGGCGGCCAGGATCTTGGCGTAGGCGCGGAGCTCGTCCCAGGTCACCGGCGGCTTGGTGATGCCCTGAGCGGCGAGGATGTCGCTCCGATAGAACAGCACGCGGGTGTCGCTGACCCACGGGACGCTCACCGGTGCGCCGCTCGCCGGGGTGGAGTGTTCGGCGATGCCGTCGACGAAGCCGGCCGAGGCGAGGCCGGGGTGGTCCTTCAACGTCTGGTCGTCGAGTTCGAGCAGGGCCCCGGAGTCGGTGAAGGTGCGCAGCTTCGACAGGCCGATCTGGAGAATGTCGGGGCCGTTGCCCGAGGCCACGGCAGTGGTGAACTTCTGGTCGACGGAGTCCCATGGGATCGCGACCGTGTCGACCCTGATGCCGGTCCGGTCGGTGAACGGCTCGACGAGTCGCTGGAAACGGGCGGAGCTGTCGCCCATGATCCAGACGGTCAGTTCCTTGTCGGCGGCCGGCGCCGGGCCGGCGCAGGCGGCGAGCGCGAATAAGCACGCGATGACGAGTCTTCTCATCTGGGTGGTCCCTCTCAGGCCGCGGGAGAGGAGTCCAGGCCATGAACGTTTCCGTGCGCGGCGACACCGTGTACGGACAGCCCTTCGTCCCGGGTTTCCCTCCCATGACACCTCCCAGTGATCCGCCCAGTGATTTCTAATTGACTTAGCCTAAGCCGTAGACAAAGTAACCCCCGAGGACGGAACATCGCAACTGTCGATGTTCGAGGAGGTCAAGATGAACCGCCGATGGCCCGCCGCCGCCTTAACGATGGTGATCAGTGCCGCGACCCTGGTGGCGACGGCCCAACCCGCGGCCGCCGCTCTCGGCACCGCCGACTTCCTCAAGGTCAGCGGATCCGTACTGAAGAAGGACTCCGGCGCGGGAGCGACGATCAACCTGCGGGGCACCAACCTCGGCGGGTGGCTCACGCAGGAGGACTGGATGTCACCTCTTGGGGAGTTCGCGCTCGACAGGACCGGCTGGACGGCCACCGCCTCGGCGGGCGACGCCGCGCTCGCCCTCGACGGCGACGACGCCACCCGCTGGACCACGAGCGTCCCCATGAACGGCGGCGAGTGGCTGCGGCTGGACCTGGGCGCCATGTCGCGCTTCGACCGGGTCGCCGTCAACCACACCGAGTTCGCGGGGGACTTCCCCCGCGGCTTCAAGGTCGACGTCTCCACCGACGACTCGGCGTGGACGACCGTGTTCACCGGCGCGGGGAGCGGCACCGGAACGGTCACGACCGCCGGCTTCAGCCCGGTGACCGCCCGGTACGTCCGCGTCAGGCAGACCGGCAGCGCCGCCGGAGTCTGGTGGTCGGTCGGCGAGGTCAACGTGTTCAACGGCGCGGGGTCGTTCGATCGCACGCAGTGGACGGCGTCGGCGCCGGGCGGCACGGCCTCCGCCGTCATCGACGGCGACCTCGGCACCCGATGGACCACCGGCGCCGGTCAGGTGCCCGGCCAGTGGGTCCAGCTCGACCTGGGCGCGCGGATGACGATCAACAACGTCTCACTCGACACGGACAGGCATGTGGACGAGACCTCGAACTCCCCGAACGACTATCCCCGCGGCTACACCGTCCAGTTGTCCGACGACGGATCGGCGTGGACGCAGGTGGCCGCCGGCGCGGGGACGTACAAGGCCACGAACATCAGCTTCCCGGCCGCGAGCGGCCGCAACGCCGCCACCCGCTGGAACACCGGCGCGGCCCAGACCCCGGGCCAGTGGTACCAGATCGACCTCGGCACCCCGCGGACGATCGCCCAGGTGACCGTGCAGACGCCGGCGACCGCCGACCAGGACTACCCGCGCGGCTTCCGGCTGGAGCTCTCCACCGATGGCGGCACCTGGACGACGGCCGCCACCGGAATCGGCTTCGGCTGGAAGCGGCCGATCGCCGTCACCCCGCAGACCGCCCGATTCGTGAGAATCACCCAGACGGGCACCGCCGTCCAGTGGTGGTCCATCGACGAGGTGACGATGTACTCCTCGTACTGACTACTTGGCTGACTACTTGGCCGCCGACAGGATCCCGTCGACCTGCTCAAGCAGCTGGTCGACGTCATCCGCCTGGTACATCAGGTCGACGAGCACGTGCCGCACGTCGGTCTCGTCCTGGACCCGCTTGATGACCTTCGCGACGTCGTCAACGACGGACTCGCTGCGTACCGTGGGGTAGATGCGCAGGATCACGTCCAGCGATCCGGGGTCCCGCCCGGCCTCGGCGGCCATGCCCCGGATCGCGGCCAGCGGCTGGTTCACCGCGGCGTCGAGGTCGGTCATCGCCGGCAGGACGACCGCGGGCAGCCATCCGTCGGCACGACGGGCCACCCGCCGCATGGCGGCGGGTGCGAACCCGGCGAGGTAGACGGGGGGCCGCCGGACGGGCTTCAACGCGGAGTGGGTGGCGGGCACCTGCCAGTGCTTCCCGTGGTATTCGGCGGGGTCGGCGGTCCACAGCTGGTCGAGCGCGTCGAGGGTCTCGTCGAACCGCGCCCCGCGCTCGTTCATCGGCACTCCCACGGCCTCGAACTCCTCGGGCGACCACCCGGCCCCGAGCCCGGGGACGAGCCTGCCGCCGCTGAGCACGTCGAGCGTGGTGAGGGTCCGGGCGAGGACCGCGGGCGGATACCACGGCGTGTTCAGGATGTTGCTGCCGATCGTCACCCGTTCGGTCGCGGTGGCGGCCACGGCCAGCAGGACGAACGGATCGAGGATGGCACGGAACTCCTCGGGGAACGTGTCACCGCCGCTGTAGCCGACCTTGGGGTCGACCGGGGACAGCAGCCGGTCGATCACCCACAGGCTGTCGGCTCCCAGCCTTTCCGCCTCACGGGCGTACCTCGCGACCTGGGGGGCCTGCCAGGCGACCGCTCCGGTCTGCGGCAGCGTGAATCCGATCTTCATCATGCTCCTTCACGGTCGCTCAGCTAGGCTATTTACTTCTAAAATCGAAGCGACATGGATAAAGCTAGCATATTCAGAGCGTCAGCTGATCGATGGTGATCGGCAGGGAGCGCATGCGCCGGCCCGTGGCGTGGTGGACGGCGTTGGCGATGGCCGCCGCCACCCCGACCAGGCCGACCTCGCCGACTCCCTTGGTGCCGATCGCAGTGGCCCGGTCGGGCCCGCCGACGAAGATCACGTCCATGTCGGGGATGTCGGCGTTGACGGGTACCAGGTAGTCGCCGAACGTCGCGTTGGCGATGCGGCCGGTCTCCTTGTCGGAGATGGTGTCTTCGAACATCGCCTGGCCGATGCCGCCGACCGTGCCGCCGACGATCTGGCTGGTGGCCGTCTTCTCGTTGAGTATGCGGCCGCCGTCGATCGCCGAGACCACCCGGGTCACCCGCAGCAGCCCCAGATCGGGGTCGATGCGGACCTCGACGAACTTGGCTCCGAACGCGCCAGCGACGGCCATTCCCAGCTCCTCGGCCTGGGGTGGGGTGCTCCGGCCGTCGGCGCCCAGCTCCTCCAGACCGTGCCTGGCCAGGATGTCGGTGTAGGACTCGCCCTGATCGGGCGCGCCGGTGCGGTGGATGCGCCCTCCGCTGACCGTGACGTCGTCGAGTCCGGCCCCGCGCAGCGGTGAGTCCGGGTCGTCGCGGACCAGGTCGAGGAACTCGCGCAGGAGACGCCGGCAGGCGGCGTGCACGGCGTTGCCGAGCGCTCCGGTGAGACCCGACCCGCCGGCCTGCGGCGCGTACGGCATGTCGGAGTCGCCGAGGTCGAAGCGCACCCGTGAGGTGTCCAGGCCCAGGAGTTCGGCCGCCAGCTGGGTCATGACCGTGTAGGTGCCGGTGCCGATGTCGGTGGCCGCGCTGCGGACGAACGCCGACCCGTCGCGGTGCACCGAGGCGCGGGCCTGGCACGGCACCTGGTAGGCGGGATAGGCGGCGCCGGCCAGGCCGTAGCCGACCAGCCAGCGTCCTTCGCGCATGCTCCCCGGCTCGGGGGTGCGCCGCGACCAGCCGAACCGCTCGGCCCCCAGCGTGTAGCACGCCAGCAGCGCGTTGCTCGACCAGGGCAGGCCGGACAGCGGGTGCACGGCCGCGTGATTGCGCAGGCGGAAGTCGAGCGGGTCCATGCCGAGGGCGTGGGCGACCTCGTCGATGGCCGTCTCCAGGACGAAGTTGCCCTGCCCCTCCGCGGGTGCCCGCATGGACCCCGGACAGGGGATGTTCAGCCGTACCTGCCGGTCGCGGGTCCTGACGTTGGGGCAGGCGTAGGAGACGGCCGAGCAGAGGGAGACCGGTTCGTAGTCGTCGTCCTGCATCGCCACCGACGAGGTGCCGTCGTGTTCGATGGCGACGAGGTCGCCGGCGGACGTGGCCCCGATCCTGATGTGCTGGACGCTGTTCGGCCGATGGCCCACCGAGGTGAACATCTCGGGCCTGGTGAGCACGAGCTTCACCGGTCGAGCGGTCGCGCGGGCGGCCAGCACGGTCAGGATGACGTGCTGCCACACGCGCAGCCCGGCGCCGAAACCGCCGCCGACGTAGGGGGCGAGGACCCTGATGCCGCTCTCGGGGACCTTGAAGACGGCCGCGAGGGTGGTACGGACGTTGCGCGGCCACTGGGTGGAGTCGTGCACCGTGAGCGAGTCGCCGTTCCACATGGCGATCGTCGCCATCAGGCCGAGCGGGTTGTTGGTGTTGTCGGGGGTGGTGTAGGTGCCCTCGACCACGACGGCGGCGGTCGCGAACCCGGCGGCCACGTCGCCGCGCTCGGTGTCCAGGTTCCACGGGTTGGTGATGATCTCCGCCCGCGGGTCGTCGAGGTCGAGCACGGCCTTGGCGCGGTCGTACTCGACCTGGACGAGCGAGGCGGCGTGCCTGGCCTGCTCCGCGGTGGCGGCCACCACGATGGCGACGTGCTGACCGTGGTGCAGGATCCGGTCGTCCTGCAGCGGGGCCGGCGGGGACCCGCCCAGCAGGGTCATCGGCCCGCGGTCCAGCTTCGGCGCGGTCAGGTGCGTGATGACGGTCAGCACCCCCGGGGCGGCCTCGGCCTGCGCGGTGTCGATGGCGAGGATCCGCCCGGCGGCGACGGTGCTGCGTACCAGGGCGGCGTGCGTCATGCCGGGGTAGTCGAAGTCGTTGGGGTAGTGCGCCGTGCCGGTCACCTTCGCGGGGGCGTCCACGCGGTCCAGCCCCGCCCCCACGATCGGCAGCGTTTCCGTGGTCATGATGCGGCTCCCGCGGCGGTCTCCAGCGTACGGATCAGGGTGCGTCTGGCCAGCTCCACCTTGAACGCCGTGCCCGGCAGCGTCCTGGCTCCCGCCAGGGCGGCGTCCGCAGCGGCGCGGAAGGCGCCCCGGCCCGCGGGCGCCCCGCGCAGGACGTCCTCGGCGGCCCACGCCCGCCAGGGGATCGTGCCGACACCGCCCAGCGCCACCCGGGCCTGCCGGACGACGCCGTCCTCCACCTCCAGGGCCACGCCGGCCGAGGTCAGCGCGAACTCGTACGACACGCGGTCACGGACCTTCAGGTAGTGCGACCGCGCCGCTTCCGGGAGCAGCGGCACCTCGATCGCGGTGATCAGTTCGCCCCGCTGCAACACGTTCTCGATGTGCGGGGTGTCGCCCGGCGGGAGGTAGAACCCGGTCAGCGGGATGCTGCGTTGGCCTTCCACGCCCTGAACATGGACGACCGCGTCCAGAGCGGTCAGCGGGACGACGACGTCGGAGGCGTGCAGGGCGATGCAGTGGTCGCTGGTGCCCAGGATGGCGTGCATCCGGGCAGCACCGGTGATGGCGGCGCATCCGGATCCGGGCTCTCGCTTGTTGCACGCGGCGACGGTGGGGTCCCTGAAGTACCGGCACCGGGCCCGTTGCAGCAGGTTGCCGCCGATGGTGGCCAGGTTACGCAACTGGGTGGAGGCTCCGAGCAGGAGCGCCTCCCGTACGAAGGGCAGGCGCGCGGCCACGACGGGATCGGCGGCGAGTTCCTCCATCGTGGTCAGCGCGCCGACGCGGATCGCCGAGCCGGTGTGCGTGATGCCGCCCAGCGGGAGCCGGGTGATGTCGACGAGCCGGGCGGGGCCCAGCACGCCGTCCTTCATCAGGTCCAACTGCGTGGTGCCGCCCGCGAGATAGGAGGTGTCCGGGTCGGCGCTGACCAGGGCCACGGCCTGCCCGGCGTCGACAGCCCGGACGTATTCGAATGGACGCATCCCTCAGCCCTCCGCCGCCACTTCGCGGATCGCCTTCCGAATGTTCGGATAGGCGCCGCAGCGGCAGATGTTGCCGCTCATGAACTCGCAGATGTCCTCATCCGAGCCCGCCCGGCCCTCGGCCAGCAACGCCACCGCCGACATGATCTGCCCCGGCGTACAGTAGCCGCACTGGAACGCGTCGTGCCTGGCAAAGGCCGCCTGCACGGGGTGCGGCGTCCCTCCCTCGGACAACGACTCGACGGTCGTGACCTCGCGGCCCTCACACTGCGCGGCGAGCACCAGGCACGACACCACGCGTTTGCCGTCCACCAACACGGTGCACGCGCCGCAGGCGCCCTGGTCGCATCCCTTCTTCGCCCCGGTGAGCGCCAGGTGGTCGCGCAGGGCGTCCAGCAAGGTGACACGGGCGTCGAGCCGCAGTCGGTGTGGGGCGCCGTTGACGTGGAGCGTGACCTCCACGTGCGGGACCGCCTCGTCGTAGGGGTGTGCCGCGCTGTCCGTTGTGGTCATGCCGTCTCGCTTCCGAGCTCTTGGTCAGAACTCCTGCGAGTGTCGTCCGGCACACCCCCACTCGCATCCGTGACGTCCCTAGTCTCGGTCCCCGGTCACTTCACCCGGCGACGGCTGTATCCAACGGCGGATGGCATCGATCGTCGTCTCAGGAGTGGTGTTGAAACAGAACCGGATCCCGGGTGTCGTCGCGACCAGCACGTTGATCAGCCGTTCGAACAGGAGAGTGTGCTCGGACGCCGTCCGCACACCGCCTCCGATCATGGCCACCACGAAGGGTCCTTCTGACAGCCGTTCACGGACCGTCTTCTCGGCGGTGTCCGGATCGGCGCCGACCAGGCACTGAACGGCGTCGAAGCCCGCCGCCCGGACGGCCGCATGGCCCTGCTCGATCCGTGCGGCGATCGTCGCCTCGTCAAGGCCGGGATGCCGGCTGTAGTCGATCGCGCCCGGATGCAGCCCGATCGTCAGAATCTTTGTCATTTTCATCGCTCCTACCAAGGGACGGGACCGTTACTGTCGAAGAACCCCCCGGTCGGTCCGTCCGAGTCCAGTGAGGCCAGCCGGACGATCGCGTCGGTGCCCTCGGCGAGGGTGTGGATGCCGGTGTGCTGGTTCATGTCGGTGGCGGGGAAGCCCGGATCCACGGCGTTGACCTTGAAGGCGGGCAGCGCTCGGGCGTACTGCGACACGATCATGTTGAGCGCCGTTTTCGACGAGGCGTAGCCCAGGCTCAGGAAGCCGGACTCGGGGCGGGCGGGGTCGCCGGCGTGTGTCAGCGAGGCGAGAGCGCTGGACACCATGACGATGCGAGGCTGTACGGACTTCCGGAGCAACGGCAGGCACGCGTGCGTGACCCGCACCGGACCGAACACGTTGACCTCGTACAACTCCCGTAGCGTGTCGACGTCCATGTCGGCCGGATCCACCAACGGGCCGCCGACTCCGGCGTTGTTCACCAGCACATCCAGATGATCCACCCGCCCGGCCACGGCCTTCACGGCTGCGGGCACGGACTCCTCCGAGGTGACGTCGATCTCGACGAACTCGACGTCGAGCCCCTCCCCTGCCAGCGTGTCCACCGCCCGCATGCCACGTTCCCTGTCCCGGGCGGTCAGGAAGACCCGCCATCCTCTGCCGGCCAGGCGGCGTACCGTCTCCCGGCCCAGCCCTTTGTTCGCTCCGGTGACCATCGCCACCGTCCGCACGTCTGCCATGGGTCGATCGTCGGTGAACGCGTCCGGCCCCCGCCAGGACCGGTGGCGCATAGGACGTGCGGTACCACCCGACCGGCGCGACCCGTGCGACATCATGGAGGGGTGAACCGCGCTGAATTGGCCGAAGTGCTGCGGAGCGCCCGGGCGCGCGTGCGACCGCAGGACGTCGGGCTGCCGTCGGGAACGCGCCGCCAGGTGCCGGGCCTTCGGCGGGAGGAAGTGGCCATGCTCGCGGGGCTGAGCGTCGATTACGTCGTCCGGCTCGAGCAGGGGCGCGGCCCGCGGCCATCGCGCCAGGTCATCGCCGCGTTGACCCAGGCCTTGCGGCTCAACGACGACGACCGCGACCTGGCATTCCGGCTCGCCGGCCACGAGCCGCCCCAGACCGGACGCATCGCGATGGTCGTACGACCGAGCGTGCTCCGGCTCCTGGACCGCATGGCGGACCTGCCCGTGCTGGTGCTGTCGGCCAAGGGCGACGTGCTGGCCTGGAATCCCCTCGCGGCGGCACTTCAAGGCGACATGTCCGCGTGGCCGCCATCGCGACGGAACCTCATCTGGCAACGCTTCCTCGGCAGTAGCCGCTGCCAGGTCGCCGCGACCCCGGATGAGGACGACGCGGCCACGCGCGCCTCCGTCGGCACGCTGCGCGCCGCCCAGGCCCGCTATTCCGGTGATCCCGACCTGGCGCGATTGATCAACGAACTGCGTCGTGGCAGCCTGCGGTTCGACGAGCTCTGGCGGGAGGGACGTTCCGCACCCTGGCGTACCGCGACCAAGAGCATCAACCATCCCGAGCTGGGCACGTTCATGCTCGACTGCGACACCTTCGTGTTCCCGGACACCGACCAGACCGTGCTGGTGTACTCGGCCGAACCTGGCACCCCCGAAGCCACAGCACTCGACATGCTGCGGGTGGCCGGGCTCCAGCATTTCTGAGGCGCTGCGGGGTGCGTTCGCGAGGCGCGAAGCTCATGCTCGCGGGCCGAGTCCGATCGCGGGCAGAATCGCCTGGTCGACGATCGCCGCGAGGTCCTCTTCTGTGGGTGGTGTTCCGGTGTCGATCAGGCGCTTGGTGACGAGTGCCTCGCCGATGTCGGCCACGACGGGGGTGAGCAGTTCGGCAGGGAAGCGGCCCTGGTCGGCGTAGTGCTGCAGCACGGTGCGGGTGAACGTGCCACCCCGGTTGGCGAAGACCCGCTCGAAGAGCGCCTCGGACATCAGCGCGGCGCTCCTCGGGTCGGTGAGGATGGCCGCGACAGCGCGGCCCGCCGGGCTGAGGGCCCACTCGGCCATAAGGCGCAGGGCACGGATGAGGTCGCCGCGCAGGTCGTCGGCCTGGGGGGTCGGCTCCTCCACCGGGTGCTGGTGGTAGAGCGCGTCAAGGAGCACCTCGATCGGGTCCGACCAGCGGCGGTAGAGCGTGGTGCGGGGCGTGGCCGCGCGCCGGCCGATGCCGTCCATGGTCAGCCGCCCTACGCCGACCTCCACCACCTCTTCGAGCACGGCGTCGTGGATGGCCTTGATCAGCTCTTCGCCCCGACGGCGTGTCCTGGGGTTGTGGTTGCCCATGGACGCCCCCTTGATTAGCTACACGGGTGTAGTTTACCTTGAAGCATTAGCTACATTCTTGTATCTAAATTCGAGGGGACAGCCATGTCCATCGCCCCACCGGCCCCGGTTCACGGAGCCACCCCCATCGCCCAGCGCGCGCTCGCGCCCGATCTCGCGCGCGGGCTGATGCTGCTGCTCATCGCGTTGGCGCACGCGCACATGTACCTGTCAGGCCACGAGGCGGGCTTCCGCGGCTACGCTCTCGACGGCGGCGCTCTCGACCGGCTGGTCGCCGGAGTGCAGATCCTGCTGGTGGACGGGCGCGCTCTGCCCATGTTCGCCGTCCTGTTCGGCTACGGCCTGGTGCAACTCGCCAACCGGAAGCTCGCCACAGGCACGGGCTGGCCGCAGGTGCGCAGGGTGCTGCGCCGCCGGAGCCTGTGGCTGCTGGCGTTCGGGTTCTGCCACGCGCTTCTCCTGTTCTTCGGGGACATCCTCGGCGCGTACGGGCTGGTCGGGCTCGTACTCGCCGGGTTCATCCGGCGCACAGACCGGGCCGTGTTACGGGCCGCCGTCGCCGGGCTCGTGCTGCACGTCGTGGTGTTGGTCGGCTTCGGGCTGCTCACCATCTCCGCGCCCAAGGGCGACACGCCCGCCGCCATGGCCGACCCGATCGAGGCGACGGTGATGCGGCTGATCGGGTGGTCCGGGATGACGCCCACGTACTTCGCCGCCAGCGTGGTGCCGGCGTTCCTGTTCGGGATCTGGGCAGCCCGGCGCCGCGTGCTGGAGGACCCCGTGTCGCATCGGGACCTGCTCATGCGGGTCGCCGTCCTGGGCACCGGGCTGGCTGTCGTCGGAGGAGTGCCGCTGACGCTGGTCGACACCCAGATCTGGGAGCCGTCGGACATGGTGGCCGTATCGGCGTACGCGCTCCACAGCGTGACCGGCATCGCCGGCGGACTCGCCTACGCGGCCGTCATCGGGCTCGTCACCGGCCGCATGCGGCACGGGCATCCCGGCCCGGCCATCAGAGCCCTCGCCGCCTGCGGTCAGTGGTCGCTGACCTGCTACCTCCTCCAGTCGGTCGTCTTCGTGGCGGTGTTCGCGCCGTACGCGGGAGGGCTCGGCACGCGCGTCGGCGACGCCACGGCGTCCGGCATCGCCGTGGCGACCTGGCTGGCCACCGTACTGCTCGCCGCGCTGCTGGCGCCCGGCGGGCGAAGGGGACCGGCCGAGGTCGCACTACGGCGGCTGACGTACGGGCGCGGCTGAGCCCACCGCAGGCAGAAACGGGACGTTTCTGATTATTTCCGGCGACATCCCACCGGGCGACGACGAACTCTGGAGGCTGTTCAACTGCCGGGGGCGGGCAAGGCGGAGATCAGGCTGGAGCCGGGCATCAACCTGCCCTTCATCTGCCTCGACGACCTGATCAGCCCCATCATGAATCGGCTCGACCTCGGACAGAGGAAGACCCTCACGGTACGCACCCAGGCCCCCGACTCGGTCGAGTAGGCCCTGCGCGTCACTCGTTGAGTCTCATTCGACGGAGGCGGGTACGCACTCGATGAGCGAGTTGCCCCACTCCCGGGGCGGCAGCGGTGTCACCGAGCGAAGCTCCAGCCCGGCCTGCCCCGCCAGCGCGGCGAACTCGGCCTCGGTGCGTTCCCTGCCGCCGAAGTACACGAGCATGCACAGGTCCATCTGTGTCACCGCCCGCTGGTCCCGTCCCCCGCCGGACACCAGCTCGCACAGCAGGACCCGGCCGCCGGGACCGGCGGCCTCCGCGCAGCGTCGCAGGATCGCCACGGCCGCGGAGTCGTCCCAGTCGTGCACGATCGAGCTCAGCAGGTAGGTGTCGGCGCCGCGTACCGGCAGCGGCTCGAAGAAGTCCCCGGCGCGGAACTCGCCGCGGTCGGCGACACCCCCCGCCGCCAGCACCGCCCCGGCGGCCGCCGCGGACGCCGGGCGGTCCACGACGGTGCCGCGCAGGTGCGGGTGCGCGGCCAGCACACAGGACAGCAGGGTGCCGTTGCCGCCGCCGACGTCGACCACATGCCGGGAACGACCCCAGTCGAGCGCGGCGAGCCTGGTCGCGGCCCAGTCGCGTTTGCCGCCCATCATGGTGTCGTACGCGCCCGCCAGCGCGGGATCGGCGGCGAGGTCGTCCCAGAAGCCCTGCCCGTGCGTCATCGGGTAGCCCGGCTTACCGGTGCGCACCACGTCGAGCAGCGACCCGAACGCCAGGTCCGCGCGGCCGATCGGGCCGGTCAGGTCGAGCCAGTCGCGCAACCGGTCGGGGCGGCCGTCACGCAGCAACTCGGCGGCCGGGTTCAGGCCGAAGCGGCCAGGCGCGGGCTCGCTGAAGATGCCGCGCGCGACCAGGTAGCGCAGCAACCGCGTCAGCGCCGCCGCGTCGGCTCCCGCCGCGTCGGCGAGCCCGGCCGCGGACGTCGTGCCCGCCGCCATGTGGTCGGCGACCCGCAACGTCGCCGCCACCCGTACCGCCATGGGCGTCACCAGGTCGGTGGCGGCCAGCATCGTACGCATCGGGTCCATGACTCAGGACACCCAGCCCATGGCGGCGAACGTACGGGACAACACGTCGGAACGGTCGTCGTTCGCCAGCCGGATGCCGTCGCGGTCGACCACGAGGTCGCCGAATTGGTTGACCTGCCGCAGGAACGCGTTCAGCGCGGGCTCCTCGCAGGCCGCGCGCAACGACACCCCGGTACGCCGCAGGAAGGTCGCCGCGTCGATGCCCTCGGCGGTGCCCAGCGCCCTGGGCAGCCACTGCACGGTGAGCGACTCGGCCGCGGCCGGCAGGTTCACCTCGAACCGGCCTGGGTCGCTGGTGAAGTCGCGCATCCGGCCGCGTCCGTTCAGCAGGTAGCGCTGGTTGATCAGGGAGTTGGCGCCCGTGCCGAAGCCGATCCAGTCCATGCTGAGCCGGTAGTACGCCTCGTCCGCGAGGCACCGGGGCGCGCCGAAGTAGGAGACGGCGTACTCGGGATGCCCCGCCGCTTCCAGCATGTCCGCCGCGAGCCGGTACGAGCGCAGCTGATGCTCCAGCACGATCTCGGTGCCGCTGCGCTCGATCTGCTTGCGCATCACGGTGCCCTCGGTCGCCCGGTAGGAGTAGACGGAGAAGTGGTTCACCGGCAGTTCGAGCGCCTGCCTGACCGTGTCCTCGACCTCCTCCAGCGACTGGTCGGGGAAGCCGACGATCAGATCGATGTTGATGTTGTCGAACCCGGCGTCCCGCGCGGCCTCGACGCTGCTCACGGCCTGGCCGACTGAGTGCGCGCGGCCGATCCTGCGCAGCCGCCGCTCGTCGAACGACTGCACTCCCAGGCTCACCCGGTCGAACCCGAGGCCGCGCAGCAGCTTCAGCTTGCCCAGGTCGACCGACTCCGGGCTGCCCTCGATGGTCGTCTCGGCCAGCGAGGACAGGTCGAACTCCGCCGCCAGGCACGCGTGGATCCGCTCGATCTCCTGCTCGGTCAGGACGGTGGCGGTGCCGCCGCCCCAGTACATGACCTCGCCGCGGTATCCGGCCTCGCGCAGGACGGGCGCGTGCGTACGGATCTGCGTACGCATCGCGTCCAGGTAGTCGACCCGGCCCTGTGACACGGGCGTGAGCCGCAGATCGGAGATCGGCACGTCCACGACCCAGTCGCAGAAGTGGCACTTGGAGTTGCAGAACGGCACGTTGACGTAGAGCAGCAGCGGCTCGTCGAGCTTGCCGACCTTGCCGACCTTGCCGACCTTGCCGGCCGGTACGGGCAATGTGGTCATGACAGCCCTCCCGCCATGCTCAGCCCCTGCCGGGTGAGCTCCTCGATCCCGTCCATCCCGTCCGGCCCGGCCACGAACGCCTCCAGCTCCATGAACATGATCGATGTCGGCCGGGTGCCGACCGGCCCGGTCGCGCCATCGGGCAGCAGCGGGATCTTGTCCCGGTCGAACGACGACATCGACTCCACCAGGTACACCGCGCCCCAGAGCCGTTTGCGCTCGTCGGAGAACCACGCCTTGAAACGCATCCCTGGCAGCCTCGAATAGTCGTCGGCCGCCCGGTCGTGCACCCAGGCGCGCAACTCGGCGAAGTCGATGCCGGACTCCTTCAGGTCGAACGCGACGATCACCACGTACACGGCGGCTCCTTCCTCTTCACGGGATGCGGGCTTGTTCACTGGCGGCTGCGGGCCTCTTCACGGGCGGGTGCGGGCTCTTCACCGGAACGGGCGCGGGCCTCTTCACGGGCGGGTGCGGGCTCTTCACGGGAACGGGTGCGGGTCGGTGGTGCGCGCGGCGGGCAGCCGCGGCAGGTTGTCCAGCCGCCGGTACTGGTGCCCGAACGTCATCGGCAATGCCCCAGGCACCAGCACCTTCACACAGCTGAACCCGCCGGCCAGGTGCTCGGGCGTGGTCTGGTCGACGGCTACGACGTCCATCCCGGCCTCGATGACCGCATCCGCCATGACGCGCAGGTCCGCGGTGAGGTCGTCGCCGGTGAACCGGCTCGCGCCGAACCCGCTCTTCGGGCCGTCGGCACGCCCGGTGAGGAACTCCAGCCGCCCGGCGGCCCCCGGCGCCGCGTAGAGCAGCGAGTGGTCGTGCATGGTGAGGACCTGCTCGGGGTCGCGGACCATGGCCTCGGCCCGGTCCCGTTCCTCCGGGTAACGCCGGATCACGTCGGCCAGCAGCGGGCCCAGCTCGCTGAGCGCGTTCATCGTGGCCTGCTCCAGAGTGAGCGCCGAGCCTGCGGCGTGGGCGGTGGCGGGCCGGTCCGCGCGGCCCTCGGCGTCGACGGCCATGACCCACACGCTCGGGATGCCGTGCTCGGCGGTGGTGTCGAAGCACAGCACGCGGTGCCCGGTCTCGGCGGTGATCGCGGCGGCCTGCAACGCGAGCGCCGGGTCGCGGGCGAGCGCCGGGTCCAGCAGCGGGACCTCGCGCCTGGCGTGCCAGGTGAGCAGGAACGCGTCCCGCTCGACGACCTCGAGCAGGCCGTGCAGGATCGCCTCCTCCAGGCACGAGCCGAGCGCGCAGCCGTTGGACACCTCGAAGACGAACGGCTGCTCGCCGCCAGGCAGGTGCCGGGCGTAGTAGTAGACCTGGTTCTCCGGCACCAGCACGGGCTGCGCCTTGGCGAAGGAGTACCCCCAGACCCACCGGCACACGGTGTCCTCGGTGAACCGGCGGAACGCGAAGCCGGGACGGTCGTAGTTCTCCTCCGGGTGCGTGCCGAAGCTGTCGGGGTGAACGGCGTGCCCGGCGACGTCACGGTACGCGGACGTGACGACCGTGCGCCGACCGCCGGGGCTCACGCCGCCGTAGCGCTCCAACGCCTCCAGCACGGCGGTGCGCTTGCTTGCGGTGTAGCTGCGGGTACGGCCGACGCCCGGTTCGAGGCCGGTGCCCGCGCGGATCGGCAACATCGCGCTGGCCACCGTGAGGCCGCCCTGCGTCCCCGACTTCAGCGGCCGGATCATGCCGGTCCTGCCGTCCACGTAGGTTTCGAGCAGCGCGTCGAGCTCGATCTCCCGTGTCCTGGGGCTGTCGCCGAGCTTGCGCCGGGATCGCAGGTCGGGCTCCCATGGGCCGTCGGGCGGCAGGTCGCCGCACTCGGGGCAGAGGGGTTCGGGCAGGAACCGGTGCCTGGTGACCTCCAGCGTGGCCAGGTCGATCTCCAGGACGGCGTTCGCGGTGCGGGGTTCCGCGTCGCCCGCGAGCGCGGCGGTCTCGCTCGCCACCAGGGACTCGACCAGGTCTGCGGCGAGCGGGGTGAGCCACTGGCTCGGGCCGGGCGTGTGCCGGGCGCGTACGGCCTCGGCCTTGCGGGCGTCGGGCTGGACACGCGCGGCCCTGATGCGTACGCAGGCGCGGCACCCAGGCCCGTCCGGCCGTTCCAACGGCCCGACAACCACCCGCCCCAACTCGGTCCGAACCGGAAGCACCGGCCCCTCCCCGACCGCAACACTCAACTCCCCGTTATCCGGTACGCACACCATCAACACACCACCTGGACGACGAAGGGCAGGACCGCGTGCACGGCCGGGTCGTGGTCGAGGGGCACCACGAGTGGCCGGTGCCCGAGCCTGGCCAGCCGCGTGGCCAGCTCGTCCACGGCGGTGCCTGGGCGGGCGGGCGCCGGGTGGTCTCCCCGCAGCTCCGGCGGCACGGGCGGGCAC